>JAVHLM010000016.1 GCA_031082125.1 Candidatus Eremiobacterota bacterium
AAGAATCAGCGAGGTGAAGAAGCTCCTCTTCATCAGGTAAAAGGCATGAGTGAACTTGACAGAGATCAAACGTATCCATATATCAATTGTAACATATCGGGCTGAAAAAAGCAAAGAGAGCATACCTCAAAAAGCCCATAATGAAGAGGTTCTGAGGCTGTCGCCAGATGGCCGCCAGAGGGCTGAAAAGGGGCGAAAAGGTCAAAAATGACCCTGAAGGTTCTTAAAGAATCGCCACGGCCTGTTTCTGCGCTCTCCCGGCCATTACCCATGCCGGCAGGGCCAACGGGTGCCCCTCTTGATGCTGCAGAAATTAATTTTTCGATGTGGAAGCCCTCCTGGCCAACTGGACTGCCCCGGGAACTCAGACTTGATGAGCAATTCTAAATTTTTGCTCTTGAGCAGAACTACCGAGGAAAACTTGATCCGATATAGGGCATGAAAGGGGAGGACTTTTTGCCACTGATGTGCTATAATAGAAGACACCTTGGCCGAAGTGGCGGAACAGGCAGACGCGCTGGTCTCAAACACCAGTTCCCGCAAGGGAGTATCGGTTCGACCCCGATCTTCGGCACTCACAAAAAGCCCCGTGGTTACAGGAAAAAGCGGGGTTTTGTCTTTCGGCATTGCGAGGTAAAATTCGCGTAAAAAAGCACTCATTTTCTGAAAACTTGGCAAGATTTTGATACACCCAGAACAGGATAAATCCCATATAATAAGCCATTTTGGAAAATGCCCTGTCCCAAGTATGGAACATCCCATCTCGGACCATGGCAGTTTTCAAGCCGTCCTCTCTTCAAGCTCGTGGATAATAGAAAATGATGAGGTGAAGCCGGTAATTTCCTTATCACGGCAAGCCTATTCAGGTGTGCCACTTTTTGTGAAACAAGGGTGAGGATCGCCATCTCCATGATAAAAAGAACAAGCCCCCGTTTCCAGGAGCTTGCTGTCCGTTTCCAGCGCTGCGGTGATATATAGTCTCTGTTTATAGTGTTCTCTGTCTTATGATAGGTTTATTACTGGCACCAAGTATTTCTACTTGATAGCAGGCGTGCGGAGAACTACTTTCCATTGACCGGTTTTGTTCATCCAAAAGCCCAAATTTCCATGCCCTGTAAGGCAAAGCATGAATTTTGAGAATTTTCCAGAGAGGTATTGATGGCAAGCCCAGCTCAACAATGAGGGCAGCTTGTCCCAGGAGATGAAGGCGAACAGGAGAGGGTGATGACGGCAACAGGGACAATCAGGAGAATGGATGATAGGGACAAGAGAGAACGTCATCACAGGGACAGAGGACAGCCACGGCGACGGCAGGAGGGAACTCCACCTACCCCAGGCACTCCCTACCCCGGGGATACCGCCCCGCTCCCGCCTGAATATATATACACCCCGCCCCTCACTATAAAAAATTTGAAAAAATTTAAAAACCATAACGGCTTCACTATGGTCTTTCAGAGGACAGCCGTCAAGTGAGAGGCCCAGTTCTGAGGAATAACTTCAATGGAAACGAACTACTTCATGGTGGAAGAAGTTGCGAAGAAAGAGGAAAAGAATATGTTTAGTGGGGATATATTTGACGCTGTAATGTCAGGCAACCTCCAGGCAGTGAGAGATTGCATTTCCCAAGGTGCGAATGTCAATGCAAGAGACAAGGATGGCTGCACCCCTTTGCGCTGGTCAAGCTTCAAAGGTCATAAAGAGATAGCCGAGTTGCTCATCTCCCAAGGCGCAGATGTAAATGCAAAGAGCGCAAGCTTCATTACCTCTCTGCACTGGGCAATCTTTGGAGACCACAAAGAGATGGTCGAGTTGCTCATTTCTAAGGGCGCAGATGTAAATGCAGGGGACATACATGGCGATACCCCCCTGCGCTATGCAATTTGCTTAGGCCACAAAGAAGTAGCCGAACTCCTCATAGCCCTCGGTGCGAGGAAATAACTCTCATTGACCTCCTCATGCCTTCCCACCCATTGCCATGATGGAATCCTTACTATTTTGATAGAGTTTGCCGATCCATGTGGATCCCCCTCATTGACTTCCTCATGTCCCCAAGTAAAAAAGGTTCTGCTCTTCGGGAGGAACTGCGGCGAGAGCGAAATATTCCATGCTCAAGGCTTAAAACCGCTGCAGGCGCTGCAAGGTCATAGAACTTGCGCGCCTGATTATAGAGACAGAGCAAGAGCTTACACCGCACTGTAGGACGGGGCCTTACAGAGATGCCTCCAGGAACTCTTACAGAAAAGATACCTCTGGACTGATAGATTTCCGGGGCGCCGGGGGGTTACAATAGAAATAGGACGACATCGTAGGGCAGAGAATTCTGGACGCATGACTTCAGAAAATTAGAAAGCCGCGGACGATTAACAGGATCCCCGATATACAAGGCCATGATTGCCTGAGTGAAGACTTTCACCCGGGCATTATTCTTAAGGAGGGCATTCTGGTGGTGCTTGAAACAAGAACAAGAAATGACGCATTCTCGGATTTCCTGGAGCAGATCCTTTCAAGCTACAGGCTCAGGGTGGAGAATGTCGCACAACTTATGAAGGAAGTGCTCTCGCTTCTCGTGGAGTATATTTCTGCGGAGGCCGACGGAGACCGGGGGAACCGAAATCTAGCTTCCTCGCGTGCCCAGATAAGCTCAAGTCAGCTTGCCGTTGAAAGTCCGCTCAGGGTAAAAGTCAGGCTGCCCTGTAGCAACCACCCGATGTCAGGGGCAATCCGAGCATCGAAGCGGTGTCATTGCGACCCCGCAGTCCGTAACATAAAGTGAACCCTGCCGCATCGTAATAGATTTCCCGAAAGGGATACAGAGGGTGCCGAGCCTGACAGACTGGGGTGTACCGAACCTGCTCTTTACTCTACTTTACTAAAAGGAGGAAAACATGGACGCTTTTAAATGTCCGAAATGTGGAAAAACAACGGGTGCGGACGAAAAGTTCTGCAATGAATGTGGTCAGCCGCTCGACATTCCATGCCTCGCATGTGGCAAAATCTGGCGATTTTTATTCGATTACAAGTTTTGCCCCGAATGCGGGCATAATCTGAAGAAAGGGAGTGCAAATAAACCGTTACGAGAAGAAAAAAAATAAAGAAAAGTTAAGGGAATTCTCCCTTATCTCTTTATAGCGGCAATGGTGATTGCAGTGATATCAAGAAGGGGCAGACTGTGTGGGTCCCCGCGCCGATAAAAGCATTCTTGGCCTGAAATAAGTGATGAAATGTCTTTTGCTGAAAACATCCCTCTTCTCCCTGTGGCAGTGAAGGGAATGATATTTTTCGCCGTGAAGACGCTCACCCTGATATTGGGCTGGACATGAATGCCAGAGCAAAAATGGTGAGGGAGTTCCGGGCTGTCAATAGTGACGCAAATGGTGTATAATAAAAAAGAGATAAGAGATAGATTTTTGAGAACCTCAAAAGGGTGGTGACAGAAATGTATGATGATGAGGGCAAGGAAAACGAATAAAGCGCGGCCTCACCATACTTATATCTGCACCCTGGTGATGACACCGTGGAGCTTCTGCGGCGTGAGGTTATAGAACTGCACTATGGCAGGTGACAATGCCTTGATGAGGGCGAAGAGCTTCCACGCAAATTTCCCCGTGCCAATATCCTCGATGCCGTAAAAGACCGCTTTTCCGTCAATCCCGTGTTCCTTCAGGACTTCCTCGACGTTCACCACTTCCATGTAGCCATGGTGTATCTCGAAGACCCTGAGGCTCGGCGCCAGGTCCCGGGCAAAGTGGCTTTTGATGCCGTAAGGCTTGTCTTTTATCGATATTGAGAGAATGATGTTGTATTCATAGAGGATGCTGTGGGAGAATATGGTGTTCACGATGTAGGGCGAGATGTGGTTTACATCGCGGAGAAGGAAAATAGCCGTCCCCTTGATCTTGCTCGCCGTCTTGTACATCTCGTTGTAGCGCTCCATGAAGGGCGCGAGGGGCATGGGCCTGAGGGCGATATAGAGGCGCCGCTGCCCTGCCTTGTAGAGAAGGATCACCAGCAGGGGGATCATGGCCATGATGAGGGACCAGTAGCCGCCATGGGGAATTTTGTTGATATTTGAGAAGAGGAAGGCAAGGTCGATGAAGGTGACCATTACCGAGAGCGCCATGAGCAGCCTTGACTTATGGAGAGAGTATATCCAGATAAGCATTATCGCCGTTATGGTCATGGTCACATTCACGGCGAGACCGTAAGCCAGGGCCATCTTGCTTGACTCTTTAAATATGAGCAGCATCAGGATAACGCAGGCAAAGAGAAACCAGTTCACGAACCCGATATAAATCTGCGTGGACAATTCCTGTGAGGTGTGATCGATCTTAAGCCTCGGCATGATACCGGTGTTGATGCCCTGGTAGACAATTGAGAACATGGCGCTTATCATGGCCTGCGAGGCAATGACGGTGGCGATGACGGTGAGGATCAAGAAGGGGATATAGAGGAGCCTTGATTCCCGGAATACCATGTCAAAGAGGATTGAGCTTGAAGTCGTGCCGGACACGGCGCTCATATGCGCCCCCTGCCCAAGGTAATTGAGTACGAGGCAGACAAAAACGAAGTTCCAGGCTTTCCTGATGCTTTCCTTGCCCAGGTGTCCCATGTCGGCATAGAGTGCTTCTCCACCGGTAATGGTGAGTATCACTTCTGAGAGCACAAGGAACCCTATGAACTTTCTCTTGATGAAGAACAGCACTGCATAATGTGGCGAGAGCGCTTCCAGTATGGCAGGATACTCGCAGATGGCTACTATTCCTGAGAAGGCCAGCGCGAGAAACCACATGATCATTATAGGGCTGAAGTACGCAGAGACCTTGTCGGTGCCACGTTTCTGAAAAGCGAAGAGAAATATTGTGATGATTATGGAAATGAGAAGCACGATGAAAAGAGGGGTGCCTTCGAGTCCCGGTATGAGCTTCAGGCCCTCCACCGCGCTCAGTATGGAGATTGCCGGCGTGATGACGCCATCCCCGATGATGAACGAGAGTCCGATAAAAGATAAAAGAGTGATAATCCGGATCTGTTTTTTATGTCTGACGAGCGTGGAAAGGATCTCCTGCAGGATGATGATCCCGCCTTCGCCCCTCATGGAGAGGTTCATGGCAAGCCATGTATACTGTATGTAGACCACCAGGATCATTGACCATATCATGAGAGAGAGCACACCGAAAATATCGGATTTATCCATTGGCTTGAGAAAAAGAAACACGACAAAAAGCGTATAGATGGGGCTCGTGCCGATATCGCCGAAGACGATGCCCAGCGGTCTTATTATTTCCCGGGCCTCATGGATCAGGTGTTTTCTCTGGAGGGTGACCATAGGCATAATCCTTTATTTCAGAAAGGCTCAATAAATATGATAAGGCGATTATATTATAGGGCAGTGCCTGTGAAGAGGATATAAAGATATTCTGCCGGGATATAAAGATTTTGTATAGTCTTCTAGGAAAGCGAGAAGCGGAACCCCACACCGGGCTCGGTGAGAATATACCGCGGCACCGCGGGATGGGGCTCGATTTTCTTGCGCAGGTTGCTTATATGGACGCGGAGCGTCTGGATGTCCTCGTACTCCGGTCCCCACACCTGGGCAAGAACCATCTTGGAGGTGACGACACAGTCGGCATTCTGGGCAAGGTAGGCAAGAATGTCAAACTCGATGGGGGTGAGGGACATCTCGGTGCCACCGCTTCTCACCTTGCGGCGGGGAATATCAATCTCAAGCTCTCCCACAGTGATCACCGGCACAGGGGTGATCCTCAGATAGGAGCGCCTGAGGAGGGCTCTCACCCTCGCGAGGAGCTCCCCTGCGGAGAAGGGCTTGGTGATATAATCGTCGGCGCCGGTGTCAAGGGCTGCAATCTTGTCCGTATCGGCCCCCCGTACGCTCAGTATGAGGATGGGCCCGGTGAACCACGTCCTGAGCTCGCGGCACACTTCAAGACCTCCCATTCCCGGCATGGACATGTCAAGTATTACAAGGTCGGGCACCGCATCAATAGCGAGGTCGAGGGCCTCTTCGCCCTTGGAGGCCACGATGACCTCGTAGGATCGTGAGGAAAGCATCGATCTGAGGGCGCGGCGGATCTGCTCCTCATCGTCTACGATAAGAATTTTCACTTTTTTCTCAGTAGTGCTCATGAGACTCCTTCCTGAGGGGGAGGGTGATGACGAACTTTGCCCCATGGGGCTTTACGGCCTCAAGGGCAATCGTTCCCCCGTGAAAACGGACTATCTCCTTCGTGACGGCAAGTCCCAGCCCCGTTCCTGATGATACTCCCTTTGATGAGGAGCCCCGGTAGAACTTCTCAAAGACAAGGCTCCGTTCCTCGGGCGGGATCCCCGGCCCCGCGTCTTCAACCCACAGGACCAGTTCGCCATTCCCTGTCTTTGCCCCTATGGTGACAGGGGAGCTCTCGGGGCTGTAGGCGAGGGCATTCTCCACGAGATTCTGTATTCCTCTCGCCCACTGGACAAAATCCACCTCTATGAGGGGAAGATTCTCCTCAAGGGCGAAAAGGATTCTTCCCTTCTTTTTCTCCGGGATGTTGGCAAGAACGGAGCCCAGGATCTCCCCGAGCTCATAAGGCTCTTTCCGCGGGATCCATGAGGCATCCTCAAGGCGGGAGAGATCGACCAGGGAGCCGATGCTCCTGTTGAGGCGCTCAAGATCGGACTTGACGGTCTGCAGCTCATCACGGACCTGCAGGGAATCCCATCTGGTATCGCCCTCAAGCATGCTGGTCACCGTGGCATTTGCAGAGGCAAGAGGTGTTTTCAGCTCGTGGGAAACCGATGAGATGAGTGTTGATTTGAGACGGTCAGTCTCGCGGAGAGCATCAGCCTGGATAGAGATGTGCTGGAGCCTCTTTCGCTCAATAAACACTGCCGCCTGGTAGGCAATTGCCATAAGGAGGCGGATTTCCGGGAGGGAATGAGGCTTCCCGTCGCTTCGCTCGCCCACATAGAGCATTCCGGCGTGCTGCGTAGTCGTGAGGAGGGGAAGAAAGAGGTCCTGGGGCCGGGTTATCCTGGAGGGATCGGAGAGCTCGCTCAATGAGGGAAAGCCTGAGGACTTTGATTCCAGATAGGCTGATTCGGCTCTCCTGAAAAGCGTTTCCCTGGTTTCTCCGGCGAGAGCGGGAATGGAAAGCACCTCGCGGACCATGCCCTTCTCGTCGAGAAGATAGAGTGCCACCGCCCTGGCGAAAGTAATTTCAGACACCTCTTTGATAAGCACTTCCGCCATCTCCTCGATGGATATCTCCGATACGATACGGGCGCTGAAGCGGTTCAGAAGGGCTGTCTCCTTCTCCCTGGAAAGGGCGTGGCTCTCCCTTTCCCTCAGCCTTCCCGTCTGGAGCCCCATCAATATCCCCACGGTAAGAAATACAATAAGGGAGAGCCAGTCCTTGGGGTCGGTGACAATAAGGGTATGGTAGGGCGGGAGAAAAAAATAGTTCCATGCAAAGAACGAGAGGACTGCCACGAGAAGGGCGGGTTTATAGCCTGAAAGGGCAGCGACGAACACGACGATGAGCAGGTAGAGAAGGGCCCACTGCTCCTTTCCGAAATAATCCTTTCCCGGATAGAACAGCGCCGTTGCCGCTATCACGGAGAAGACCGCAAGGAGGTAGCCATATCTTGTGGAGAGAGTCCTGGTGGTTCTCATGGCATGCCCTTTCACAAAGTTCCAGGGGAGCTCTCCTTTAAGACTACGCGGGAGGGCCATAATTTCCTGTATCGGGAACCCCGGGTTTTCTCAGGTCATGGAAGAGCAGGGAGGCGATATTCAGGAAAAACACTCTTAACGGAATCTTTATCCGGGTGAGAGCGAAATTTACAGGTTCTTTATAGACAAGGTGCTATCATCAAAGTGAAAGTATTGCTGCAAGGGACTGCTTGTATTCAGCATGAAAGGAAGAGCACTCCATGCTTCTTGACCCTGTGAAGGAAGGCCTTGAAGAGCACTCTGCCGAGGAAGATGCCTTCCCCCCTGTGATATATCCCAGAGAGCCTTATGGAAAGATTGATGAGAAAACGTGGAAGATGAGAAGGCTCAAGATAATGCTGCTTGGCGTCCTGCTTGCCGTGTTCACAGGAGTTCTTGCCACCTCGGGCCCCAGTTTCTCCTACCCGGGATGGCCTCTCTGCTACATGGGGCTCCTGGCTCTGCTCATGTGCCTCTTAGCCCTTTTTATTGTCGCCACATAAGGGTTCTATCCTGGTCTCTCCCCCGCTCCCCCCCAAGAAGTGCTAATTTTTTCCCGAAAAAAGGGCTGAGGGCAGGAGCATAGAAATATTTAGAAACTATAAGGGGAAGGCCTGTTCTATGGAGATACGCTGGGGCATCGAAGACGATCACAAGGGAGAGCTTCTCAGCAGGGATACGGTCCGCATTGCCGGAGAAGCCCATCCCCTCCCTCCATCCCCTGAAAAGGCTCCGGAAAAAACCTCTTTCGCTGAAGAGACGGGTGATCTCAGCAGTGAGCTTCTCCGCCTGAAGCGCCTTCTGGAAGAGAGGGATGAGAAGATAGCCCATCTGGAGAGACACATAGAGGAGATGCAGTCCCACCGCTCGCTCCTGAAGGGCGAGCTGGAAAGGCTGAAGATGGATATTGAACAGGCAAAGAAAAAAGGATGGTGGAAACGCTAGGAAAGGAGATTCTGGATGAAATACGCAGTCATGTGCGCACTTGCCCTCATCACCGTCTTAGTTGCGGTGATGCCCTCCGCGGCGGTCGACTTTGAGAAAAAGGGCTTCCGCGTCACGTATGAGCCTTGGAAAGAGGTCGAAACCGTTGACATACCGAATTCCACTTATACCGACGGAGCAAATCATCAGCAGAACAGGAAGAAAGCGACTCTTCACCTCTCTCTCACGGGGGCGGTGAGGAATGAATATGCGAGGAATATCACCACGATGAGCCTCGTTTTCGCCATAGCCTACCCTGATGAGGGAAGGAACGAGCAGGCAACGGTCACGGTAAGCTCGCTGGGCCCCCAGGAGCGGCGCGATTTCCGCCAGGCACTCCGTGACATCCCCGACGGGTCCACTTCTTTCCAGGTCCGGGCTGACCTGGTGAAGCTCCAGGTAGTGTACAAGGACGGAACGACCGAAGAGATAAAGCCCTGAGAGAAAGACGATCCGCATTTTCACTACGGCACCGGGGCTTTGCCTCAGGTCATGGCACTCGAGAAAGGAAGCAGCCGATGAAGAACAGGGAAAAACAGATTCTTTTCCTCTCCCTTGAAGACGTGGTTGCCTGCGGGGGCGCCGACGTTGAGCTCGCCGCCGCCGATATGGAGCGGGGATTTACCCTTCTCCATCAGGGGAAGATAGTAAATCCCATGAAGACGACCCTGAGGGCCCATTCGCACCACCATGAGCATAACATCGGCCTCGTGAATTTCCTCCCCGCCTATGTCGATCTCGGCGAGGAAGAGATAATCACCTGCAAGCTCCTGGGCGCCATGCCTTCAAATGCCGATATCGGTCTGCCGAGGGCCACGGGGCTCATTGCCCTTTTTGACACTGTCACCAAGTCGCCGATAGCCATCCTGGACGCGCAGGTGATAAGCGCCACGAGGACAGGCGGAGTGTCGCTCATTGCCACCAGGAGGCTTGCCAGCCCTGATACTGAAGAAATAGGGCTTGTGGGGGCAGGAGTGAATATGCGCACCCAGCTCCTGGGCATTCACAAGGGGCTTCCCTCACTCAAGAGGGTGAGGGTCTATTCCCGTGGGGATACGAAAAACCTCTTTGCCCGCGAGATGGCGGAGCGTACAGGCCTCGCCATAAAGCCCGTGCAGAGTGCTCATGAGGCGGTAGATGGAGTTGATTTCTATGTCACCTGCCTTCCAAACGTGGCAGTTCCCGTGGTACAGGCAAAATGGGTGAAGCAGAAAGGTGTCACCGTCTATAATATAGGCTGTTATGAGAATGAATCAGTCCTTCTCAAGCGCATGAACCGCGTTATTGCCGATATGTGGGAGCAGGGAAAGCACCGCGGGGTCCAGACCCACGCCATAGCCGTCCGTGACGGCATTATCCCCGAGAGCCTCATTGAGGATTTTGCCCCCGTGGTGGTAGGGAAAAGGCCCGGCAGGCAGTCAAAGGATGAGAACATCTTTTTCAATCCTACGGGGCTCGGCTTTGAAGATGCCATTGTGGCCTGGCGCGTATACAAGGAAGCGAAAAAACGCGGCACCGGCACGTGGATTACCCTATGGAAGTCTACGAAATGGATATGAGCCTATGGAACTGAAAGAAGAACGCTTCCAGGAAAAGCTCCGCTCTCTTGACCGGAAGTCCCGCAGGGAATTGCTCTCAGAGGCAGCGCGCCTTGCTTACCGGGAAGAGCTCCAGATCGGCGGCAGGGCCATCCTTTTTTACCCCCTTCCCATGGTGCTGGATACTGAGAAAGTGCTGCAGGTCTTCGGAAAGCTTGATTTCTTTCTTGATGCCCTCATAAGGCTTGAAGACCATGCCTATTCTCCCGCGGGAAGGCCGCTCCTTGAGCGCCTCATGGCCTCTCTCACCCCTGGGGGAAGGCACCTTGTCTCCCAGTGCTCTTATGAGGCCCCTTCCTCGATAAGGAAGCGCCAGCGTCGAATCGACGGCTTTTTTCACCGTGAGAGCGGCGAGTACCGCATCATTGAAGTGAACCAGGCGGCGCCTCTCGCGATCCATTACCATGACGTGGGGCAGCGCATCGCCTCCCTGGTGCTCGGGAGGCTTGGATTTCACTACGAGCCGAGGCTTCTCGCGCCCCATATCCTCCAGTGGTTTTTTGACGAGTATAGAGACCGCTTCGGGAAAGGACTCCCAGAGGTCATTGCCCTGGTGATTGAGCATGGCTACCCGCCCAAGTTCACCGATCTTCCCGCAATGGCCCGGGCCTGCGAGAAGCTGTCCCGCGAGAAGTTTAATCACCCCCTCTCCATCAGGGTCTGCTTCCCTTTTGAAGTGAAGCGCCGCGGGTCTGAGATAACCCTCAACGAAGCAAAGGTCGATATGATATGGAGAAATTCGGTCTATATGACGGCTTACCGCGAGCAGGGCATTGACCTGGAAGACTACGAGTCAATCCTTTCCCATCCCGACGAGTTTCTCATTGTCAATTCCACGCGCTCCTGGCTTACCCGCTCGAAAGAGGTATTCGCCCTCTGCTGGGACGATGCCGTGATGAGGGAAGCAGGCTTTCAGGCCGGGGAGATAGAGCATATCCGCGAGGTAGTGCCTCTCACAGTGAACCTTGGGAGAAACGGGGAATACCGAGGGCGCATCTTGAAGGAGCGGGAGCAGTGGATATCAAAGCCTACGGACTCAGGCTTCGGGAAGGGAGTGGAGTTCGGGCAGTCCCACCGCAGCGACTCATGGAAGAGACTGCTTGATGATCGGACCTGTGACGGCTTCGTGTTCCAGCGCGAAGTGGAGTACCCCCGCTCATCGGTGACCGCCATCGAGGGGGGCGGGGACCTCTCGGAGAAGCTTGTGGAATATGATTTCTGCCCCCACCACGTGAACGGCGCATTTCCCAGGACTGCCCTGATGCGGGCTAATATCACAGAAGGTCCCGGCGGCGGGCGAAGCACCATGAACCTCGCATCAGGCGGCATCATGATCCCCCTGGTAAGCTCCTGGTGAGAAGGATGAGAAGACCATGACAAAAAAAAACATGCTGGTGATCCTGGGGCTGCTGGCTGCTCTCATGATAACGGGCGCAGCCGGGGCATTTCCAGCACCGGCTGCTGATCCCTTCCCTGCTCTTGAGAAAAAGCTCGAAAGCCTCGTGAAAAAGAAGGATGGCATGCATATAGGCCTGGCCTTCTGCCACGTGGAAAAGGGCTCATTTTTTTCCATGAGGGGTGATGAGCTTTTCCCTCTTGCCAGCGTCTTCAAGGTGCCCCTCCTTGTTGCCGTCCTCCAGAAGATTGACAGGAAGGAGGCGTCCCTTTCCTCTCAGCTCGTGATCCATGAGCATGACAAGTGCATCGGGAGCGGCTCGCTTCAGGATCAGGCCGCCGGCTCAAAGGTCACCGTGGAACGGGCCATGGAGCTTATGATAACGGTCAGTGACAACACGGCCACCGATATCCTCTGGGAGTTCACCGGCACAGAGGCTGTGTCTGGCGTTATGCCCGGGCTGGGCCTTGTGCATAACGCCATTTACCTTCCCAACAGGCCGGGCTACCTTATCTCCCTGGGCCTCGGGAGCGAGTGGAAAGGGAAGTCTGCAGGGCAGATAGCCGCCCTCTGGGGGAAGAAGTCAATGGAGGGGCGGAAAAAGTCGATCCGTGCCGTGCTTGAGGAGAACAGAAATCTTACACGCTCGCGTTTCCAGGCCGCCGAGGATGCCTCGGCAGCCCGTCAGACCGGCGCCTCTTACTATGACGACGTGGCAGTGGCCAAAGCGCTTGACAACATGTGCTCACCTGCCGACATGGCGCGCCTTCTCGAGAAGCTCTTCAAAGGAGAGATCCTTTCAAGACACTCCACAGCTCTTGCGCTCGGCGTGCTCTCCAGGACGAAGTTTAACACGAGGATCCCGGGAAACCTTCCTTCTTCGGTGAAGGTCTTTCACAAGACAGGGACTATCTGCGGCATTGTAAACGACGCGGGGATTATCGAGGTGTCAAAGAATTCCCACGCCGTGCTGGTGGTATTTATCTGTGACATTGAAGAGGGAAGAGCGGGGGAAGCAGGCCGGACCATTGCACAGATTGCCCGTATGGTCTATGACAGCTGCCCCAGGTAATGAAAGGCTTTCCCCGCAGCTTCCTCGCCTTCCCTTATACAGTCGCCTATCCCGATGCCTCGGTAAGCGCTCCCCGCAAGGTAGAGCCCCTTGTGGAGGACCGCCAGCTCATCGATCCTTGCCATGGCAGCTTGATGGCCCACGACATACTGAGGCATGGCATCCTTCCAGCGGTAAAGCCGCCTGAGAACGGGGGTGGCGCTGATTCCCATGATGTCGCGGAGCTCCTCACCGATCATCCGGTAGATTTCGTCATCGTCCATCTGAGTCCATTCTCCATGGTGGGTACCCCCGAGGAACACGCGCAGAAGCGCGTGGCCCTGCGGCGTCCTGTGGAGAAACTTCGAGGAGGTCCAAGTGCAGGCCATGATTCTTCTCTCTTCCCTGCGCGGAATGACAAAGCCATAGCCATTGAGGCGGTGTGAGAGGTCACTCTCCCTGTAACCAAGGCTTACCGTGGCCGTCGAGGTATAGGGGATGGCGCTGAGCTCCCTTGCGAGACCTGTGTCAAGCCCCTCGAGGAGGCGTGAACTCTCGTAGGCCGGCGTGGCAAGAATCACTGTCCGGGCCTCCAGGTGCTCCCCCCCTTCAGTGGCAATCTCGTAGCCCCCCTCTTTTCCCGCCTTGAGGGACCTCACTTTTGTGGCACACCTGACGCTCTCAGGGGGAAAACCTGCCGCAAGCCTGGAGGTGAGCTCGCCAAGCCCCTCCCTGAAGGACATGAAAAAGGAAAGCCCTTCAGGGAGGATGGTGCTCCTTTTCCTCACGAGCGCTCCCCTGATAAGGCTCCCGTGCTTTTCCTCCATCTCCACGAAGGAGGGAAAGGCCGATTTGATGCTGAGCCTGTCGGGGACGCTCGCATGAATGCCGGCGATGAGCGGCTCGGCAATCTTTTCCAGGGCCTCCCTTCCAAGCCTTCTCTCCACGAAGGACTGGAGGCTCTCGTCGCTCTTTTCCCTCCTGGGGGGGATAAAGAAATCCATTGCCATTCTCAGCTTCCCGCGGCATGTTATAAGGGGAGAGAAGAGAAGGGGGAAGAAGCTCGTGGGGACCATCAGAAAGAGGCCCCGGGGGATGGGGTGAAGCCTTCCTCCCGAGAGAATGAAGGTCCTGTTCATATCGGGCCTTGTCATGAGGGCCTCGACTCCAAGCTTCCGGGCAAGGGCAAGGGTCCAGTGCTTGCTCGCAAGGAAGCAGTCGGGACCCCCTTCCACCAGAAAACCGTCGAGCTGCTCCGTGAGAATGTTCCCCCCCGTCCGGTCTCTCGCCTCAAGAAGAAGGGAAGGCCCCGGGGAGAGCCCCTGAAAAAAATAAAGGGCCGCCAGGCCTGCAATGCCGCCGCCTATTACCACGCAGTCCTTTTTCATGGCTGGTCCGGGCTTCTGCTGAAGGTATGGACCGCCTCGATCATGCACTTTACGTTCTCAAGGGGAGTCTGTGGGAGGATCCCATGGCCCAGGTTGAAGATGTGGCCTCCTTTTCCCGAAGCCTTGCTCAATATTTCCCTGACCTTCCCTTCTATCACCTCATGAGGCGCAAAGAGCGCCGCGGGATCAAGGTTCCCCTGCAGCGCCACCCCATCTCCCACAATTGCTCTTGCTCTGTCAACGGGGATTCTCCAGTCAATGCCTATGGCGCGGCTTCCCATCAGTGCCAGGGAGGGAAGAAGGTGGGCACTGTCAAGCACGAAGTGGATGACAGGAACTTTCTTCTCAAGAGCCCGGACTATCTGCCGGGAATAGGGCTCTACGAAGGTGACATAGTCATCATAGGCAAGCACGCCTGCCCAGGTATCGAAGAGCTGCACGGCATCAACGCCTGCAGCCACCTGTGCCTCAAGCAGGCCGGTGACTGCCTTGGTAAGCTTTTCCATGAGGATCTCGAAAAGGGGGCGATGCTGATAAAGAAGGGTCTTGATAGCCAGGAAATGCCGCGAGTGGCCTCCTTCCACTGCATACGAGGCGAGAGTGAAAGGTGCGCCCGAAAAACCAATAAGGGGCAGGGATCGGCCGCTCAGCATCCTTATCGCAGTAAGGACAGGCAGCTTTTTCTCCTCTGGCTCAAAGGCCTTCAGGCGCGCAATGTCCTCACCTGTCCTGATAGGATTCAGGATAACGGGCCCCTCCTTCTCCTTGAAGGCCACATCGACTCCGAGAGCCAGCAGGAGAAGGAGTATGTCGGAAAAAATGATAAGGCCGTCAACGTCAAGCTCCCTGAGAGGCAGAAGGGTAACCTCTGCAATTCTCTCTGGCTCGGTGCAGAGCTCAAGGAAGCTATACCGTTCCCTGAGGTCCCGGTAGTCCCTGAGGTAGCGGCCGGCCTGCCGCATTATCCAGACCGGTGTCACTTCAGTGGGCCGGCCTTCAAGGACGTGGAGCAGTCTGTCATTCTTTCGCATGGGATATACAAGGCCTGTCACATGGTGATGTCAAGATTTCTGCCCACATGGGCGCTCCTCCTCAGCTCCTCGACGACCCTCTCCGGGAGCCTTATGGGCTGCCCGCAATGAGCGCAGTCAATGACCCCCAGTTCAACGATGGAGACGAGGACGTCATCGGTCAGGAGGACGCTGCAATGGGGGCAGGCAAGCTTTTTCCGGGGGTGAATCTGCCCAAGTTCCGCCATAAGTCACCTGTTTCCTTTCAGGAAATAATCTTCTACACAGCACCCTTGCAATTCCTGTGATTTGGTATAAAATAAGAAGTGGAGAGGCCTGTACCCTGTCAAAATTTCTGTGGGAATGGAAGATTGAGAGGTATTTTCCCCTCAGTGGATAACTATGTGAGGGAGTATTGCAGGCAGAAAAGCCCCGCTCCCGCCTTATTTCGGGGAATCCCTTTCCTGCCGGCCGTCAAAGAGACTGAAACATCATTCTGGTGAATGCCTTATGGAAAAGCAGGTATTCTGGCTTGAGGTTCTCAAGGGAAGGGAGAGAGGCCAGACCTTTCGCCTCACTGCCGATATGATAACTGTCGGCCGGCGCCTTGCCGTCAAGGAGAAAAAGCATAACTGGATCCTTCTTGACGAGCCTTCCCTCTCAAGGATTCATGCGCAGCTTTTATGGGATGACACCGTGAGGAGCTACCTCATTGTCCATAAGTCGAGCGTCAAGCCCACCATAGTGAATGGCAGGGAGATAAAGCAGGCGGTCCTCTCCCACCAGGACAGAATACAGATGGGAGAAGTGGCATTCCGCTTCTGGAACGGGCCAGTGGAGAGAAACTATGATTACTTCACCGAGGACGATTCTGAAAGTGAGGCTTCACACGAGGCCCCGAACCCCCGGGCCACGTTCCCTCTCTATGAGTTTGAAGCAAGCATCCAGGAGCCGTTGATAAGCGAGGAGGGAAGAATGTTCCCCTCTCCTCTCCCTCCGGAGCCCCCCCGGGAAGAGGAGCCTCCGGAGGAAGAGGACGAAGCAGCCAAGGGAAAAGTCTTTTTCACTGCAAAAGATGACAGGGTCAGGGATGTGAAGCTTCTTAAATTTGCCTCGATCGGCGATTCCCCCGCTTCGAAGAGCGGAAGGGAGGCGGCATCTCCCCCGGTGGACAGCGGCAGCGCCAGGGAAGATCGAGAAGCCCTTGTGAAGCCCGTAAACCTTTTGAAAGGCTCACAGGCCTCTGGCAGTGCACAGGCCTCCCCCTCGTTCACTCCCCTTGCATTCTCATCGGGAAGCGCCCAAACCAGCACCCAGAGCACTCCACAGGCCCCCCAGTTCACTCCCATGAATCTCACAAGAGGGAAGGTCGCTTCAGGCGGGGGCGTGGCAAAGGGCCGCATTTTCGGGCAGTCTGAGCCGCCGGTGGCTGAGCAGGTTCAGGACAGCGGCAGTGCAAAGCTTACGGAGTATTACGAGATAAAGGGAAAGGAGCAGAAACCCGCCCCTTCGCCCTTCAAGAACATCGATCTGATCAAAACGGAGTATCCCGGGAAACACTTTCCCCAGATGAAAGAGATGCCTCAGGATAAGAAATATGAGCGCCTTTATGAGGAACTCGGCGCAAAAAGCCTGCCAGGTCCTGATAAAACACTGGCTCCACCGGTGCGCCCCCCAGAGATGCACGCAGATACTGAATCTTATTCAGATGAAAGCAGGTACACAAGGCGCCTTATCAAGGAGGGGGGAGAGGCTGCGCCCCCCTCTCCTTCACCCGATGAGAGCCGGTTCACCACCAAGCTCAGCAAGGAAGACCTTGAAGCATATCTTTCTTCCGCGAAACAGGCGCCCGAGAAGCCTCACCCGGAAGAGAGCCGTCATACCAGGCGCCTTCGCAGTGAAGACCTTGCCTTCGAGCAGTCTCTCACGAAACCAGATACTCAACGCCCCCCGGCCTCCCGGCCTGCCGCTCCCCCGGCTTCCCGGCCCGCCGCTCCCCCCGGAGCAGCCGCTGCATCAAGGCTCAAGCAGGATGCCGTGAGCTTCAGCCCTTACGAGCAGGGCACGAAGGAAGTGCTGGACTTTCTCACCGGCGAAGGGAAAGAGGCAGCGAAAGTACCCCCCCGGGGAAGTCATCCGCCTGCCCCAAAAGACCCTGAAGGCCAGGGGAAGCGCCCCCTTTTCCAGAACTGGCAGAAAGAGGCCGAGGAAATGGAAAGCCCCCCGGTAGTGCAGAAGCCTGCCCCCCCTCCTCCCGGTGCATGGGAAATCCTGGTATACAAAGGCTCCAAGGATATGGAAGGAAAAAAGTACGCAATAAGGAAAGAAAGCATTACCATCGGCAAGGGTGCGTCCAATGACGTGGTACTTCCCGATGATCAGCTCGCGGAGAGCCATATCAAGATATATTTCCATGAGGGAAAGTTCCATCTCCAGAAGCTGGTGAAAACAGAGCCGGTATTTATCAACGGGAAGATACTCATTTCCGGCTCAGGCAAGCATATTGCCGATGGCGACAGGATCCAGATATCAAGCAAGACCACCATCATGCTCAGGAAGAAAGAGGGCCGTTAATGCGTATTATGGGCAGGGATTTCTGGTACATTGATTCGAGAGGAGTATGTCTATGAAAAGAGCTATCGGGTTTTTCTGTCTGGCAGTGTTTTTTGTGGCAGCGGCGACGGCAGCCCAGGCGGGGTGGATCTCCGAGATCTCGGAGATAACTTTTCAGAACGAGGTGATTGAGGCCGATATGCCCGTGATCGTATGGTTTTTCTTCAATCCCGGGGTGAGCGTCTATGATGCCTTCAGCAACGCCATTGACAAGGTATCGCAGAAAAATGCCATGAGGGTCAAGGTCCTCAAGATGGACAGCCAGTACAACAGCATCACCGGCGACAGGTACAAGATCAAGAAAAGCAATACTTTCGTGCTTTTCGTCGAGGGCAAGGAGGTTGCCCGCTCATCGGAGATCAGAGGAGAAAAGGATTTCGGCGCCTTCATTGACTCGTGTCTGGGGCCTCCCCCCAAGGTCACGAAGTAGCGCTCTTTTCCCCCGCCATCCTGGCGGCAAGGAGTGCCGCCCCGAGAGCGCCGGTGATAAAAGGATTCTCCGGGACGAAGATCTCCATCTTGAAGATGTTCATGAGGGCCCGGGTGACTGCACCGTTCCGTGCCACACCACCCGTGAAGACCAGCGGCTCCTGCGTGCCTGTCTTGCTTGAGAGGCTGAAAATCCTGTGAGCCAGGGATTTAGCCACTCCCGCCAGTATGTCGCTCCGGGACCTTCCCTGGGCAAGAAGGCTCACAATCTCCGATTCGGCAAAAACGACGCACATGCTGCTGATTTCACAGGGATTGTCCGAGCTTTGCGCCACCTCTTCCATGGAGGAGAGAGGTATTTCCAGGATCCTCTCCACCACCTCGAGAAATCTCCCTGTTCCTGCGGCACAGCGGTCATTCATAGCAAAATCGCTGACACTTCCCTGGGAAGTCCTTATTACCTTGCTGTCCTGCCCTCCAATATCTATAATGGTGCGTCCCCCCGGGAAAAAAAAGTGGACACCGGCGGCATGGCAGGCGATCTCAGTGTAACGCCTGTCGGCAAAGGGAAACTGCTCCCTGCTGTAGCCTGTGGCCACTGTTGCCGAAACGTCGCGGGCAGACACCCCCGCCTCTCTCAGGAGCCTCTCGTAGAGATCCTGCGAGGCTTTCCTGGGATCAGCAGTCGTGTCCCCCCTCAGGGAGCTCCTTATGGCCTTTGTCTCTGCGTCAAATATGACGGCCTTCACCGTGCGTGAGCCTATGTCGATGCCGATGGTGAGAATGCTCATGACCGCCTCTCCTTTGAGGTCAATGGCTGAAAGGACTGTGGACATAAAGCCTCCCCGAGGTCCCGTTCATCGCTATTACGGAGCCTTCGGGGATCCTTTCCTGAGGCGAAGGGATGTTGCCGATGACAGGAATGCCCATCTCGCCTGCCATGATTACTGCCGGCGAATGCCGCTGGCCCCACTGGAGTATTATGCCGCCGGCATTGGCCAGGAAGGGTATCCATGGCGCCTCGATATGGCGGGCGATGACTATCTCTCCGCGGGAGAAGTTCCTGAAATCGGCCGGCCCCCTTATTATGCGCCCTTTTCCCCGTGCAAGCCCCCCCGCCAAAGGCCTGCCCTTGAGGACAAGAGGGAACTGCTCTCCCGAGGGAATACCTACGCTCGTGTAGTTATAACGGTCGATCACCCCGGGAAGGAGGAGGTCCCTGGCGGCTTCAAATTCCTCTTTTCTCTGCTCGGCGAGTTCCATGGCCTTTTCCCCGGCGAGCGTTCCGTAGACGAGGAGGGGAAGCTCGCTCCAGGAAAGATAAAAAATGTCATCGGCGGCCTTCAGCTTTTTTTCCGCCCCGAGGCGCTCCCCGAGCTCCCGCACCGCGGACCTGATGGTACCCAGTTCTCTCAGGTAGAGGAAAAGGATGTTTTCCCTGTAAGGCCTGTAGCGGCGGGCGGCGCCCAGAAGGCTCAGGAACCTGGCTTTTCTCACGGGGCAGGGCAGAGAGGAGCAGATGTCCCTTGCAAGGTCCCTCGCTTTTTCCTCGTCGAGGGCTCTCAGTTTTTCAGGTGAAGGCACCCTGGTCTCGGCGTGGGACAGAATAAGGCCCACCAGGGAGAGGTGGTCTGAGCGCCACGCCGGCGCCGCAAGCTCAAGCGGTTCATCGGCCATGAAGCCGTATTCTTCAAGAAACCGCTGGAAAAGAGCATTGAATTCACTGTCGCCCCTGGTGCGCGATGAAGCCGGGGGGAAGCTCCTGAGCCACTTTATTACTTTTTCGCGATCCCGGGCAAGGTTTCCCATGGCCCAGAGGGCCTGCTCCATGCCAAGGAAGGGATTTCCCTCTGTTCCCCCCATGAGAGTTGCCGCCATGAGGCCCTCGCGGTCATTCAGGTGCCTTGCCGTAAACCGTGCAAGGTTTGTGGCCGTTTTGTGGGCGAGAAACCTTCCTGTCTCAAGGGCTTTCATAGTATGGCAGGAGGCATGATCCATCATTGAGTTGAGAGCCTCAAGAAGGCGCTCAGGCGGAAGCTTCCCCGGCGCGATGCTCTCAATCTTTTCCAGGTAGTCCCTGAGCGAGGGGAGGAAGGCATGCTGGCAGAAATGATGAAATTCCGCCAGCAGATCGACGAGGGTCATCCTGGTTTTAAAGAAGCGGAACAGATACAAAGGCCATTCCGTAATATTAAAAAGGGCTCCCAGGTCAAGCGTCGGCCCTCTCACCTCCTCGGAGGAAAAAGGCTCCCCTGAGGACAGGGCTTTTCTGGCGAGCTTCACTGAGAAAGGAAGGCCCGGGAAGGAGACAAGATCCTGGAGTGTGGCAAGATCGGTGTAGGTCCTGGTGCAGATCGGGGTGAGGACCGTGCCTTCCGGGGGCTTCCCGATTCCCAGGGTGTTGACGTAAGTCCTGGTGATCCCGCCGTCATCACCGTATGCGCGGTTGTGAAAATAGAGGGAGAGAGGGGTGAGCTGCGGGGGGAGCTCAGGCGAGAAGTGGGAGCAGAGGACAAAGTCCCTCCTCCGGCTTTTCTCGCTCAATGCCTTGTGCTCTCTCTCCTGCATTTTTTTCAGGAGCAAGTTCTTGCTCTCAAGGGTCATAGGAGTGTCCACGGTGTTGCCCTCCTGTGTCAATATGTTCCGTCCATGCTCTGTGCTATTTATTTCGAGAAGGAGGTGAAGAAACCCCTCCCTTTCCCGGACAATATTCATTGAGGATCAATATTCCCGGCGGGGAGCGGAAAGCTCCGCTCACATGAGTTTTCCTGGAGGAAATACCCCCGCTCTGGGAGAAGAATTAAACAAATCATTAAGAAAGAGCGTGTGATGGCCAAACTTCAATACCATTGTCCCAGCTGCGGGAGCCGCCTCAAGCTCGAATCCCGCGTTCCTGCAGCCCCCCAGTCAGTGATGGGAACCCTCAGGTGTGGTGAGTGCAATTCAATCTCCTATCTCTATGCCACAAGGTGCCCTCACTGCGGTGAGATCAATTTCGGGATGACCACCATCCACATAGCCTCAACACAGCTGCAGATGATGTGCAGCACCTGCAGGAACGCTTTTTACTGGGTAACTCCCTGAGTTTCCCCCGGGACTTCATATATATCCCGGTGGTGAGTATGACGAAGTGGGAGGGAATTGGTGTATTACAAGGAAATTCCCCCGGTGCTGCTGGAAAAGCTTCAAAAGCCTCTTGAGAGTGTCACCGAGGAAGCTGTCAAAAAGCGGCTTGATTCCCTCTTCAAGGGAGCCTGGAACAACGAGAATACCCATACGCAGCTTTTTGCAATGACCATCCCCCTTATCAACCCGAGGGGAATGGAGATACAGACCACCATCTCTCTCTGGCTCGTCAAGAACACCATCACCATCACCCCTCCAAGGGAAGAGTCCCTCTCCAGGAGCTCCTATCTCATCTATCCTCTCTTTGATGAGGAAACGAAGGCTGAGAACGAGAGGCTCGCCTTTCTCAATACGGCGCTGCGTGGTCTTGCAATCGGATCCGATGACGGGAGGCTCCGCACCTACAGTCTTGAGAAAGACGTGATTGCACGGAGAATTTTCCTCTCAGAGCGGGTAAATGATCATATCTTTGATACGGAAGCGATCAAAGTGATTCTTTCCAGGGCTGATGAGGAGTCCTCAGAGCGGCGCACAGCCCCCCGCAAGATGCTTCCCCTGCTCCAGAGCATCCCTGCCGTGGTCACCATGGAGAGAAAGGTCACCGACATCGAGCTTTTTATCCTTGATTTCTCATCGAGCGGCCTGAAAATAGTCTCATCCTTTGATTTCCCGCAGAACAGGCCTTTCACCCTTACCCTCAGGCTTGCAGAGCCGGTATCGCTCTGGTGCGAGGTGGTCTGGAAGAGCTCGCTCTGGGAGCAGTTTCACCATGTGGGGATCAAGTTCGTGAAGCTCCACCTTGACAAGTTTGAAAAGCTCTGCCGGTATGTCGAAGAGCATCTCCCAAGGAGGGACGAGGGCGAATTCAAGATCAGCAGGATGCTTCCCGTGGAATTCTCGCTGTGGGAGCATCACAAGAGGCTTCCCACCTTTTTTTACAGCCTTTCGCCAAAGGAGATGAGCATTATCTGCCCCTCCTTTCTCGATGAGGGCACGAGCGCCACCTGCCGCATCTTCCCGTTCTGGAATCTCCCTCCCATCGAGGGAGAAGTGGAGGTTATCTCGTCAAAGGTGCTCAATGAGGGCGGCTGCCAGGCGGCCCTCAATTTTATCAGGCTTTCCGGTGAAAACCGTGAGCGCATCGAGAGCTTTCTGCAGAAATGCGCGATAGAGGACCGGCACAACAAGAAAATGTAAAACAGATTTTTATGGCCCGGTGAAAGGAACTTCAGCTGAGTGGATGAATTCTTACGGGAAGACGATATTGCGGAAGGAAGGAAAGGTCTATGCGGTGTGCAAATTGCGGCGAAGAGAACCCTGAGGGATCGAAAAACTGCCAGCGTTGCGGAGCGAAGCTTGAAACCCGCACCTGCACGAAATGCGGAGGTGTGGTAAGGGGAAAGAGCAAATTCTGCATTCATTGCGGTGCAACCCTTACCGGTGAGGCAAGCCCTTCCCCGCGAAGGAGGGCTTCGGCGCCCCCTCAGGCGCCGCCGGTCTATACGCCCCCTCCCCCGCAGCCCTCATATCCGCAGCAGCAGCAGTATCCCTATGCCCCGCCCTCCCAGATGCCGCCGCCTCAATACCCTGCGCAGGGACAGAGCAGCGAGTGGAGCGAGCCTCCCATGGCGGACCGCGACCGCCAGAGCCTCAAAGACAAGACTATCCTCCTCAAGGAGCAGTTCGGTGCAGTCATCAAGAAGGGAAATTACCGCGAGGTGCTACAGGATAAGAACCACCCCGCCACCCAGGCCTTTATCGACTTCATTGCCTGGGGCGTGAGCCATTTTTACGGCTTTGCCGCCCTTATCGGTGCAATCACCTTCCTGGGAATCTTCCTGGGGGGATGGGGCGTCGTTTTCGGACTTGCCCTTGCCTTTGTCTACGCGACCTACAAGAAGGAGATCGACGAGAAAGTCAGGGAGATGAAGTCTGCAGGCGATATGTCCCAGCCGGCTCCGGTGAACCGGCCCAGCTATCGTTACGTGACGGCCTCGAGAAGGGATCATTATTTCCAGATACACAGCAACTGCACGGGGTGCGGCATATGCGTCCCCATTTGCCCCACGCAGGCGATTTTCCAGATATCCCAGCAGTTCATCATTGATCAGACGCGCTGCAATCAGTGCGGGGAATGCAGTTACCAGTGCCCTGTCCGGGCCATCATCAAAGTGAGGGATTAAGGTCAGGCATGCCTTGCGAGAGGTGAGAACTTCTTATGCTGCCCTGCCTTTTCCATCTCTTCCTGGCGGATCTGCTCGAGGTACTGCGACAGGCGCTCCTTGGTCTCGTCGGTCATGGTGGAAAACTCTATGCCTATCTCGAAGGTCCCCGCCGCTGCCAGTTCTCTTTGCCAGGCCATGCGGGCCCTTGTCTCCACGGGAGGATCGTTTCTCACCAGGTACATTTTCAGCAGAAAATCCCTGTCTTTCGGCATGCTGAAATGGTTGGTGCATTTAGCGCCGCCAAGGCTGATATCAAGGACGAAAATTCTTGCAGGGCGGGTGTGCTCTTCAAGAAGAATCTCGCCGGGGATAATTTTCTGAATACGGGGGAACCGCCTGGAATCCTGAACACCCTCCATCCTCTCCGGCGGGTGCGCTGCGGGACCGGCTGGCTCTTTATTGCTCATCAAAGATATGCTCCACTAGTCTTGATTGCGTCACTTAGTATTCCTGCAAATCCAGAAAAATCCTTCCGGTAATCCCCCCTGACCGGGCGCCTGGCGGCTGGGAGCTTCATTCCGCGGGAGCTATCTCCTATTATAGCACAAATAGCTCTCTTTGGGGAGCATGTTGAAATGCTCTGTCATTCCGGTCAGTGCTGAAATTTCAGGACCGGGAGGAGGGATTCCGGTTTTTTTGAGTAATAGATAGGTGGCTTGATAAAGGGGACGGGAAGCGGCGGCACCTTGAAGGGAGGAAGCCATGAAGGAAGAGGGGACCACCATTCTCGGGAGATACCGGGTGGAGTCTTGTCTGATGAGAACCCCTGCGGGGAGGGTCCTGAAAGCTCTCGATCTTAATGGGGGAGAGCCGGTCATGGTGAAGGAGCTCATGGCAGACAGCGCCCTTGCCGTCACTCCAGAGGAAATCAGGGAGCGTTACGAGAGAGAAGTTCTGGCTCTCTCGGCTCTCAAGCATCCCGGGATACCGAGGCTCCTTTACCACGAGGCCTCGTCATCAGCATGTTATCTTGTGGAGGAATTTTTCACGGGAGAGACTCTTGACGCCCTGTCGATGAAGAGGAACAGGCCTTTCACGGTGAAGGAGGTGGTGGGCTGGGGGGTGCAGCTTTGCGAGATGCTGGCCCTGTTCCACAGCCACAAGCCGGAGCCCATCATATTCCGCGATGTCACGCCCTCCAATATTGTGGTCTCGGCTCCCGGCGTCGTCAAGCTTGCGGACTTCGGGCTCTCAAGGTTCTTTAACCCGCTCAAGGTCAAGGACACTTTCGTCATGGGGACTCCCGGCTTTTCGCCGCCGGAGCAGTATGGAAGCGGGCAGTCCGATGCGCGGTCCGATATCTATTCCCTGGGTGCCACCCTCTATTATTGCCTCACGCTCCGCTCTGTCGATGAGTTTCCGAGGCAGGTGCCCGGCCCCAGGACTCATAATCCTCTTGTGTCGGGTCCGCTTGACAAGGCGGTAGTGCTCTGCCTTTCCAGGGAGCCCTCAAGGCGACCCCAGTCGGCAGAGAAGCTCTCTGAAATGCTGAAAAACCTCTTATAAAGTCTTCTCCCCGGAAGGAGCATCATGAAGAAATCCGTCAAGGACAGTATCAGCGGCCCCTCTGCCATGCTTTCTTCTATGCGGGTGCTTGACAGGGGGACTATCGCGGTGCTTCTGACAATCCCTCTTTTTCTCTGGGCCATCCAGTTTTTCGGCCTCACGGTAAATTTTTTCCAGTTTTTCCCCTCGGTGACCAGGAGGTTTTCCCCTGATGTGGCCAACCTTCTCTCCTTCGTGTACTGGTCTGTGTGCTGTGCCGTCGGGTATGTGGGGCTCCCTCTCCTTGTCATCTCAAGGGTTCTGAAAGACAAGGCCCGGAATTTCGGCCTTCCCGGAAAACCCTCGCTGAGCCACGGATGGATTTACTGCACTCTTTATCTCGCCGTGCTCCCCTTCGTGGTTTTTGCCGCCTTCCAGAAATCCTTCCTGTCCGTCTATCCCTTCTATCTCCCCAGCGCCGGTAAATGGCAGCTCTTTCTGATATTCGAGGCCTTTTATCTTCTCCAGTTCTTTTCCCTGGAGTTCTTTTTCCGGGGCTATATTCTTTTTTCCCTGGAGCGCACCTTTGGCGTATACTCAATCTTCATCATGACCATCCCGTACTGCATGATACACTTTCCGAAGCCTGCCCTTGAGGCTCTTGCGGCGATTTTGGCAGGGATAGTCCTGGGGTGGCTCGCCTTGAGGACCCGTTCCATATGGTACGGTGTCATGATCCACATGTCTGTGGCTCTGACCATGGATGTACTTGCCCTTGTGAGGGGTGGGTACCTGCCCAGGCTTTTCCTGCACTGACTGCTCAGGGCGAGGCTTTTTGAGTGACCTGGTGAAAGGCTTTCTCCAGCAGGGGATAGAGTAAGAGGGAGCCAGCCATTCCAATGATCCCCTGAATGGCGTTGGGGATAACGGCAGAGAGGGCCTTGTAGTAACCCATAATGAGCTGCTCGTAGAGGAAATATCCTCCCACCATGGCTGAAGCTCCGCAGAATCCTCCCGCGAGGCGGAAAAGATGGCTGTTGCACCTGTTCAGGTCGCGGCCCAGCATGCCGGCACAGAAGCCCTCCAGCCCCTTGATCACCAGTGTCCCCGGCACAAAGATGAAATGCCCCCCCGAGAGATCGGCAAAGGCAGAGCCCAGGCCGCCTACAAGAGCGCCTCTTGGGCCGCCAAGCAGATACCCGCAGGCCAGCACAAGCACATCGCCAAGGTTGATGTAGCCGCCGGTAAGGGGCGTTGCAATCCTTACCGTTGCGGTGACAATGGCCACAAGGGCGATGAGGAGCCCGTTTGTAGCCATAACCTTGAGAATGTTCCTCGGCCTGGTATTCATTTCATTCTTCCAGGGGAGTTCCCCGGCGGAACAGAATTGTGGTATGGGAGCTGAGCCTCATGACGCTTCCGTCGTGGAGATTTTTCCGTCCTCCCACTTTGATGAGAGCGGAGCCCAGGTAACTGAGGCGCTGCGACGAGCGCTGCACGAGAAAGAAACTTTTTCGATGGTAGTGAAGAGTCACCTGCCTGAGGGCCACATCCCTGTCGGTGAGGGTGAGGTCATTGGCTTTTCCCCTTCCTATCGAGGTTATCTCTCTTGAGAGGGAGATGTGCTTTCCCATGTCCTCAGGCTTCCCCTTGATCACGTG
This sequence comes from Candidatus Eremiobacterota bacterium, assembly GCA_031082125.1. NCBI lineage: Bacteria > Bacillati > Vulcanimicrobiota > Vulcanimicrobiota bacterium. Next base: position 26,681 of record JAVHLM010000016.1, read on the forward strand.
AATCTCCCATTTCAAGAGCTCGGTAAGGAGCTGGTGCTCAATGAAGACGAGGCGCATTGAATCCGTGCTGATCAGATCACCTGTTCTGAGCGGGAGGGATTTCTGAGCCTCTGCAGGCCTGTTGTTGATCTTGAGGGAGCCTTCCCCGGGAATAATGCTCCAGACGCTTCTGGCGAATGAGAGGATAAAGAGAAAGGTGCCACGTGGAGCGTCGCTCCATTTCAGGGAAGGAGTCTTATCCAGGTAAACATAGAACTGCCTTTTCTCGGGGAGATCCCGGTATAAAAAGGGAATTTTTTCGCCCCTGCACTTTCCATAAGTGCAGATGAGAGAAAAGTCAGGCTTTTCCTCCTCTAGCCTTTTCGGGAGTGTCCCCGTGAACTCCCTTGGGTGCACGGTCCTTTTTTTTTTCACCTTTTCTCCCTCCTGGATCTCCTGGGGGGCCGTGGTGACAAACTGAGGCGTGATTTTTTTCCTTTCCAGGTGGTAAAGAGGGGGCGATTCCCCGTCATCCCCTCCGCTCTCATGAGCCTTTTCCTCATGGAGGGGCACGTGCTCGCACTTATCCCTCTGTCCGGGCCCGAGCTCGTCAATGAGCCGGAAGGTGATGGCACCGATGGTGACTTCATCGCCTGTCGAGAGGAAGGCGCTCTCCTTGAGGGTGCCGTTGATCGATGCAAGGTCATCGTGGGATTTATTGATAAACTTGAAGGCATGAGCTTCACCGTCCCACTCCATCACGGCATGAAAGCGCGTGATGGAGTGATCGGCAAAGAGAATCCATTTCGCCTTGCGCTCCCCGGGGTGAAACTGCCGTCCCAGGGGAATGCGCCCCTGGGGCAGTGCGATGATTCTTCCCCTGTCTTCTCCTTCGCAGACTTCGATAAACAAGCCCGAATTGATTTCCCGCATAGTTTCACTCCAGAAGAAATTTTCCCCGCTCCATGAGGGGTGTCCCGTCAACGATGATGGTGGGATTCTTCATGACTCCGTCAACATGGGCCTCGCTGTTCCAGTCGCTTCCCGTTTTCTCGGGGTATCCATGGCCGATGGCGATATGAATGCCAGGGAATTTCTCATCCTGGAGCAGGTTCCCCACAAGCCTGTCAAGGCCGATATTGGTGCCGATGGCAAACTCGCCGATGCGGTTCGCGTTTTCATCCTGCTTCATATATTCGGTGAGCTCCTTCAGAAGCTGCCCGTTTTTGCACTGCACGTCGGTGACCCGGCCGTCTTTCACCTGGAGCGTCACCGGCGTCTCCTCGAGGACGCCGTATTTCTCGCAGAAATAATCGCCGAGGACGCCGTCCACGACAATTTTCCCCTCGGGGATGCGGTATACGCAGGTGAATACCTCTCCGTCGGGAAGATTGCTCCACTTTTCAGCAGTGATATGGCCGTCACTCACCAGCCACCGCCAGCCGGGGTGGAACTCTGCCGTGAAATCGGTGCCTGAAGGTGTGGTGACCTTGATAAAGCGGGCCTTTTTTACCATTTCAAAGACTTTCCTGCTGATCTCCTGCACCTTCGCATAGTCAACAGCCATGCCGGTCGTCATCAGAAGGTCGGTGATATTGGGCATGTGGCCGTGGCGGAGCTTCCGCCGTTCCGCTATTTTTATCATGGGAGAGCGGAAGCTTGGGAGCTCCCCCTTTTTCCCCCGGGCGGCATAAAAGCTTACCGTGACCCCTTCCTCTTCCATGGCCTTCGCGATCTCGGCGGGGAAGTGGAGGGGGGCGCTCCCGTCATCGGGCCTGTCCCCGAAGTCCTCCATGATGAACATCCTTGTGTTGCCGGGAGTCACTGTTTCGAGCTGCCTGTAGATCTCGCCGGCAATGTGCTTTGTGTCTCTGTCGGTGATGAGGACCACTTTTTCGCCGGGAGCCACTCTGACGCAGTTCTTGACTGCCTGCATCGCGCCGTATTCCAGCGTGTTGGTAAGAGCCATGGTAGTTTATCCTCCTTAACAGACTTTATTCTGCTGCATTTCCATCCTCAGGGGCAGATTTATGTTCACCGCGGCAGGCGTACCAATATGTAAAGGCGCCCAGGACAAGGAACATGACCAGGGCTGCCCACCCTCCAAGGTCTTTCTCCGCGATTCCCAGGCTCCAGTTCACCTTGTAAAACTTCAGTATGGCGCTCACTACGCCTATGATAGCGCCGCCGGCAATGTAGCCCGAGGCGATGAGGGTCCCCTTTTCCTTTCTTTTCTTTCCCACTGCGGGGTCGGGATGGCTTTTCTCTATCAGGTGCGCGAGAATTCCCCCTGCGAGGATCGGCGTGTTCAGATCGAGGGGAATATAGACGCCGAGCACGAAAGCGAGCGGCGGGATGCCGATTGATTCCAGGATGAGGGTCAGGATGATCCCCACGGCGTAGAGGAGCCAGGGCACCGGGGCATCGGACATGAGGGTCTCGATCACGGCGGCCATGGCATTCGCCTGCGGGGCGGGGAGCACCTTGTCGGCGGGGTGGCCGGGGCCTTCCACGAAGCCGTAGGTAGTATTGAGAAGCATGATGACGGCCGCCACTGCAAATGCCGCGACAAGGGTTCCCAGGAACTTGAAGCGCTGCTGGTTATAAGGCGTGGCGCCTATCCAGTAGCCTATCTTGAGATCGGTGATAAAGGAACCCGACATGGAGAGGGAGGTGCAGACCACGCCTCCGATGAGAAGGGCCGCCATCATCCCGTAAGGCCCCTTGAGGCCTGCCTGCACGAGGATGATGCTGCTCAGGATAAGGGTCATGAGGGTCATGCCCGAGACAGGGTTCGTTCCCACGATGGCAATTGCCCTTGCCGCCACTGAAGTGAAGAGGAACGATATGACGATCACCACGAGCAGTGCAATGAGAGCAAGGGTGGTGGCATTCTGCATCTTTGCAAGCACGCCGTTCTGAAAGAAAAAGAAGGTGATTATCAGGGTGATGGCGATAATACTGAAGACGTAGATCATAGGCAGGTCCTTCTGCGTTCTCTTCACGGCGCCTTCCGCATCTGCGCTCCTTTTCTGGAAGATCTCCTTGAATCCCAGGGTGAAGGCCTGCAGGATGATGCCCGATGACTTGATGATGCCTATGATGCCGGCGCATGCGATGCCGCCGATGCCGATGGTGCGGGCGTAGTATTTGAAGAGCTCATCTTCTCCCATGGAGCTGATAAGGACCCCCTCGGGAGCCGGGGGTATGGAGACCGGCAGGTAGTGGCCGAAGTGGGCGATAAGGGGGATGACTATATACCAGGCGAAAAAAGAGCCGGCGCAGATTATGGCGGCATACTTGAGGCCCACGATATAGCCCATGCCCAGCACCGCCGAGGTCACATTAATCTTGAACACGAGCTTCCATTGGTCGGCAAGGGCCGCCCCTGCCTTGAGAAGCCTTGTCGAGAAGGTCTCCCTCCATGCCTCAAGGGTGTATACGCAGAACTCGTAAACCGAGGCCACAAGCATGCTGATGCCCAGCACCTTCGCCTGGTCTCCGCCCTCCTCGCCCGTCACCAGCACCTCGGTAGTGGCCGTTCCCTCGGGGAAGGGGAACTTGCCGTGCATGTCGGAGACAAAATATTTCCTGAAGAAGATAAGGAACACGATGCCCAGGATTCCTCCCAGCAGCGACGCCATGAATATCTGGAAAAAATTCACGTCGATAATGCCGTACTTGGGGTTTCCCTTCAGAATGAGGAGAGCGGGGAGGGTGAAGATGGCCCCGGCTACGACGGCGCCCGAAGAAGCCCCGATGGACTGGATGATGACGTTCTCCAGGATGGTGCTTTTCCTCCGCCTGGCCATGAGATAAGAGATTCCCACGGCCAGGATGGCGATGGGAATGGCCGCCTCGAAGACATTGCCGATCTTGAGGCCCAGGAATGCAGCGGCACCGGAAAAAATGAGGGCCATCAGGACGCCCGTTATCACCGAGCGGGGTGTCACCTCCTGCATGTCGCTCTCGGCAGGGACTATGGGCTCGTAGGTCTCGCCGGGTTTCAGTTCCGAGTAAGCATTGGCAGGAAGCCCCTTTGCGCCTGAGGCGTGCTCCATGGTTTCATCCTTCTTTCTCTCCGTGGCTTTCTAGTGAATACACCACAAATTGCCATTTTCCTTCATGGCCTCCCCGCTCACGCCGCGGCGGTCAGTGGAGGGGAAAACAGGTTTTTTTCCTCTGGACAAAGAAATCACCATAAAAGTGCACAAGGCTTCACCGGGGCTTTGGCAGAGGAAAGAGGAGAGGAATCATTGGAGAGCTATTTTATCGCAGGAGGGGCAGGATTTATAGGGAGCCATCTTGCAAGGGCTCTTGGAGAGGCAGGGAAAGACCTGTCGCTCGTTATCTATGATAACTTCAGCTCGGGGAGGCGCTGGCATCTTGACAGTCTAAGAGACCATGAAGGGGTAACGGTGGTGGAAGGCGATATCAAGGATCTGGAGCGCCTTTCTGATGCAATGAAGGGTGCCACCTGTGTCTATCACTTCGCATCGAACCCCGACATCGCCAAGGCCATGGAAAAGCCCGACATAGACTTCTGGGAAGGCACGTACCTTACCAATAACGTCGTGGAGGCCATGAGGAGAAACGGGGTAAAAAAGCTTCTCTATGCCTCGGGAAGCGGCGTTTACGGTGATACGGGACTCGTGGAAGTTACCGAGGATCATGCGCCGCTCCTTCCAATCTCCACCTACGGGGCCAGCAAGCTCGCCTGCGAGGCCCTCGTCTGCTCATACTGCCATATGTTCTCCATGACGGCTGCCATATTCAGGTTCGCAAATGTCGTGGGCCCCCGGCAGACCCATGGCGTGGGATATGATTTCATCAGAAAGCTGAAAAGCGATCCCTCCCGGCTCCGCATCCTGGGAGACGGCACGCAGAGCAAATCATACATAGAGGTCTCTGATGTGATTAATGCCATGAGACTCGTGGAGAAGAGGCTCGAGGGAGGCTATCACTATTACAACGTGGCCACGCTTGACTACCTGACGGTAAAGGAGATAGCCGATATCGTCGTCTCGGCCATGGGACTGGGGAAGGTCACCTATGAGTTTTCGGGGGGCGCCCGGGGGTGGAAGGGCGATGTGCCGGTGGTGAGGTTTGATTCTCAAAAGATCCGGAGCCTTGGATGGACCAACCGCTTCACCTCTCGTGAAGCCATCAGCCGCTCTGTCGCCTCCCTCTACCAGGATGCCCTTGAGGGCAGGATCTGACCGGAAGGAGTGAGAGAATGATTATATCCCGCGCTCCTGTGAGGCTCTCAATGGGTGGCGGAGGCACCGATCTCCCCTCCTTTTATGAGCAGCATGGAGGTTTTCTCCTTGCCGCAGCCATCAACAAATACGTGTACCTCAGCATAAACAGGCGCTTCAGCGAGTCGATCCGCCTCTCATACTCAAAAACCGAGATAGTGGACAGGGTGGAGTCTATTGAGCACAATATCTTCAGGGAGGCTCTCAAGCTTACCAAGATAGAGAGCGGGATTGAGCTGGTCTCCATAGCCGATGTGCCCGCCCAGTGCGGCCTGGGAAGCTCCTCGACTTTCACCGTTGCCCTTCTGAATGGCCTTTACGCCTACAAGAGGATTTACCTCCCCCTGGAGCGCCTTGCCGAGAGCGCCTGCCGTCTCGAGATAGGCATACTCAAGGAGCCCATTGGGAAACAGGACCAGTACGCTTCAGCCTTCGGGGGGTTCAATGCCTATACTTTCCATAAGGACGGAACAGTCACCGTCGAACCGGTGAATATCACCGTGGAGCACCTGCTGGAGCTTCAGAACAACCTCTTTCTCTTTTACCTGAAACGGGACAGGCAGGCAAGCTCGGTCCTCACCGTCCAGGACCGGAAGAGCAGGGAAGGCGACAGGGGGACCCTCGATCGTCTCCACCGGATCAAGGAGATAGGGATTCATACAAGGAAGATTTTTGAAGAGGGAAAGCTCCACGAGTTCGGCGAGATTCTCCACGAGCACTGGCTCACCAAAAAAGGCCTCTCTGACAAGGTTTCCGACTCCTCTATCGACGAAGTCTATGATCATGCCCTTAAGAATGGCGCCACAGGAGGCAAGGTCGTCGGTGCCGGCGGAGGAGGCTTCCTTCTCCTTTACTGTCCCAAAGAGAGAACCAGGCTTGTAACGGCCATGAAGGCCATGGGACTGGAGCCCATGTGGTTCACCTTCGAGCCCGAAGGGGCCAAGATCGTGTTCCATGGATAACATGAGCTTTCCCTCAAGGAGCATTTCATGATAAGCGTCGCCATGATAACGATGAACGAAGAGGATGCCATTGCTAAAGTCGTTGAAGACATAAGAAAGCATGCTCCCGGAGCGGAGATTCTTATCGTGGACTCAAGCAAGGACAGAACGGCGGAGATTGCCGAGTCACTTGGCGTCAAGGTAATCAAGCAGTTCCCCCCAAGGGGCTACGGCCCGGCGATGGACTGTGCCCTGCGCTCGGCCTCCGGTGATGTCGTCGTGACTCTTGACTGCGATAACACCTACCCCGCCTCGATGATTCCCGAGCTTGCAAAACTTGTCACCGAAGAGGGATATGATCTTGTTGACGGCTCGCGCCTCAAAAAGAAGCCCGAGGCCATGCCGCTTATCAATTACCTCGCAAATGCGGGCTTTGCCCTTCTCGCCTCCATGCTCTTTCTCCGCCATCTGACGGACCTTCACAGCGGTATGAGGGCCTACCGCAAGACGCTTATTGATGAGCTCCGCTACGATCCGAAAGGGGCGGCCCTCCCCGTGGAGCTTCTTCTCAGGCCCCTCAGGATGGGGCGCAGGGTGAAAGTGGTCTTCATTGATTATTTCGAGAGGGTGGGAAAATCCACCATGCGTCCCCTTGAAAGCGCCTGGTGGACCCTGGTGAGGATTGGGAGAAGCCGCTTCCGGTGAAAGGAGAAACGCCATGCTGACAGGTATTCTGGGAGGGGGCCTGAGCGGCCTTGCCCTCCAGCGCTTCATGGCCTCTGAGAGCGAGGTCCTGGAGAAGGAAGAGCGCCCCGGGGGGCTCATGCGCACCTTTCACCGTGATGGCTTTGCCTATGACATCGGGGGCCATATCCTTTTTTCCAGGAAAGAGGCCCTGCTTGAGATGCTGAAGGGCTTCCTGGGAAGCAACATGCACTACCGCATGAGAGCCAACTGGGTGCTCTACAAGGGGCGCTACGTGAAATATCCCTTTGAGAACGGCCTGGGCGGCCTCGACAGGGAGGATATTTTCGATTGCCTGATGGGGTTTCTGAAGAATGACTATCCTCCTCCCGCCAACTTCCTGGAATGGATCTACCACATGTTCGGCACCGGTATCGCCGAGCGATACCTTGTGCCATACAACCAGAAGATATGGAAGGAGCCCCTCGACAGGATGGGGATCGAGTGGGTGGAGCGCGTACCCAGGCCCCCTCTCGAGGACGTGGTGAAATCAGCCATCGGGATAGAGACCGAGGGGTATGTGCACCAGCTTTATTTCTATTATCCCCTCCAGGGAGGCATTGAAGCCCTTATTAAGGCTGTCGCCGGGGAAAGTGCCCGCATTGAAACGGGATTCCACGTGAGAGAAATTGAGCGGACCAGGGATGGGTGGCGCATCTCTGACGGAAGCCGTGAAAAGAGCTATGACCGCCTCGTGGTGACCATCCCCGTCACAGAAGCCCTCGAGGCCCTCAATGGATGCCCTGCCGACGTGCTTGAAGCTGCCCGGGCCCTTCGCCATAACATGGTAAGGATTGTCCTTGTGGGCGTTAACAATGACGCTCTGATGGATAAAAGCGCGATCTATATTCCCCAGAGCGACGCCCTTCCCCACAGGGTATGCTTCATGGGCTACTTCAGCGCTGCAAACGTGCCGGAAGGCAAGTCCTCCCTTATCGCCGAGGTGACGACCCACAGGAACCACGAGCTTTATAAAGTTTCCGACGGTGAGCTTACCGGGAAGGTGGTGGAGGGCCTTCACCGCGCCGGAATAATAGACAGGCATGACGTGGCCGTCACCGAGGTAAGAAATATCGAGTATGGCTATGTGGTCTATGACAGCCTTTACCGCGAGCACATGGCGAAAATAAGGAGCTACTGCTCATCACTTGGCCTGGAGCTCCTCGGGCGCTGGGGGGAGTTTGACTATATCAACATGGACGAGGTGGTGAAGAGGGCGCACAATCTGGCACAAAGCCTCAAGGGAGCCTGAAGCCTATGCTGGAGAGAATCAAGAGAGAGTTCCTGTCCAGGCAGTTTGCAAAGTTTCTCCTCGTGGGAGGGATTGCCGCATCTGCCAATTTTTTTTCCCGTTTTCTTTTCAGGTTGTGGTTCCCCTACGTGGTGAGCGTGGGCCTCTCTTTCACCCTTGGCACCGTCGTGAGCTTTATCCTGAACAAGACCTTCACGTTCAAATCATATGAAGAGTCCACGGCTGTCCAGGCGTTCAAGTTTGCCCTTACAGGCCTTGTGTACATCGTGCTGGGCTCGGCAGTCGCCCAGGGAATTTACTGGATCACCGGTCATTTCGCCCTTCCCCCCTCCTGGAGGGAGTCGCTGTCCCATGCCCTTTCCATTGCGATCTGCACAGTGTACAGTTTTCTTGTGATAAAATATTTTGCCTTCAGGAAACTGGAGCTTTCCCGCCATGGCAAGCAGTAAGAGCGCTTTCCCCCTTGATGTCCCCGTGGCCATCCTTGCCGGCGGCCTCGCCACAAGGCTTCAGCCTCTCACCACCATGATCCCCAAGTCCCTCCTGGAGGTATCGGGAGAGCCTTTCATCGCCCACCAGCTCCGGCTTCTCCGCATGAAGGGGATAAGAAAAGCCGTACTCTGCGTGGGCCACCTGGGGGAGCAGATAGAGGCTTTCGTTGGTGACGGGAAGCCATTTGGCCTTGATGTCCTTTATTCTTACGACGGGCCGCACCTCCTGGGCACGGGGGGAGCCGTCAGGAAAGCCCTGCCCCTTCTCGGGGAGTCCTTCCTGGTGATGTACGGCGACTCTTACCTGGACATGGACATGGCAGCCCTTGTCTCGGCCTTCGGGTGCTCGGGGAAGAAGGGTATGATGACGGTCCTGAGGAATGAGAACAGGTGGGACAGGAGCAACGTCCTTTTTGAAGCCGGGGTCGTGAGGCACTATGACAAGAAATCACCCCGGGAGGCTATGAAGCATATCGATTATGGCCTCACGGTGCTCAAAGCAGAGGCTTTTGCCAGTTTCGGCCCTTCTTTTGACCTGGCGGAGCTTTTCAGCGCTCTCATCGCGGAAGGCCAGATGGGAGGCTTCGAGGCGGCGGAGCGGTTCTATGAGATAGGCTCTCCCTCGGGCCTTCGGGAGACAGAGCACTATCTTTCGGCACTCAAGAGCAAGGGAGGAAACCATGAGCGGTGATTATGTAGAGCAGTATCTCGCTGAGGCCGCCTCCATCGTCGCGGCAATTGACAGGGAAAGCCTCAGGAAGATGGTGGACCTTCTCGTAAAGATAAGAGAGAGGAAAGGAAGGCTCTTTTTCCTTGGTGTGGGCGGCGGTGCGGGAAATGCTTCCCATGCGGTGAACGATTTTCGCAAAATAGCGGGTATGGAGGCCTATGCTCCTACTGACAATGCCTCTGAGCTCACTGCCCGCGTCAACGATGAGGGGTGGGCAGGGATTTTTGCCTCATGGCTTGCTACTTCCCGCCTTGGAGAAAATGACGGGGTCTTTGTGTTCAGCGTGGGAGGGGGAAATGCCGAAAAGGGAATAAGCGCCAATATCGTGGAGGCCCTCAAGTACGCTCAGGAGAGGAAAGCAGCAGTACTGGGCGTTGTGGGCAGAGACGGAGGGTTCACGGCCCGGGTGGCCGACGCCTGCGTGGTGGTGCCTGCGGTGAACGGCGAAACCGTGACTCCCCACACAGAATCCTTCCAGTCCCTCCTTGGTCACCTTCTGGTGACCCATCCGCGCCTCAAAGCTTATGAGATGAAATGGGAGTCTGTGAAATAGATGAAGAGAGCGGTTTTTCTCGACAGAGACGGCGTCATAAACCGCCTTGTCTATAATCCTTCCACCGGCGAGCATGAATCACCCCACGATGAGAAGGATTTTGAGCTTATGCCCGGTGCCGTCGAAGCCCTCAAGAGTCTTGAAGAGCAGGGATTTCTCCTCTTCCTTGTCTCCAATCAGCCGAGCTTCGCCAAGGGCAAGGCTTCCTTTGAAGCGCTTCATGCAGTCCACGAAAAATTCTGCCGCCTGATGGAGGCCGCAGAGGTGCATTTCACAGAATATTACTACTGTTATCACCATCCGGAGGGAGTGGTCCCGGAGCTTGCCAGGGTCTGCTCCTGCAGGAAGCCCGGGCCACTGTTTCTCCAGCAGGCCCGTGACCGCTACGGTCTTGACCTGGCCCGGGCATGGATGGTCGGTGACCGTGACAGCGACGTGGAATGCGGGAAAGCCTGCGGCACAAGGACCATCCTGATAGAGAACCCGCACTCCGCGGCGAAAAGAGGAAAGAGCAGCCCCGACAGCCGGGCTGCCTCCCTCGCTGACGCCGCCGCTTACATATCAGCTCATGCAAGGGGGGACATCGAATGAAAAGCATCAAGGCTCTCAAGGTAAAAATTTTTGCCGACGGGGCCAAAGTGGAAGAGATGAAAGAGGAGTACAGGAAAGGCATAGTGAAGGGCTTCACTACCAATCCCACCCTGATGAGAAAGGCCGGTGTCGCCGATTATGGCGCCTTTGCCCGGGAGGTCCTGAGGGAGATCCGGGACCTCCCTGTGAGCTTTGAGGTCTTTTCCGATGAGTTCGCCTCGATGGAGAGGGAGGCAAGGATTATCGCCTCATGGGGGGGGAACGTGAACGTGAAGATTCCCATCACCACCACGTCGGGCGAGTCGTCGGCGCCCCTCATCAGGAAGCTTTCCGTTGAGGGCATATCCCTTAATGTGACGGCCATCCTCACCATGGACCAGATAAGGACTGCGGCGGAGTCCCTGGCGCCGGAGGCAAGGAGCATCGTCTCCGTCTTCGCAGGGAGGATTGCCGATACGGGAAGGGATCCCGTTCCCATGATGAAGGAGGCGGCAGAGTACCTCAAGGGGTTCCCCCATATCGAGCTTCTCTGGGCAAGCCCCCGCGAGCTCCTCAACATATTCCATGCCGATGAATGCGGGTGCCATATCATCACCGTGACGGCAGACCTTCTAAAAAAGCTCTCCATGGTAGGCATGGATCTCGAAGAGCTTTCTCTCGAGACGGTGAAAATGTTTTACCGCGACGGGCAGTCCCTGGGCTACCGGATAGAGGCCTAGGGGCCTCACCGCGCCACAAGAAACAGCTCTTTCTGGGGATGGGAGAGGAAGCGGCAGCCCCCCGGGGTGACGACAATGATCTCTTCCATGGTGAGAACACCATAGCGGGGAAGGGTTACCCGCGGCTCAAGGGTATAGACCTGTCCCTCCTCCACCTTCAGAAAGGGGAGGAGGCCGTAACGCTCCCAGCGGGGGCAGAGGAGCCCCGCCCCGTCATGAGTCGAGCGCCCTACCTGGTGGCCCAGGCCATGGGGATATTCTTCATAGCCTGCTGCGGTGATGTGTCCCCTGGCGACTTCATCGACGCGGTAGCCTTCCATGCCCGGCCTTATAAATTCCGCGGCCTTTTCTATGGCTTCCTTTACGGTTTCAAAGGCTTTCTGCACTTCCTGCGGCGGCCCTTCCTCGCCTTCTTTGAGGAAATACCATGTCCTCTGCAGGTCAGAGCAGTAATCCTCATATTTTACCCCGAAATCCACGTTCATCACGTGGCCGCCCTCGATGACCCTTTCGGTAGGCGATGCGTGGGCTCCGGCCGATTCTGGGCCGGTGAAGACCGCGGGGCAGTGGGCGGTGTCCCATGCCGGCACCACGTTTCGAGCCGCCGTCTCGGCATTGATGAGAGAGGCTACCTCCTTTTCCGTGTAGCCCCTTTTCAGGCTCCCCGTGACATGAGTGAATATGTCCTCAGTAATGGCGACTGCCTTCTCAATAAGGGCGATCTCCCCTGCTGATTTTCTTCCTCTCAGGGCCGCCATCAGATCTTCTGATGAGACAAGCCTCTCTTTATAGGGTGAGCCCTCCAGCATATCCATGAGGAGGCAGTACATTCCATGGGTGAGGCCGTCGCTCATCACATCGTTCTTCGAGGTATTGATGGCAATCTTTGCGGGATCGTGCTCCCTTAAGAGTTCAATGAGCGGTTCCTTGATGCCGGCGACATACCCCGTCACCCTGCGGTAAAGCCCCGTGGATTCGATGTTCGCCACGTCAAGGCTCCCCACGATGGCGCATGTGGCCCCTGTTGCAGTAATGACAAAGGCCGACTGCCACGTCACGCCCTTTCCCAGTATGAGCTGAAGCGCAGGATCCCTGATAGTGTCGCTCTCTCTCACGAAAGTGAGCCAGAGGTCGATGGCCTTTTCCTTCATTATCCCGTGGGCCTGGGCAATTTTCTCTTTCAGGAGGCTTTTGTTCATGGGAATTCACACTCCCTTCAAATTCGCAAGATCAAGGGGGAACTTCGCAGGCCCCTGCGCCAAATCCTTCAGGGCTTCACCAAGAGAGGAATAGTCTCCCATGAAAAAGAATAGCAGCACATCATAGGCAAGGTTTCCTTGGCAGGCACCCATGAAAGCATCAGCCCCGGGGGAATACTCCCTCTCTCTCGAGACAGTTCTGGCATCTGCTGCCCTGCTCTATTTCATAAAGTGCAGCCTTGACTTTCCCTTCGATCCCGACCTGTTCATGATGCTGCGGACGGGATGGGAGATGGTTCACCACGGCCTTCCGGTTTACGACACCTTTGCATGGCCTCCCCTTTCCTGCAAGGTCCCCTGGGTTGACTATCAATGGCTTGCCCATGTGATAATATACACCGTCTATTCTGTCGGCGGCTTCACGGGTACGGTGATCTACAAGACTATTCTCTACGGTGCAAGCTTTTTCGTGCTTTTCTGGTGGTCACGGGGCCGATACGGCCTTCTTCCTTCACTGGCAGCCCTTCTGGTAGCCGTCTACCTGGGGCGGTGGTTTCTCTCGCCCCGCCCCATGGCTTACAGCGCGGTCTTCTTTCCCCTTCTGGCTTATCTGCTCATCGATCTCCAGCAGAAGCCCCTCTCGTGGAGGCATTTCCTGGTCCTTCCCCTCATGTTTGTCTTCTGGGGAAATCTCCATGGTGGCTTTGTGATAGGCCTTGTCATCATGGGCGCAGGCTTTGCCCTTCTCTCGTATCAGAAGATGAGAGAAGGAGCCCCCTTGAAAGGCTTCCTGCTCTCCCTTGGCCTGCTGTGGCTTCTCTGCTTCCTGGGCAGCGCTCTTGTCAATCCTTACGGCTGGAAGAATTTCAGGTATGTGATAGACTTTCTTTACTTCAGGCCCGTTTTCATGCGATCTGCCAGTGACATGGAATCGCCTTTCCTCCGTCTTGCCTTTAATACCCATTATTTTGCCATCATCGCACTGACGATAGCCGCTCTTATCCTTTTCTTTATGCGGTACCGCCTGAAGCCGTCGCCAATGGAGCTCCTGATATACTGTTTCTGGCTCGTGGCGTCGCTCAGGGCTGCAAGGAACATGCAGCTCTTCAGCACCGCGTCAATCCCCATGCTCTCTTTCATCTTTTTTCACGGAGGCGCCCTTCTTTCCAGGAACAGGCATTACCAGGAGCTTGTCGCATTTTTCGCAAGAAGGCCCGCTCTCCCCTCTGTCGCCAAAATAGCCGCGCTCTTTTTCATTATTCTCTCCTTCACCCTGCACTGTGCCGCCCTTGACCTGTCGGGCCAGGGGCTGGAGCATGCCCTTTTCCCCGTGGGAATGAAGGATTTCCTCCTCAGTAACGATCTTCCCGAGCGCCTCTACTGCCACGATATCGTGGGCACTTATTTTCTCTGGTATCTCTACCCCCGTTACAAGGTGAGCATTGATGTGAGGTGGAACAATGTCTATACCGACGCGTATTTCGAGGAGATCCAGCGCTCCTTTTTCGACAGCGCCACGTTTTTCCGATTTGTGGAAAAGCACGATCTAGACGTGGTGGTTGTCCATTACAAGTATCATCCCGCTTTCATAGAGCGTGATTCCTCATGGGTCCTCCTTTATGAAGGAGAGCGCGCAAGGCTGTTCCTGAGGAACACGGAGAAAAACAGGGAGATTCTGGGGAAATTTTGGAGAGACGAGCTTGCCTACCCCGATATTCCAGATGTAAACGCTTTTCTTTACCGAACTTTCATTGAAAGGAAAAATTACGAGGCTGCGAAAAAATACCTGAGAAGGCTTATCATAGCCTCGCCCGGCGAGGAAATGCTCTGGCGCCACTCTAGAGAGCTCGACAGGCTCATGGAGAAGGAGGCGCAATGAAGCGGTCCTTTTCCGCCAGGCAGGAAAAAGGAGGCACCTTGCAGGAATCTCCCCATAGCCACATTTCAGCACTAAGGAGAGGAACCACATGAAAATCGGCATACTCGGCGGCGGTGTTTCGGGCGTGGCGCTTGCCACGAGGCTCAAGGAGAAAGGCATCCCCTTCGTGCTGCTCGAAAAGGAGAGCACCCTGGGGGGGCTCATGCGCACCAGGGTCGTGAAAGGCTTTACCTTCGATATTCACGGGGGCCATATTTTCAACAGCAAGCATGCTGAAGTGAAGAGCTTCCTTATGGGGCGCTTTGCTTCAGGAGAGCTCGTTCACACCGTGCGGCAGGCGAAAATCCTCTACCGGGGGAAGGTGGTGAGCTATCCCTTCGAGCTTGCAATGGGGGAGCTCGAGCCTGCTGATGCCGCTTCCTGCATCATGTCCCTCATGTCCCGCAAAGGCCCGGAGCCGCGGAACTTCAGAGACTGGCTCATCTGGCGTTTTGGCCGCGAGATCGCAAGACGGTACCTGATTCCTTACAATAAAAAGATCTGGCGCTATCCCCTCGGAGAAATGGAAGTGTTCTGGGTGAAGCAGGACAAGATACCCATTCCTGACGTGCGGAAAATCATCATAGCTGCCCTTTCCGGTGATGCCTCGGAGCGCATGATGCCCCATTCCACTTTCTTCTACCCGCGCCATGGCGGCGCCCAGGCCTTTGTGGCGGCCCTGGCGAAAAACCTCGAAAAGGGCGACGTGCTTCTCAATACTCCCGTGAAAACACTTGAGGCTCAGGGCGGGGGGTGGCTCATCAACGGGAGCATTCAGTGCGACAAGGTTATCTCCGCGATCCCCCTCACCGAGCTTCCCGCCGCGATGCCCTCCCTTCCCGGCAAAGTGGCCAATGCCATTGCCGATCTCAAGTACAACTCGGTCACGACCTTTCTCTTCGAAATGCCTCCCACGGAAGGCATCTCGTGGCTCTATGTGCCGGACCCTGCCCTCCCTTATCACCGTATCTCCTATCCCCGCAACTTCTCGCCCCACACGGTGCCGAAGGGGAAGGAGTCGGGGATAGTAGAGTACACGGGAAAGGAGTCACCGGCGAAGATCGCTGCGGTAGAGAACAGTATCGGGGCCCCCCCTGTGGACAGGAGCTTCACCGAGCTTGCCTACGTGATCTACGATATGCGCTACCGCCAGAAAATGGCCATCATCAACAGGCATTTCGACTCCCTGGGCATCCCCCGTGTGGGGCGCTTTGCCACGTGGCAGTATCTGAACTTTGACGTCTGCATCCGCGACGCCTTCTCCTGCCTTGCCCGCGAGCTCCCCGGGGCCTTCGCCCCAGGTGCCTAGGTCCAGTCTCCCACGAGGATGAAAGGCGCCCAGTGGAAGGGATGGGGATATTTTCCCATGATCTCGAGCTCGGCCTTGCGGAGGGCCTCGCCCTTGTCAAGGCCCGAGGCGAGGTTGCGGTAGAAGGCCTCCATAAGGTCCGCCGTTGACTCGTCGGAGACGCTCCAGAGACTCGCCACTACCGACGGGGTCCCGGCATACATGAAGGACCGCGTGAGGCCCACCTGCCCATCGCCGGGGTAGAGCTTCCCTTTCCCTGTCTGGCAGGCGCTCATCACCACAAGATTTGCTTGCATCTTCTGATCTTGAAATCCAAGAATCTTGTCAACCGATATGTTTATCCCTGACGAAGTGACAAGGCATGAGTTTTCAGGAGTGTTGTCGTTAAGCATTCCATGGGTGGCAAAATGGAGGACATTCTTTTCCTTGAGCACCTTGAGCACGTTTGAGAGGCTGAAGTCCTTTTCCTTGAAAACATCGGCGTCTTTATATATTTGTTTCAGTGAGTCCACTTCCCTGTTGGTTTCCGGCAGGGGGGAGATCCCCTCCTTCTGAATGTTGCCGTAGGCAAAGGCAGCAAGTTTCTGCCCCGGCGCAGTTTTCTTTTCTCTGCAGAGCTTGAGCGTCGTCACCGAAGGAGCATAGGTGATGGAGAATTTTTCGATGAGGGGCCTGTCCTCACTGTCGAGAAGCGCGTGGAAGGGAAGCTTGTTCAATTCCTGGTGAGGAATAATGATCAGGTGCTTTTTCCCCTTGATAAGGGGAAGCACCGGGGCTACCAGAGAGGAGAAAAGCGAAGAGGCCGGGACCTCCCAGTTGCTGCCTTTTTCGCTGTAGGTTTTGCAAAGGGCGGTAACAGCCTTTATCAGCTCTTCCGGCGCGATATCGAGGGTAAGGACTTTCTGCTCCCTTGAGGTGACCAGGAAAAGGTAGACCTTGTTTTCGCCTTTCGGTGCCGAAGTCTGGTAGAGGTATTCCAGGATTGCCGTGTCTTCATTGAGTACCTTGAGGGCATCCTGGCAGGAGATTGCCGAAGAAAGGACAAGATTCCTGAAATCGGGCTCGTCACTCTGGAGTGTCTCATTGAGCTGCTTCTTTATTGCAATGGATTTATTCTTGAGGGCTCCCTCCTGTGCTTTTGAAGGTGAGGGAGAATCTGCGTTTCTTTTCATATCCTTCTGCGCCATGGCATTCTGGAGTGCCAGCGACTGGAGAGTCTCCTGTTTCTCCCCGGTGAGCTTCTGTTTCACGATAAGCTCACCCAGGTGGAGCCTCAGGCTTGCCGCCTTCATTTTCTCAGCATATGAAAAGGCTTCCTGTGGCTTCCCCTGCTTGATCAGGACCCTGATTATTCCTTCGTAAGGCTCCGTTCTCTCCTGAAAGAATTCCTCCTGCTGTTTGTCAATATAGAGGGAGAGCATCAGCTCTTCAATGTCTGCCACTGCCTGCTCATATGCTCTCTGGCTTTCATTGAGGAGGCCCTCATGCTCATAGATTTTTCCGAGGAGATTTTCACTTTTCCAGCGGTATTCAATGAGAAAGGGAGAATCCCCGCAAAGCGTGAGAGCTTTTGTCGCATATTCCCTGGCTTTCTGCGGAGAGCCCGTTGCCAGGACCAGTTCACCCTCACCGTAATAGATGCTGGGAAGGATCTGCTGCCTGTAACAGGGAGATATCCTGGTGCAGTCTTTCTCGATTTCTCTCAGGAGTTCAGTTGCCTTGGTGAGGTTTCCTATCTTCTGGTAAGTCCTTGCCCGGTGGTATTTGTTGTTAATCAGGAAAATCAGGAGCATCTCCTCCAGATCTTTTCCCTTGAAAGTATTGAAGATGGAGAGTGTCTGGCTTTTTGTGGAGGGCTCGAGGCTTTCGGCATTCTTGATTGCCGCTTCCTTGATATGGTCAATGGTGGATTTCTCCTTTTCAATATCAAGAGATCTGATAAAGGCAAGCGATTCTTCAAAGGCTTTGAGAGCCTCAGCATAGTTGCCCCGCGACCTCTCGCACATTCCATGATAATTGATGGCCAGCATCTTCGAGGTGACATTGCCTATGATCACTTCATACATGAGAGTAATGAGAGGGAGGATGGTCCCGGCGTTGTTCCCGCTCAGCTTTTTACAGGTAGCGGCGAGCAGTTCAGGGGTAAAAGCCGAGAGCTTTTTTTCGATCTGCCTGTACTGCCCGTCATCAAGTCTCTTAATGACCTCGTCAAGCTTGTTGAGGGAATAGAGAAATTCAAGATCTGTCAGATAGAGGCTCCTGTATCTGTTATAGACGTCATAATAAATGACCTGCTCACTGTCGCTCAGCTTTGCGCTGTCTACTTCATCAAATTTTTTCTTGATTTCCTTCAAGGCGTTGAAATAGGTGGTAAAATTGTTATAGTCGTTGATATCCCGGCAGAGAAGCGCATATTCATAGACGATGGTGATCATGGACTGCATCGAATTCTGGGCTATGGCGAGTTGATAGGCCGTTTTGTAATATTCTCTCGCCTGTTCCAGGTCCCCATCGAACCTCGCGCAGGAGGCGATACTCAGGGTGATCTGCAGTATCATCTGGTTGACGCCCTTCTCAATTTCGGGCATTCCTTTCACATTTTTCTTCAGATCAACCTCGATCAGCAGGGCTTCCTCATACTCCCTGATTGCCGCCTTGTAGTCATGCTCCTGCTGGTATTTCAGGCCGGTCATCATCTTGTACTGGAGGGCTTTCATCTTTTCCATGATGGCCGGGAAATCCTGGGCACTGAGCGGCGCTGAGAGCAGAAGCACTCCCAGCAGCATGATCAAAGAGAGAAAGAGCTTTTTCATGAGAAACCTCCACGGAGTGCAGCACTTCTAAATATATCCCCGTGATTCTTCATCTTGCTCCCACCCTCCTCTTTGCAGGGAGCCTGCGAGGTGATATTCCCCTCCATGGCAAGGAGGAATCGCCGGGGCAAGGGAGAATACCCATGGACTTACAAAGAAATCCCTGTGTGGAAAGAAGCCCTGTGAGGGCCCCCAAGGAGGATTCTGTTGAAAAAGCTCTGCCTGACATCGGTTTTGATCATGGCGTTTGTCCTGGCGGCTTCTGTGCCGGGATTCTGCAAGTTCAGGCTCAAGATGCCAAAGATCAGCGTACCAAAGATAAACGTGCCCGTCAAGATGGCGCCCCTGCCCCTTGCCGGCTCGCAGGAATCTTCCATGGGAACGGGAAGAAGCGGCGCCGGTCTCTCCATCCCCGCGCTGGAAAAAAAGCCCTCCCTCGCTCCCATAGAGTGGAGCGGTGAGAGCGCCGCAAAGCCCGAGGCTCCCGAGCCTCCGGTTCCTGAAGACAGGAGGCCCGAACTGCTGTTCAGCCCCGTGGGAGCCCCCAAGGAAGAGAGCCCCCCGCCCCCCGCGGGAAAAAAGCCGGAAGCCTTCGCCGTGAGAAAGATTCCTGTTGATTTTTCCACTGTCGTCGAGGGCCATAACTTCCCTGAACAGTCCATGGAGGACCTTGCCGATGTTCACCTTGTGGTATCAAAGCTCAACGACGATCTCTTTGAGAAGTACAAGGGGAGCGCCACGATCATCACCTCGGCGAACCTGGCTCAGGACCCGCCGGGCCCGCCGATTCTCGATCCCGTGGAGGCAAGCCGGATCGTGGTATACCGCGGATTCAGAATGACCAGGCAGTCTGCACGGTGCTTCCAGTTCCTCGAGCACCTGGTCAAGACACGGTTCCCCGGAAGAAGTGTCATCATCACAAGCACCACAGGGGGCGTCCATCTTGATCCCAGGCATTACGAGGGGAAGGCGATAGATTTCATCGTGGAGCGCCTTACGGTAGAAGAGTCAAAATCACTGGAGGACCTCGCAAGGAAATCGGGCTTCATCCCCTTTAACGAGTACATCTATTCAAGCCGCTACAAGACGGGTGATCACATGCATGTCGATCTTCGCTGACCTTCATGAAGATCCTCGCTTTTTGCTTCGAGATCCCGCGTTAACCTGTTATTTACAATTGAAACATCCTGTTTACAATTGAAACAATTTATTAACAATCTGTTCACTTCCCGTTCATCGCCTGTTCACAATTCTGTAACAAAGCTTTATTACCATGGAAGAAGAGAGAGAGGAGAGGAGGAGTGAAATGGGACTCTTGGGATTCATGAAAAAGTGGCTCGGGGAGCCACCGGAGCAGGTGCCATCAAGAAGGACAAAGATACTTGAGGACAGTGGGCTCTCAAAGGGCCGCAGCCTTCGCAGCCGCTATTTTGCCGAGAAGAGAAGGTTTTCCCGCTATGCCCACTGCCAGGAGATATTCTGCTACCCTATGACTTCGCTGCCCATGAGGGCCATGGTGCTTGATGCGAGTCTTGGGGGACTCCGCCTGAAGACGGCGGAGAACATCGAAGTGAACAGCAATGTGGGGATCACCCTGGAGATCAAGGGCCACATGGCACAGTTTCTTGTCAAAGTGCTCTGGGAGTCAAAGAGCAGCGATTCCTATCAGTACGGCGTCTGTTTTGAAAAGACAGAACATAATAATAACCGGGAGCTTGTCAATTATATCGCTCTTTTAAAGGGAGCGCCGGCATCATAAGTTTATTCTTTCCCATCCTCCAGTTCCCAGGGCTGTGATTTCCCGCAGCCCTTTTTTTATCTCCTCGGCGGCGAGTCCAAGAAAGCTATCCTGATAAGAAACCTTGCGCCCCTGCCCCTCTGGGACTCAACCACAATTCCGCCGCCGTGATCCTCGGCAATCTTCCGGGAGATGGCAAGGCCCAGGCCCGAATGGCCGTATCCTCTGGTGGTAAAGAACACGGAGAAAATTTTCTCGAGGTTCTCCGGGGGAATTCCTTCGCCGTTGTCTGAAATCTCGACGAATACAAGGCCGCTCTCGGGCTTGAAGGTAATGGCGATCTCCACGGACCCTCCCGCCGGAGGGCAGGCTTCAATGGCATTGGTGACAAGGTTGAAGAAGCAGCGGTAAATATCCTGGGGTGTCACGTAGCAAAGTCCCGGCTGGCCGTCAAGGGAGGCCGTTATCTTCACTCCCTTTGCTGCAGCTTCTTCCCTGAGGACCTCCTGCACTTCGCTCATGATGGCCTGAAGGTCGGCGGGAACTAGGTTCTTTTCCTGAGCCCCGGTATAAAAGAGCATATCCATCACCAGATTGGAGATGCGGGAAATGTTGGTCCTTACCTGACTGAAGCTGCGCCCGATATTTTCATGATCTTTCTCCTGTATCGCCATATCCAGCATTGATGACCAGCCTTCAAGGCTGGTGAGAATGTGCTTTATGCAGAATGAGATATTTGATATGGTCTGTCCCACAGCGACAAGGCGCTCCGACTTTATGCTTTCCTCGATGAATCTGGATTTTTCAATGGCAAGGCCCGCCTGTCCTGCGATAGCTTCGGCAATTTTCAAGTCGTACTCGTCAAAGAACTCGTTATTGAGCTTGTTGACCACTTCCAGCACACCGGTTATTCTCTTGCCTGCAAAGAGGGGAACGCAGAGCAGGTTCCTTGTGGTGAATTTCACCGTGCTGTCCACCTTGTCGCAGAAACGGGGATCCTGCCTGGTATTGTTGACGATGAGGGGCTTCCTCGTGGCCAGCACGTGGCCGGCGATTCCCTCGCCTTTCTGGAGGGTTACTTTCTTTAATTCCTCGGAGCGGTCACCGGTGGTGACATAAAAAATCATTGAATCCTTGTCTTCGTCAAGAAGTATCAAAGAGGAGCCCTCTGCATAGAGGATGTCCGTCGAGATCCTCATGATTTCCCCGAGAACTCTATCATGGTCGAAGGAGGTGTTCATGAGGGTGCACATCTCAATGAGGGCACGCATCTCGGTCCTCGCGTAGGCTATCTGCCGCTCACCCCTCTCTTTTGCCATGTCCTGGCGTTCTTTGAGGACAATCAGCGTGCCGCAGGTGAGGCAGATTTTTTTCCCTTCCACGAGCTCCCGGGGATCATAGATCCTGTTGCACCGTGAACACTGGACAGGCTTTCGCCGGGCTGAGGCCCTTTTGCGCGGTGGCGCCGTGAGGAAGAATTCTTCGCCGCACCCGCAGTGGATTGTCAGTGATTCCTGGCCGTCAGGAACGTCGTGGATTGTCTTGCACCGGGGGCATGGGGCTCTCATAGCAGCGCATCTTTGAAGCAGTTTTTCCTGTACTGGCAGAGTACGGAGAGAATAATGAGACGATAGAGGATATCGGTCACGGTCTTTATGTTCTCTCCTTTGGCAGTGGCGATGAGCCGCCTTATCCTCTGGAATGTTGACTGGAAAAAGGTTCTGCTCACGGTGTCCATCTCTTCGCCCTTGAAAAAGAGCTCCGTCACCACGTTCATCCTTGTGTCCACCCTTTTATGGATCTCGCTGTGGAGGGAGTTTATCTCGTTCCAGAACTCAAGGTGCGGAATGGATTCGAGGTGTGCGATCAGATCTTCCCTGGTTGCGAAGCCTCGTTTGCCAGTGATGGACTTCACGGCTTCCCTGTAGCAGTTCTGGAAATCCGAGAGGCGGGCGTCCTTGATGTTCTTCTCAAAAAAAAGAGTGTCCTGGAGCATTTCAATGGTTCTGCTTCTGAGGACCTCATCTTCATTCATAGGCCATATATTTCTTTCTTTGCGGAAATTATCCTACCGCCTCCATGAGATACTGATGTATAGTCTGCGGCAGCAGAGGCCTCTATATGTGATTGATATTCATCCCGTCATTTAAGATAGCCTTTTCAAAGATTTCCTGGTAGCCGCTGTAGGTGCACCGCGGGCATTTGCTGATGTCGATGGATTCCATGAGCTTGTAGTGCTCCTCGGAGCCCCATTTGGAGATTACCTGGTCAAATCCGTGGGCAAAGGGTGCGAGGGCGTACTCGCCGCGCCTGTCGCAGCAGAGGTATGCCTTCATATCGGCACCGAAGGTGAGGCGGAGCGGCGTGACCCTGCACTTGGTGAACTTGATTTTTTTCTTGAAGTCATGGGTGTATTTGTGATAGATCGAGTAGACCTTGAAGGCGTCGGTCTCATAGATTGTACGGGCGGCATCGAGAAGCTCGTTGGCTTTCCGTATCTCCTCCATTGACATATGCTGCTCTGGCTGGGTGGTATAGCAGGGACGGGCATGAAAGAGCCTGCACCCCAGGTCGCGGGCAAGCTTGGCGGCGCTCACGATCTCATGCACATTGTCCTTGTAGGTCAGGAACTTGAAGCCCACCTCTGTCTTGTGGACAATATGGGCAATATTATCAAGCACTCTCTGGAAGAGCTCCTCATTCTCAGAGATGCCTTTTACAAGGGACCAGACTTTGGCCGTGGCGGCATCGACGCTTATCCCGATAAAGTCAAAATATTCAGGGTGCTCAAGCCTGTCAAGAAGAATCCCGTTTGAGATCATGGAGGTCTGGATTTTGTTGTCATGGAGGGACTTTATCAGCACATTGATATTCTCGTTCATCAGAGATTCCCCCGAGCCGCCGATACAGCAGGCCTTCACTCCCCACTGCGAGAGAAAGTCCCCGAAGCGCTCCATGATATAGGCGGGGAGCTCTGCGTCATTTCTTATAAGATCCTGCTGTGCGTGGCTTTGTATGCACCACGGGCATTTCAGATTGCACCGGTTTGAAGGATCGATGTCAACGGAAACAGGGGGTAGGAGCTTCCAGTCCCTTATTCCCAGGAGATTCCTGAAGTGGGCAAGCACCTTGACCGAGTTAAACGGATTGTTGTAATTGGTCCATTCCATTACTGCTTTGGCTCAGAACGTTATCTTGTATTCCATCATGGCCTGGTTGCCGCTCCAGTTTGAACGGGCCACGGCATTGTTGGAAAGAGAGAAGAGACGGTACGATGCCCTTATGTAGGAATCCTGCCCCAGACTGTAGCTGGCTCCCAGGGAGGGAATGTCCTGGCGGAAGTCTGAGTTTATGATCCCGTAGTTACCCTTGAGAGAGAATACGGTGTAGCTTGCAAACACAGAGAATTTGTTGGTGAAGGGATAGCTCAGGCCGCCGGAGTAAAAATTCTCGCCGATATTGATGGTGTCAAGCGGGAATGCGCTAGAACGGGAGATGGTGTAGTTTGAATAGTTGATAAAGGCGGAAAGCTTCGTAGGAAAGGTATGAGATATGCCGATACCCCAGCTGCCTATGGTCCCCAGCTCGCTTCCCCCGCCCTGCAGCGTGGAGAATATGGGCTCTACATAGCCTATGCTCTGCACATTCGCAGGGGTGCAGGCTCTTACCTGCTGCAGGCTGCTCCAGTTCGCCGAGAGCATCGTGTCGGGCCACTTGTAGCTCCCCGTGAAGCTCAGCCCCTGCCTGTTGCTCGGGTATTTCAGGTAATCGTGTAACTGCCAGTAATCAGTGTAGTAATTGCCGTACGGGAGCACTGTCGGAATGTTGGGAGGCACCTGGTATCTCAGCAGGAAGGGATCAAAGGCTGCAGACACCGAGGAATAATAGAGATCGAGTGCGAGCTTCTTCTGGAAGTAGCCCGAAAAGCCCGCTCTCAGCAGGTCGCCTCTCGCCGTGGCATTGAAGTTTGTTTTCGACGTGTCGGGATTATATTCTGTCGCGGCGTATTCGGCCACGAACTTCACCTCTTTTGAGAGGTCAACATTGGCGCTCGCTCCGGCGGTATTCTGGGCCTGGGGGCCCACAAAGCTTCTCAGGGAGTTTGTTCTCGCGTCAAGCCATTGCCTGCGGAGCGGTATGGGGATGATTCCCGCTCCCTGGATTGTGCCGAAAGAGGACATCTCGTTGACGGTGCGCATGTAGTTGAACGCGATGCGGGCCTTGTCCCAGTTGAGCCCCACATTTCCCACACCCATCCATGTATTGTAATTAAAGACGCCTGAAGAGTCCTGGGGGACCGTGGCAAAGGCCGCCTCGTAAGAGAGGAGGCGCCCTTTCCTGTAAGAGCTCACTTTTGCCCCGTAGAAGGGAAGGGTATCGGGCCCATGGATGTTGGGGTTCTTGGGGCCCGCCAGGACGCTCCTGTCAATGTACTCCGGGGTGAATGAACCGCAGATCACCTTTGTTTCCGTGGGCTTGTGAACCATCCAGAGCCGGTCAATGGTGGTCCTGCTCCAGGGAATGTTCAGCAGCGACTGGGTGTACCATTGGGAAGGGTTGGTGCCTGCGGCGAGGTAAGGGTTCGAAAGGTAAGGGGGAACGATTCCCCAGTAGTTGTTCACATTGGGATCGCCCAGGTTCGTAAAGGAGGCAAGCTCCACTCCCGCATTGATTTCCGGTGCAATCTTTGCATCAATGCCCAGCTTTGCAAGTGCCGTCATCCCTGATCCCGACGTGAGAAGACGCCCGGAGCTCCAGTCAACGCCCGGTACTCTGATCGTGCCGATAAAGGGGATGTCGCCACCCACGAACTGGCTGACACCGGAAGCCTCGAAGCTCCCGTAAAATCTCACCCTCTCGAGCTCTGTCACGCGCTTGTTGAGCTTCGAAGTATCTTCCTCGAGGTTGGTTACTCTCACTCCATAGGCCTGGAGCTCATCAAGGTATTCCATGACGAGCCTTCTTGTTTCCTGAAGCTCTGCCTTCGTGGCGAAAGTGGCGTGCTCCTGGTCATTCTTTGCGAGAAAACGGGCGATGACCATTGCCATCTCATAGCGCGTGCAGGCCCTGTCCCCCTTGAAAGTGCCGTCAGGGTAGCCTTCAACGATCCCTTTCGCAGCGAGGTTCGCCACTGCATCGTTAGCCCAGTGGGTATCAGGCACATCACCGAAGAGAGGTGCCCCGTGGCATGCTGAATTGAAACCTCCCCATATGACTAGTATCAATGTGATTATTGCTATTTTTCGCACTGTTGCCTGCCTCCCCTTCGTGTCACTCGATAGCAGCAGAAAATCCCATAAAGATTCTTTGCCGGAGGGAAAACCCCTTTTTCCCCACAAAAATTCATCGTACCATGTCGCCTTTCTTCATGCGCTCTGCCTTTTCCGGGTGGATGAAAGTGCATTCCGAGCGGTTCGTATACACTTTAGTCACATAGATGGGTCCCACTTCCACAAAGTTGAACATGAGAAGGCCCGTAGCGGGATCACGGTAGGTCTCCACGTTGCAGGCCATGAACAGCATGCCTCCAGAAACACCCTGCCTGCTTCCCACATTGATGAGGATGTCCTTGCCCTGCACCTTGGTGATCTCGCCCCTTACGGGCTTTCCCCAGGTAAGGCCGATGGTGCGCGACGAGGTGTTGCCATACATGTCCTTGGCAACCACCGTGAGGGTCGCGTGCTCTTTTTCCTTGCCGTACATATAGGTGACCGGATAGTAGAGCTTAAGGTTCTTCTTGGGGAACAGCTCCTTTTCTTCACCGTTGACGGAAAGAAAGGTGATAGGGCTCGAGTCTGTCACCTCCCCGAGGAGAAGTACCACGGTAGAGCGTAACACCTGGGCGTCCTGGGGCTTTCTGATATCAATAAGGGGTGCCTCGCGGTCCTGGGGTTTTCTGCCCATGGCGGCAAGGAAGCTGCCGGCGCACTCCGTCACCGCCGCCACGTCGATGTCCAGGATCTGCTTCTGCCAGGGGGGAGACTGGGAATCAAGGTATATCCGCTCCTCCTTGTTCACCGGCACCCTCAGAAGGGGGCTCCCTGTCTTCCCGCTGTAAACGAGCCCCTCAAGTGAAACCTTCCAGAATTCCTTCAGATGGAAAAATTCGGCTTTTGAGCGCTTCTGGTAGGAGAGAATGTTTCCTGTCACAAGGGCATCAAGCTTGTACTGTTTTGAGAGCCTCACTATCTGTTCGGTATCAAGAGGGGTGTCGGGCTCTGTTTCATGATAAACCCGGAAATCGTCACGGTAGAGCATCTCGTTGGTGATGCGGACCACTTTGTAGTTGGCATCGGTGAGGAGCTTCTCCATCCTCTCGACAAAGAGAGGCGCCAGCTCGAGGCGCCCTGCGATTTCTGTCCTGTTGTAAGGCTCAATGATGCCCACAATATAGACTTCATTCCAGTCTGGCTTCTCTGTAAAGGCAAAAGAGGGGCCCACAAGGGAGAGGAAAGCTGCAATAATCAAGGCCAGTGCCGCAAGATTCCTCGGAAACGATTTCACCGTCATTCCAACCCCCCTCCAAAATGTCCGGTTGTAATTCTCCCGAGCTTAAGGAATCTCCTCCATGAAAAAAAAGAGAGGGGCATACTGCCCCTCTCCCTGAACTCTGGTGTTTTCCCTTATGCCGGCTGGCTTTCAGGCGGTGCAAGGGTGTTGATTATCTCAAGGGGATCAAGAACGCCCTTGCCCTGGGTATTTTCGTCAATCTTGGGATCCTTGAGCTTGTCGGCAGAGCCCATGGCGAGGGTCTTCAGCTCTTCGGGCGTGATATCGGGCTTTGCCTGCACGGCAAGGGCCATCACTCCTGCGGCAAAGGGAGTTGCCATTGAGGTGCCGGACATGGTCACATAACCTTCGCTGGTGGCGTCGGCTGCAGTGATCTTGACCCCCGGCGTCACGATGTCGGGCTTTACGAGCTTGTCGTATTTCGTGGGGCCGCGGCTTGAGAAATAGGCGATACCGTCATCTTCTCTTTCTACGGTGCCCTTGTCGTCAAGTGCGCCCACGGTGATGACATGCTCTGCATTGGCGGGAGTGCCGATGGTTTCTTTCCCGGGCCCTGAGTTGCCTGCGGCTACCACCGTGATGATTCCTGCTTCAACGGCCTTTTCGACGGCCTGGGCAACGGGATCCTTCTTGGCGGACTGGGAAACGGGCCCGCCAAGGGACATGCTGATCACGTTGATTTTATACTTGTCCTTGTTTTCTACAGCCCACTGGATGCCCTTGATGACATCGGTGAAGCTTCCTGAGCCGTTTCCATCGAGAACCTTGACGCCCACAAGCTTGGCATCGGGTGCGGCACCTTTGAATTTGCCATTTTCCGATGCCTGGCCGGTGCCTGCGGCAATACCGGAACAGTGGGTGCCATGGCCCTGGTCATCGTATGCCTCGGTTTTTCCCGCCACCATGTCCTGGAAGCCGATAATCTTTTCCTTGAGGTCGGGATGGGGTGCGATGCCGGTGTCAATGACGCAGATTACCACGTCCTTGCCGGTGAAGCCTCTCTCCCACACCTTGTCAAGATTCATGGTCTTTGTCGCCACGTCCATAAGGGCGCCCACTTCGCCCGGCTTTTCGATGATGGGATCCGGTATGGTGATTCTCCCGTCAAGGAAGACGCTCACGTCACCGGTGATTTTACTGAGCTCGGGGAGGACGCCGAGAGAATCGGGCGCGAGCTCCACGGAGAAAGCGTTGATGAGGGGAAGATCTGCCTTTATCTTGTTCTGGGGATTCTGTTCGACAATGGCTTTCTTTATCTTGTCAAGGGAGGCTTTGTCACCGGACTCGATGATAAGCTCTATTTTTTCCTTCCCCTGGAGCCTGGTGAGATCAAGCTGATCGAGGGGATCAGATGATGCTTTCTCCCCTTTCTCCTTGAGCGGTGCCTGGGGTGCAGAGCCTGAAGAGGCGGCGTTCTTTATGAAATCTGCGTTGCCGGGTCCAATTCTATCCATACATCGTCCTCCTGTGGATTTGTCTTCATGCGCGTTTATTATATCAGATTTCGCCTGGCGAGGCAATGAACCAAAATGTTAATTTTTGGACAGATAAATCATGGGCTGCTCCGAGGCTTTACGGGCCCTCCCCCTGCTGGTATAATGGTGATGTTGTCCCTGCCCCGGAGGACTGTGACGGCATTGTTGATAGTGGCGAGGAGATGAAGCTTTGAGGAGAAAACGGTACAGAAGATTATGCCTGGCTGTCCTGCGCGGCATGAGGGCCCCTTTGTTTCTGCTCTTTGCGATGCAGTGCGCCGTGCTTGTGATAGCCGTCGTATGGGGCCTGTGCCGTCGCGTCTTCTGGTGGAACTCCCTTGTTCCCTCTCTGTCACTGCTGTGGGGAGTGCTCCTGGGATTTGCCCTGGCGCTTCTCAACCTTCTGCTCTACACGGGAGGGAGGAGAGTCAAAAGCCTCCATATTGAGTGGATTTTTGAGAACCTCTACTTCCCTTTGTTCGGTAGCTCTGGCTTTGCCGGGATCCTCGCCATTGCGGCTCTCTCAGGCTTCTGTGAAGAGGCCCTTTTCAGGGGCGTGCTCCAGCAGGAGTGGGGTATCGTGGCGGCGAGCGCCTGCTTCGGAGCGCTCCACATGGGCCACCGCAGGCTCATCTTCGCGGGGATATGGACAGCCCTGCTTGGCGGACTGCTGGGATATTCCTATAGTATGACAGGAAATCTCCTCGTTCCTATGGCTGCCCATGGGATCAGCAACCTGGCGGGGCTTCTTTACGTGAGGTATTGCTACAGGCCGTCCTCTGCCTCATCGGCTGAGGGCGATTGAGAAGGCCGTGGTGATTTTGAGGAGATCATTCTCCGTCTTCTTAAGCCTCCCGCAGATCTCCTCGGCAATGTTTCTTACCAGGAGATAGCCGAGGCGGAAATCACTCTCGCAAATCCGCTCAAAATCCTGCCTTTCAATGACCAGGAACCTGCAGTCAGTGAGGGCGGTCACCGTTGCCGTCCTGGTGGCCGTAGGGTCCACAAGGGCAATCTCGCCGAAGAAACAATGGTATTCGCTGCAGAGAGTGTTGAGAGACTTGTCCTTGTCGGCAAAGGTGTTCTTTCCTGTTTTCAGGGTGAGCGTATGGGATACTTCCACTCTTCCCTCGACGAGGATATACATCTCATGGCCCGGAGTGTTCTCCTCCAGGATGGTCTCGCCCTTTTTCGCCTCCCGCTCCCTGAGCACCGAGGCAATGACGCGGAGCTGCCCGTCGGACACTTCGCGGAAGAGCCGGTAATTCCTGAGAATGTCAATTTTGCTTCTCACCTGGGTTTTTCCTTGTCGGTCTGGGAATATATCACTACGGCAAAGTCGTTTTCCCTGATCTTGTAATCGTCAGGAGGGTTGATCATGACCTCCACCTGATCGTCGGAGGCGCCAAGGTCTGTGCCGGCCTCCTCAAACTTCCTCTTGATGAACAGATCAATGGCAGAGAGATCGTCGGTGAGAAGATCGCCTATGCGCATCCCTTTCGACACGGAGATTATCCCGAAAAGAATGGCCCCGAGGTCGTCACGGACGTATTCGAAGGTCTGCCTGAATTTCTGCCCGATGAATCTCTGGGGAATCTCGATCTTGAGGATCTGATGCTTCTGATCAAGGCTCAAAAGCCCTCCCATCACCGAGAGAATGCCGGGGGAGAGAGCTGAGTTCGCGATAAAGAAGCTTGCGTACTGCCCCCTGATCACTATCTCATCGGCACGGGCCCTTCTCAGATGCGCCTCGTTCTCGCGGTCTATGAGCTCCGCCGTGACTCTCACCTTCTCCTGGATATGCTTTATTGCAAGGGTTGCCAGGATGGCCCTTTCATCAGCCTTGGCGCGGTCCTGCCTGCTGGATGTATCTGAGAGGATGATGGCCGAGTGGGCTTCAGGGATGTTGGCTCTCTCAAGGACACTCTCATTCACAAAGTCCCCCTTGATGAAGGAGATATCCAGGTCCTCACGGAAGCGGTATTTTATCTCGTTTATCTTCTCCTCTTCAAGATCGTTGATGAGGACGACGGTCTTGGGAGCCTCCTTCGACTGCTTGATGGCAAGAAGCACCTCTGCGGCGTTTTCGTTCCACCCGCACATCACCAGATGGTTTACCTGACTGACGCTTTCCAAGCCCTTCTCCTCCCTGATTTTTCTCTCCACAAGGACCGACGCGATGATGGCGGTAATGAGGGACATTACCACAATTCCCGCAAACATTACAAATATGCCGACGGTGCGGCCTCCAAGTGACTTGGGGGCGATATCGCCGTAGCCCACCGTGCAGAGGGTGACACAGGACCACCACAGCGAGCTGCCCATTCTTTCAACAAGCGTAGTTCCATACACCGTGGGGTCTTTGGCAGGCATGATCTCAAAGAAATAAAACCCCAGGGCGCCTATGGCAAGAATTACCAGGCAGATGAGCAGAAGCCTGTGGACCTTTTCCCGCCTGAGAGCCATTGCCAGCTGGCGGAGCGCCGCAAGGGCTTTTGTCCTTCGGAGTTCCTTCCTGTTCCGTGTGTCTGTTCGCTGCGGCCCCCCCGGCGGGTTCATGGCTCAGCGCGGAGCCCCGAGATAGAGCGTTTCCGCGAGATCCACAAGCATGCTCTCCTTGTCTTGCAGGCTTTTTCCTGTTTTTTCAAGAAAGTGCAGCATTATCCTCTGCGCATAATGCCGTGAGTCCTCGCCTGATGAGCGTGCAGGGAGCCCCCCGGGTGTTGCCTGCGGCACCTGCTGGAGGGCCGCTCCAATTCTCAGGATAAGCTCGAGAAACCTGTCCTTCTCCCAGGAGGCGCACTCTTTCAACGCGAGTGCTGCAGGAAGTTTCGAAAAAACAAGGTCATCGGAGGCTCCGGCATCTTTCGCTGCCTTAAGAAGGGCCGCCAGATCGGGGGAGAGCGCTTCTGAGGCGAGTTTCCCTCCCTGGCGCTCATACCAGTCGCCTATAGCCTTCTGCACCTCTTGCTGCAGAGCCCCGCCGGCATTGAACAGGGCCGAGAGCTCTTCAAGGACAAAGAGCTTTCTCCCGGGAAGGGCATTTTTAATGAGGGCCATGAGGTCTGCCAGTTTTTCCCTGAACTCCTGGACAGAGATCTCGTCACGGTAATCAAATTCCGTCAGGTCCAGCAACTGCGGCAGCCGGACCCACAGAATCTCCCTTGCGTTCTTTCTCGTCTTCTTCCGGCTGAGGAGGTCAATGAATGCGGCAGGCTTCCCGCCGTCGTTTTCCAGGATATCCCTCACCAGGGGCGGCAGGGCTGAAGCCCATTCGGCAAGTGAAGAGAAGGCTGCCTCTGCCGAGGAGCTCACCTCCTCCCCGGGGGCGGACTCCCTCACCAGGGCGACGAGATCCTTCAGGAGCGCCATTTCAGCCGAAGAGGCATGCTCATAGGTGATCTCTTTGTTCTCCGGGTTTTTCAGCAGATCGATGATGCGGGAGGGTGTAATCTCGACCTCTTTCCTGCTCCCTCCTGAGACCTCGCAGAGCGTGAGGTTCTCCTGGTGAGCCCTTATGAAGCACCCGATGAGGAGCAGGAAATTGTGGAAAGAGAGGCCGAAAGGCGAAGAGAGGAGCGTAGTATAGAGGCTCACGAGGTGTGACTGCTTCCTTGTGCCCTTCCCCACGAAGGTGTCAGTGAGGAGTGCCCAGTACTCCGTGAGAGGAGAATCGGGGGGGAGCGTCTTTTCTATCTCATACCGCTGGTAGGCCCCGTAATCGACGACCTGTTCGGACACCCTGTTCTTGTGGAGGAACTCCCTGAGGAGCCTGTTCGCCTTGTTGCCGCCGCTTTTCTGAAAAACGAGAGGCCTTCTGAAATCAAGAAGCATTGAGAGGGCCTTCGGAACGATCTTGTTTTTTTCCGAAGGCGAGAGGCGCTGGGGGAAAGCGATCATCTTGGGGAAAAGCCTTGAGAGGACAGAACTGTAGAACTTGTTCTTCCCCTTTTCGCCCCGGGGGAATATCTCGGCGCCTTTCCAGTACCAGCTCATTTCCTCAAGGGTGAGATAGCGCCTGATCTCCTTCTCAAAGGAGGCAAGCATGCCCACCTTCATTGACTCATCGGCGCCGAGCTCCTCCATGGCATTGAGCTCCTTGATGAGGTCCTCAAACTCCGCCGGCTTGTGGGGAAGGCCAATGAGAATCTCGCTGTTTTTCCAGAGCTCGTCGCTGAGCTGTTCTTTCAGGTCCTCTATCTCCTTTTCATCAAAGGTGATGAGGGCCAATACATCCAGGAACGGTGTATTTGGATAGCCTCCATGGGGCCGCTGCACAATTCTCTCAATTTCCGCCCTGAGCCCTTCCTTTTCAAAAAAGTGGGGCTTTATAAAAAATGACATGCGGTATTTTCGGGAGAAAAGCTTGGGAGAGAATTTCCTTAAAGGGTAATACTGGGCCACGATCTCCGAGGAACTTGAGGGTCTTTTCCCCCCCGAGGGAGCCTTGGTGCGCTTCATAGGAATCTTCCTCTTCTCTTCAGTCTGTGGAGTTTCTCTGCAGAACCCTCATAAAAGCTTCAACTATGACCGGATCAAACTGGATGCCGTTGTATTTTTTCAGCTCAGCGATGGCAACCTCCCTGGGCAGCTTTTTCCTGTAAGGCCTGTCGCTGCGCATCGCATCGTAAGCGTCTGCAACGCCAAGTATCCTCGCGAAGAGGGGGATATCCTCTCCCTTGAGCTTGTTGGGATAGCCGTTTCCATCGTAACGCTCCTGGTGGTAAAGGATCCCGTCCTTGACCTTCTGTGAGAGATCGATTGGCTCGACGATTGCCTTCCCCTGTATGGTGTGCTTTTCCATGATCTCTCTCTCTTCAGGGGTGAAGGGTCCCGGCTTCTTGAGGATCGTGTCGGGCACCCCAATCTTGCCTACGTCATGGAGGATGCTCGATATCTCGATTTCATTGAGATCATGTTTGGAGAGGTGGAGTTCGTTGGCAATCTCCAGGGAATAGCGGCAGACCCTCTCCACGTGGCCCCTTGTATAGGTGTCACGGGCCTCAATGGCATTTGCCAGCGCTTTTACGGCGTTCTTGAGGTTTCCATAAAGGCGCGCGTTCTCAACAGCAGTGGCGGCATGGTATGATATGGCAGAGAGAAGCTGGAGATCGCCCTTCTTGAATACACCCGTCTTCACCCTGTTGTCCACATAGATAACTCCGATTACTCTCTCCTTGTTAATCATGGGAATGCAGAGTATTGAGCGGATTGAGTGAAGAGACACGCTCCCGAAGGAGTCGAACCTCGGGTCGTCCATGGCGTTTGAGCTCAGGATGGGCTTTTTCTCCTTGACTACTTTCTGGATGATGTTGCTCGACACCTTGAAGTCTTCGCTCTTTATCGTATGCTTTTCAATATTGCGCGCCACCTTCACCACAAGCTGGTTTTCCTTTTCCAGAAGCATGATGAAGCCTCTCTCGGCTTTCATGAGTTCAATTACCTTATCCATTACGGCGTTGAGAACCTCGTCTATTTCCAGCGATGAATTAAAGGTTCTCTCTACTTCAAGAAGCGTGGCAAGATGTATGCTGTCAAGCTGATCGCCTTCACCCTGGGGTGATATAGAATCCATGCAATTTCCTCCTACCTCAGTGAATCATATCGGAAAGGCCTCATCGTGTGGCTTTACTTTTTTTATATAGATTCGGCAGAGATGGATAAAATCCTATCTCACCCGCCAAGAAGGGATTGATAAATCCATGGGCTGCCCGTACGTCTTCATTCACCGAGGAGAGCCGTGATTTCGCTCTTGAGCATGGTATAGGCCCCGGCGCATCTGCCGTCACTGCCAAGCTTGAATGCAAAGGGCTTTTGTTTCTTGCTGTAGGTCTGATACGTGGTAAGAAAGGCTGTTTCGTCGCAGATATCAAGCGAGATCACGGTGCTCAGATGAATATGGGCCTTTTCGGCAAGGCTTTTTCTCGCGCAGAGCCTGTTTGATGATGAATAGCTCCTGCATATCTGAGGTCGTGCCTCATAGATTTCACAAAGAAAGACGCCTTCAGATTTTTGCCCGAGGAAAATGCAGTCCCGCACTTTTCCCTCACGGACTGTTGCTTTCAGCAGAGCGTTTTCCCTGTTCCAGGAGAATTTCCCCGGCTCCATGAAACGCTCACGGACCTCCCCCATGGTAAGGCCCTTGTGGTCGGCAATCCTCTCGATATCGGGAGGGGTGATTTCGACGTGAAATATGCGGCAGCATTCGCCGCATAGGTTGCAGTCGGGCTCGAGGTGGCAAAGCGACTCGAGGTTCGTCCGGCTCACTGCGGCAAGGAGAGATGAGATGAATTCGCGCACGGCGAGAAGAAGAGAGAGGCGGCTCTTATAGCTTATCGATATCACCGGGTGGGAGCCGTGTGCTTTCTCCGTGATGATGAGGTTTTCCGGGAAGAGCCTTATCAGGTGGTCATCGCGGGATGCTCCGGGACAGTCTCTGCATTCTGCCGTCAGCGAGGTGTCTTCCAAGGGGCGGGGATCCAGGCGACTCTTCTTCATTGATTCCGCTTTCTTGAGGAGTGCCGCAAGCGTATCCTGGCGCTTCGGGTTATCTGTTTCAATACAGTCCAGATCATTGATGAGTCCCTCGAGCTCATCATAGCGTTTCATGAGCTTTTCCTTCCCATACTGTTGAGCAAAATCCCGCCCGAGCTCCTCTATAAGGAGCTGAATGGAGCAGATGATGCGGTCATAGCGATTCACTTCAGATTCATTGATGCTTCCAATATATTCCCTTGCTTTCCCGAGGAGGGGGGCTATGGGTCCCTCTCTTGTATCCTTGGCTATCGCTCTCCCGTCGATGAGGGTTACTGTGGTCTCATCACCGCTGCAGGCTATCATCTCGATGAGGGGGATAAGGAATTCAGGTCTCTTGTCACAGAGTGCCATGGTGGAGGGAATGGACTCGCATGAAAAGGGGCGCACAGGGTAGATGGCGCACCGGTGCCTTGAGCCGGCGGTGGTTTCCAGAAAGGCGCAGGCCCCCCCCTTTTTTTTCACCAGTCCGTCACAGGCATTCCATGTGACGGCAGGAAGAGTGAAAGTCTCCCGGAATTCAGTTTCAGGCATTGCATCAAAAAAGAGCGAGATGCGTTGGATATCGTGGGAGCTGAGAAGAATCTCTCTCTCCCTGCAGCACTTTCCGCATCGGCCGCAGACATCAAAGAACAGCTCGCCGTCAAAGAGGGTGACCGCCTCCTGTGCCAGAGCCTGTGCCATGTTCCTCAGGTGCTTATGTTCATTGTACCGGAACCGGATCCTGGAGATTTCGCCTCCGTCCCCCTCCGATTTCACATAGAGCTCCGTGGAATGGAATTCAAGTGTGGCGGTATCATGAAGATGCATGGTATATTTCCCCTCACCCACATTCTCCTTTTGATGACGATTCCCTTTTACACCCATTCCTGCCAAAGGTCCTGCCGGCGGGAGAGCTCTGTAGGAATTGTAATGGGAAAAGGAGAATCAAGCTCTCGGTGATGATACAGTGATGACGATAAGAGAAGTGATGAACTGTGCCGCCGTCTCTTATAAAACGGCACTTTTTCCCGTTTTTTTTCTGGGGATACAGGGTGGCATGGGCATTTATCAGCTTACCAGAATTCCCCTCCTGCTCGTGTGTTTCGGAATTGCCTCCCGTGAAAAACGTGATGTGCCCGTGCTATTCTGCACCTTTGCAGCAGGGATGCTGTCGGCATTTGTGGTCCTTGGCACCGTTCTGGGCCATTTCCCGGGGCTCCTTGTCAAAATGGCGCTCTGGACCAGGGGCATCTACCTGATTCTGGGCTCGCTCTCTCTTGTGCTGGGAGTGCTTTTCTCCGGCCTTTTTTTCATAGACGGCGGGGACTTGAGAAGGATCCTCTCGGGGAGGAGAATCCTCATGGCAGCTGGAGCCTTTGTGCTGGGGGTGCTCTTTTCCCTCATTGAGACGCCGATCTGCCCGGGATGCGGCTCAAACCTGAGCCTTCTCGCCGATATCACCGTGGGCAAGGGAAATCACGGATGGGGGAGTATTTTTTTCCTGGCATACGCTTCCGGAGAGGCTCTGCCTCTCCTGCTTACTACCCTCATCGCGGCCATAGGCTATGATACCTTGATAGAGAATGATACCCGGGAAAGGGAGTTCTTTATGATGGGAGCGGGCTTTCTGCTCTTTTTCTGTTCGGTGCTCTTTTTCTGGACTGCCTGAAAGGAGGAACCTGTCACCATGCACCTGAGAAAGAAATATATTCCTCTTCTCTTCCGGTGGAGCGCCTTTCTGAGCATGTTCCTGATATTTTCCCTCATCATGGCCTTTCCTCTGGCGGAGCAGAATTTTCTGAGAGCTGATGGATTAATGGCTCTGGGGCTCATGGATCAGGCCGCTGAGCATTATAACAGGGCACTCCTCCTTGCTCCCCGTTTTGATCAGGCATACAGCATGCTGGCCTGGATATATGAATTAAGGCACGATGACAAAAGGGCCGCCGCAGTCTATGAAAAGGGAATTGCCCGCCATTCTGGCGATGAGATGATATTTCTCCATTATATCGTGTTTCTCTGGAAGATGGGCGACAATGACAAGGCACTGGAGGTATGCCGCCACGCCTATGCTGATTTTCCCGAGGTGTCCACTGTCCAGAGAGTTTACGCCAATGCCCTTGAAAAGGCAGGGCGGGATCGTGAGGCCATTGAAATATGGAAGAAATTCGCAGAAGACCATCCCGGCGACCCTTCGGTCCGGGAGAAATTAAGGAAGAGGGAGGGGAAAGGCGGTCTTTAAACAGTTTTCAGCGATGGCACGCTGAGAGCGGCCTCCCTGGAGTCAAACATCTGGAAAATCTCGTTCAGCCCCGTCCTGGTGAAAATCCTCAGGATGGCATCATTGGAGCATATGAGCTTCAGGGTGCCCTGGCGGTCCTTGAGAAGACGCGATATGGCAATGAAGGTGCCCAGGCCCCTGCTGTCGAGGAAAAGAAGGTCATCAAGGTCTATTATTATATGCAGGCAGCCTCCGGTAATGCTGGAGAGCACCTCGTCCTTGAACAGAGGAGCGCTGTGAATGTCAAGTTCTCCTGAGAGCCTGATGAGCTGGGAATTCTCGGAGAGTACCTCTTTCTCGCTGATAAGATTGGTCATGCCCCACCCTCCCGAAATTCAGATTTTTATCTCTCTCATTCTATATTACCATTTAACCATGTTTCATGCAATCGGGTGAGAGCCCTTCTTCATTTTTCCTGGAAGTTTTTTGTCTCCTGCTGAATTTTCCAGGACGATCCATCTTTTATGAAGATCACCTCTCCGGTGAAGGGCTCAATTTTCCCCTCACTCTTGGTATTGCGCGCCTTCCCCTTGATGGAAACCTTGGCACGTGAGCCGATGACCTCCTCCTTGCCGAGCTCATATTCCTGGGGGCACAGGTAATCCATCAGAAAAAGCATCGCCTTCGGATCCTTTGCCCCTCTCAGCTCGGAGAGCTGGTCTTTTGAGATATACTTCCCGAGCTCATCGAGGTTCTGGGAATGAAGGGCTTTCTGCTTGAGATTAAATATCTCCTTTAGTGACGGGCCTTGGGCAGAAGCCGTTTCTGCGGCAAGAGCCGTTGCCAGGATCACGACAAGAAAGACAGCAGTGAGATATTTTTTCATCGGAGCCTCCTTCAATGTTATTTTTCTTCGAGGAGTGCTTCAAGCTGCACTCTTTTATATTCCTTCTTCGCGTCTTCCAGCTCTTTTCTTGAGACAGCTCCCTCGCTGTAAAGCTTCTCGAAGAGCTCGCTCTTCTTTCTGGCCTCCTCGATGCGGGTGAGAGTGAGAGCGCTGCATTTCCCGCTGGGCTGGAGCTTTTCATGGCCTTCGGCTTTGGATTTTTGAGGGCTTGTGATGCCGGTCTCCCGCTGGAGGAGGGCAATGCGTTTTTTCTGGAGGGCAAGGCGGTTTCTGAGGCTTGACGTCTTCAGTGAGCTCTCACGGACCTTGTCGGTTTCTTCCGTGAGGCTGTTCCTGCTGATAAGCTCCTCTTCAAGGAGCCTCTTCATCTCCTCGAGGTGGCGCTTGCCTTCCTCGTAAGCCTCGAGCTCTATCTCCAGGTAGTCTTCCAGGATGCTGATGGTCTGCCTGAGCCGCGCAATCTCCTCCTTTTTTGCTTTCAGGGAGATTACCGTGGAGGCATGGGGGAGGCTGTAATAGTTCTTGAGCGCCATGTAAGCCACGGCATCATCAACGGGGAGAAGGCCGCTTGTCTTGCCGAAGTCGATGAAATTCCCCGCGAGATCCTTGATTTTGATATCGACGTGATCAATCACCACAGTTCCCACGATGGTCCCCGGACCGACAAG
Source organism: Candidatus Eremiobacterota bacterium (assembly GCA_031082125.1). NCBI lineage: Bacteria > Bacillati > Vulcanimicrobiota > Vulcanimicrobiota bacterium. Next base: position 65,213 of record JAVHLM010000016.1, read on the forward strand.
GTCACCGGCGGAAACCCTCGGCGAGAGGTGGCCATAGGTGACGGTGTAACCCTGGGAGGTGACCACGGAGATTCCCCATTCACTTGAAGTCCAGGAGGCGATACCGGTAACCTTTCCGCCCCATCCTGCCGGAACGGGGGTTCCCGCAGGGAGCGCTATGTCATACCCGAGATGGTAACCGGGGTTCTGGCGGTAGAGGGAGATGCTTCTCCAGTCCCAGAACCATCCGCTTATGACGGCATAGGGATCAACCTTCTGCATGAGGCGGAGGTAATCCTCAAGGTCCGTGGGAGCCGGTTTCACTGAATAAGCGAGGGTGGCTCCTGTGAAAGCCTTATTGCGGGCCATGACACAGTGGCGGGCACCTGCGAAGCACGTGATGAGTGCTGCAAGAAGCACTAGGCGGAAAAACTTATCCATTGAACTATTCCAAGATCACCTATAGTGTCAATTATACCGCAAAACCGGCGTGATATTCCATGGTCACATATAGGGTAAATTATATCGTAAAAACGGCACAATGTCAAAGGGGAATCAGGCTTCTTTCGCTTCGTTGCCGGGAGCTTCTCCGGGTTTTCTCCCCTTTTTTATGATGGTGAGGACCCTGCTGATCTCGCCGTCAAGAGATGAGAGTATTTTTTCGGCGTATTCATCGGCGGCCTGCTGGGTCATCTTGGCGTCGCTCTCCGATTCCGTCTTGAGGCGGTGGGCATAGCTTTCGGCTTTTTCGAGCATCTCCTTTATCTTCAGATCGGTGGTCTTCCGGATCTCCTCGGCCTGGGTTTCGGCGGAGCTTATGATCTCCTGGGCCTGCTCTTTTGCCCTTATGGTAATCTCATCGCGGGAGATGAGTTTTTTCCCCTCCTCCTGCGCCTCCCTGAGCATCTCGTTCGCTCTTGCTTCCGCATCCTTGATGCACTTGTCGGCCTTCTCCTTGGCATCCTGGAGTATGCGCTGGTTTTCCTTGGAAATCCAGCGTGCCTGCTTCATCTCCTCGGGGAGGGCCGCCCTGGACTTCTCTATGAGGTTCAGGAATTTTTCCCGGTGGATGATGGAGCTCTCACTGAAAGGCCAGGGCAGTCTCTGGCTTTTATAGATTGCATTCTCGATCTTGTCCAGTACTCTGAATATGCTCATTGTTCACCTCTCCAAATTATGGCATCCGCCAGGGATGGCGGATTACCGGGCCAGGCGGTCCCATGGGGCGGAAGGGGGGTGATCATGAACTCAATCCTTCTCAATCTCCTGGCCTCCAGGCATTAGGCCTGGCATCGCGTACTTTGTCATGAGGTACGGTTCAACGCATTCCGGTACAAAGCCCTTTGCAGTCCCCCCCAGTGCATAAATCTCCTTAATCTTGCTTGAACTCAGGAAGGCGTACCTGTCCTCGGTCATCAGAAACATGGTCTCGATGCCGGGGTTGAGCCTCCTGTTCATAAGGGCCATGGAGAATTCAAATTCAAAATCCGAAATTGCCCTTAAACCTTTTACTATTATTGAGGCGTTTTTCTTCTCAAGAAACTTCACGAGAAGCCCGGAAAAGGTTTCAACTTCCACGCGGGGAATTCCTTCTACCGATTTGCTTATCATGGCGACTCTTTCTTCAAGGGTGAAGAGGGGGGTTTTCTGAGGATTGATAAGGACTGCCACGATCACTTTTTCGAAGACCGCTGAGGAGCGCTCAATGATGTTAAGATGCCCCATGGTGATGGGATCAAAGCTTCCCGGATAGACGGCGTAGCCCATGAAAGCCTCCTCTTATGCCCTGAAAAAGGATAGCAGGGTCTGTCCATATTTTTCCCGCCGGGTGCAGATAAGACTCGGCTCGGGAGAGGAAACCGCCTGCTTGTGATAGTGCTCCACGATAATTACCCCGCCAGGCGCCACCATATTTTTCTCCACGAGAGCCTGCAACACCTTTTCATGGGAGAGGAAGTGGTAGGGAGGGTCCATGTAGATTATGCCGAAGGGGGGGCCTTCATAGCGCGCTATGCTTCTTGTCGCATCGCCTTCCAGAATCTGTGATCTCCCGGAGAGCCCGGCATTCTTCAGGTTCTCCCTGAGCAGCGCGAGAGCCTTCCTGCTCTTTTCCATGAATATGGCGTGGCGGGCACCACGGCTGAGGGCTTCAATGCCGATAGTGCCGAATCCCGCGAAGAGGTCGAGAAAGAGGCTTTCCTGGATCTCTTCCATGAGAATATTGAAGAGGGCTTCTTTCACTTTCTGAGAGGTGGGCCTGATGTCGGGCTCTGCCTGTGTCCTGAGGCGGATTCCCTTCAATGAGCCTGCGATAACATACATGGTGCCCTCCCATCTTCAGTGGATTAGCGAGGCGGGATGCTGAAAGCGGTGGTCAATTCTCTGGCGGATATCCTCTCTTGCGCAGTAAGCCCTGTCTTTTTCAATGAGCTCCTGCGCATCGGTACGGGCTTTTTCAAGCATCCTGTGGTCCCGGACCAGGTCTGCAATTTTAAGGTCGGGGAGGCCATGCTGGCGGGTCCCGTAGAATTCACCCGGCCCCCTGAGGTGAAGATCTTTCTCGGCAATAAGGAAGCCGTCCTCGCTTGCCTCCATGATTTTCATCCTTTCCTGGCCCTCTTCCGTCGTGGGGTCGGCAATAAAAAAGCAGTAGGACTGTTTCGAGCCCCTTCCCACCCGTCCTCTCAGCTGGTGGAGCTGGGCAAGGCCAAAGCGGTCGGCGTTGAGAATCACCATCACTGTTGCATTGGGCACGTCAACGCCAACTTCGATGACTGTAGTGGAGATGAGAATATCACTCCTGCCCTCCCTGAAATCCCGCATGATCTCCTCTTTATCGGCGCCTTTCATGCGGCCGTGGAGCAAAGCAACTCTCAGGTCGGGGAAGAAGGAGGACTTGAGGTCCTCAGCCTCCCTGGTGGCGGCCTTTGCCTCGATTTTGTCTGACTCGTCAACAAGGGGGCATACTATATAGGCCTGCCTCCCTTCGGAGACCTGCTTCCTTACAAACTCGTACACCTTTGGCGCTTCCCTGAAGCGGCTCCAACGGGAGCTTATCCTCTGCCTGCCAGGGGGAAGCTCGTCGATCACTGACAGGTCAAGATCACCATAGAGAGTAAGGGCCAGGGTGCGGGGGATTGGCGTGGCCGTCATAACCAGCATATCAGGATGGAGCCCCTTTTTTTGAAGCTCCGCCCTCTGCATGACGCCGAAACGGTGCTGCTCATCAACGACTATGAGCCCAAGCCGGTGAAAAAGCACTTCATCCTGGATGAGGGCATGGGTCCCCACGGCCACCTGGATTGAGCCGTCTCGCAGCCTCTCGTGGACTTTCTCCTTTTCCTTCTTCGTGAGGCTTCCCTTGAGGAGGCCTACGGTGACGCCTTCAGGCTCCAGGACTTCCCTGAATTTCAGATAATGCTGCTCGGCCAGGATCTCCGTGGGGGCCATGATGCCTCCCTGATAGCCGTTTTCAATGGCAGCCTTGATGGCGCATGCCGCAACGACAGTCTTCCCTGAGCCAACGTCTCCCTGGATGAGGCGGCTCATAGGCTTTTCACCGTGAAGATCTTCCAGGATCTCCGAGATGACTTTTCTCTGCGCCCCTGTGAAGGCAAAGGGCAGTATGGATTCAAACCTGTCAACGAAATCACGGGACAGGTCGTATTTTTTCTCTTTTCTCAGGGCTGTTCTCGTGCTCTTGAGCCTGAGAAGGCCCATCTGCAGAAAGAACAGCTCCTCGTAGATGAGTCGGTCCCTGGCATGCTCCAGGGCTTTGAAGTCATCGGGGAAATGGACCGCGAGGATCGCCTCGGGCAGTCCCGGAAATCCGTAGCGGCTGATCAGCGCGGGGGGGAGCAGGTCCCTGAGAGTGCCCCGGTAAATCTCAATGCATGCCCAGATGATCTTTCTGAGCACTTTCTGGCTCAGATGCTCTGTCAGGGGGTACACTGGGACGATCCTGGCTGTATGGAGAGTGTCCTCGTCGCTCTCGATCTCGTATTCGGGATTGTTCATCTGCAGCTCTCTGAAACGCCGCTCCACCTTTCCCGTGGCGTAAAGCCTGGTCCCCTTGGCGAGAGAAGAGGCGCGGAAGGGTTGGTTGAACCACACCAGCACAAGGGGAGCACTCCCGTCGTTGATGATGACCTTGGTGATGGTAAGCCTCCGCTTTATCCGTGTCTCAGATTTCCCCACCACGGTCCCATAGACTGTCTGAAATGCGCCGTCTTCGGCATCAGCTATCAGCGACATGCGGCTCCTGTCCTCATAGCGCCGGGGAAAGTGGAACAGGAGGTCTTCAATGGTGGTGAGCCCGAGGCAGGCAAGGCGTTTCGCGAGCTGGGGACCCACCCCTTTTGCATACTGGATGGGCGAAGAGAGAGGCGGCGCCTTTTCCGCGAACCTGGCCACCATCTTCTCCTTAACTACCTTATTCGGCGGGCGGGTGGGGGCGGTGCCGGCGGGGGTGGGGGCGGTCCTGGCGGGGGTGGGGGCGATGCCGGCGGGAGCCGTTGGAGCTTTACTGTTGAGCATCTCATTGATGGCAAGGGAGCAGTCGTGGTGAATCTGCTTTCTCCGTGGGTGGGGAGAAAAACGATATTCCCTGAACTGCTCCTCGCACCATGTGAGCTTTTCCCTCATCCCTCCCGCCGCGGCAGGGAGCTTTGCCTCGCCAAGCCAGCGGAGCACAAAGGTATCAAAGCCTCCCATGACGGACATGTTTTTGAACTCCATCTTCTTCTCGAGAGAGAAAGGCTTGATGAGGATCGCGAGGCATTCTTCAGCGGCCTTAGGCATGACTACTCGGCAGAGCTCTTAACGGCCGGCGCTTCTTCCTGGGGCTCCTCGCTGAGGTCTTCCGCAAAGCGCCGGATGATGTCCTGGTTCACAATTTTTTCGGCGAGCTTCACTGCATTCTGCATTGTCTTGCTGTCGGCCCTGCCGTGGGACTTTATGCAGACACCGTTGACCCCGAAGAGGAGGGCGCCGCCGTATTCTGAGTGATCAAGCTTTTTCTTGAGCTTGTCAAAAGCCGGCTTAAGGAAGAGTGCGGCCATCTTGGAGATGTTGCCCTGTTTTATATAATCCTTAAGGAGCCTGATAAGGAGCTCGGCAGTTCCCTCCGTGGTCTTGAGGACCATGTTCCCCACAAAGCCGTCGGCGACGGCCACATCGACCTCACCGTAAAAGAGATCGCGGGGTTCCACGTTTCCCACGAAATTGAGGTCAGAACGCGAGAGGAGCTCATAGGCCGCCAGGGTGAGCATGTTGCCCTTGCCGCTTTCAGAGCCGATGTTGATAAGGCCCACCTTGGGATTTTCCCGGTTCAGGATATTTCTCGCATATATTCTGCCCATCTTGGCAAACTGCAGAAGATACTCGGGCTTGCAGTCTGAGTTGGCCCCTGCATCGAGAAAGACCGTATGCTGGCGGTACGAGGGGAGAAATACCGAGAGGGCAGGTCTCTTGATCTTCACTCCCTTTACCCTTCCCACGGTAAGGAGCACGGATTCCATCAGGGCCCCTGTGTTGCCCGCCGATATGAGGGCCGATACCTCGCCCTTTTTCAAAAGCTCAGCGGCAAGGAGAATCGATGAGTTCTTCTTTTTTCTGAGGGCAAGAGTGGGATTTTCGTGCATCTCCACGAACTGCTCGGTGTGGTGAATCGTGATTCTCTTGGGGATGCTCTTCCCCGGCATGCATTTTTTTATCCGCTCCCTGTCACCGACGAGGACAATATCACACCGGCAGCCCTTGAGGGCTGCAAATGCACCTTTCACAATCTCATCGGGGGCGTTATCCCCTCCCATTGCATCAATGGCAATCTTCATATTACTCCTCCTGCCGGGGACAGGAATCAGCTCCCCCGATGCTGCGTTCCTGTTTAAGGCGACCCGGGCACTACCTGATCATCCCTCTCTCCGGGATAAAAAAGGGTTATAGTTTTGTTTTTGAGAATATTCTATATAAGAATATTCTCTTAAAGACTTAATAAATCCTTTCAGTGTCGTGATGGTGAGGTGTACCATGGCAAGACCGCTCTCTTTCATACTGGTATTTTTTCTCGCGTTCTCGGTCATTCTGGTCTCCCCTGCTTCTGCAAAGCAGAAGAAGCTCAAGGCCATTGACCATTATTCCAACGGATGTGAGTTTCAGGGGTACGGGGCTTTTGACAAGGCGATAGAGGAATTCAAGGCGGCAATCAAGATGGAGCCCACCCTCAAAGAGGCCCATTTCAACCTAGGCCTCCTCTATGAGGTGAAGAAGGACTGGACGCTCGCCGAGGAGGAATATCAGACAATACTGAAGCTCGATCCCGCCTTTGTCCCCGTCTATAATAACCTTGGCCTTATCTACTTCCAGAGAAACAAGCCGGACAAAGCTCTTGAGTACTGGCAGAGGGGCCTCCGCCTTGATCCCAACCAACCGGAAGTATACAACAATGTGGGTATCCTCTATATGTCGCAGAAAGACCTTGACAAGGCTATCCAGTGCTTTGACGCTGCGATCACGCTCAAGCCCTCCTATATTGAAGCAGCATCAAACAAGGCCTTTGCCTACATGAAGAAATCGGACTACAAGCAGGCCGAGGAGATCTATGACAAGATCGTCAAGGATCACTCCTATGACCCGGTGGCCAATTACAATTTCGCCCTTTTTTACCTGAACAGGGCAAGTTATAAAAAAGCCGCCGAGGTGCTTGAGAAGGTGCTCAAGATACGGAGCGATTTCCCCGAGGCCCACAGCTATCTTGCAGTGGCACTTGTCCACTCGGGAAGCCTTGATCGGGCCCTCCAGGAAGCAAAGCTGGCAAAAGATCTCAAGCCCTCCCCCCTCATCATGGGCAATCTCGGCTTCGTCTATGCCTCGATGGAGCGGTACCCCGAGGCGATTACCGAGTACAAGAGCGCTATTGATAAGGATTCAAGCGTTGCCGAGATATGGAGCAACCTGGGACAAGCCTATATTGATCAGAAACAGTATGATCAGGCCATCGAGGAGCTTCAGAAAGGACTTGCCCTTCATCCCGGAATGGATCCGCTCCGCCTTTCCCTGGGGCAGGCATACGAGGAGAAAGGCGAATATGAAAAGGCCGCCAGAGAATATGAGATGGTGGCCGCCCAGAATCAATACCTTGCCACGCCTTATTACCACCTGGGGAACCTCTATTTCCGCGAGAACAAACTCCCCCAGGCACTGGAGAATTATGAGAAGGCCGTAAAAAGGAATTCGACTTATTCCGAGGCCTACAACAATATGGGAATTATTTCTCAGAGAATGGGGAACCAGAGTCAGGCCATCGGGTATTATGATAAAGCCATCGCCATAGAGCCGCAGTTTGTGGAAGCCTACAACAACCTTGGTCTTGCCTATGCGGAAATGAAGGAATGGAGAAACGCCATCAACTCCTGGATGAAGGGCCTCAGCATCGACGGGAGCTATGCCGACATCTACTATAATCTCGGCACCGTCTATGAGCAGATGAAGCAGCCGGTGGAGGCGGTGAAATACTATTACCAGTTCCTTAAGCTCAAGCCCTCCCTGGAAGATGCGGCAAAAGTGAGGAAAAGAATAGAGCATATTGAAAGTCAGGCCCAGTAGGGAGATGACTGATTCTCGCCGGGACAGGACTGGTGAACCTGCCCTGGTGCAAAGGAGGAGTGCCAGTGGGAGAACAGCTTACTTACAACTGGATTGTCGTAAAAGGCCAGAGGGGATATACTGCCCATTGCCCGGAGTTCATGATTTCTGTTGATGCGGAGAGCTCCCAGACAGCTAAAAAGGAGCTTGCGAAGGAAGTGGCCGAGTTTCTGAGGGAAGCCCTCAAGGACAGGCAGTTTCTCTCAATTGTCGAGGATGGGGGCTTTACTAAATCAGACTCGGGCTGGCTCCCTCCCCGAATGGAAGAAAGCGGCACTGAAAAGCTCGAGTTATAACCCTTTGCCGCCACGGGGAAGGAATAGCGCCTTAAGCTCACCCCTGTCAAGCCAAAGGCCGCACCCTTCAGGGCACCTGTCCAGCTCTGTATGCGCTGCTTTCCGGTGGTGAAAGGTGTGCATCAGCGTGCCGCACCGGGGGCAGCAGAGGCGCCTCATGGTGAAGTCATGATTCTCCTTCGGCACAGGTGTCTCTTCCCAATACTCCTCGATGAGCGGGTTATTCTCACCGTATATGAAGGGCCCTCTCCTTGAGAGTTCGCGGGTGCTGCACCATATCCCCCGGCAAAGAGGGCACCCCTCAAAGGATGTCGATCCGGCCTTCAGAGAGTCCATGACCACCCAGCAGAGAGGGCAGAACAGCAATTTTTCCCTGCCGGCGGAGAGGGCGGCGGCCCCTGCGAGGTGATGGCGGAACTCGCTGATGGTGCCGATGCGGCTCTCGCGCTTAAGCTGGGTGGCTTTGCGGATAAGTGCTGCCACTGCCTCGGGAAGAGCGGTGTTGATCTTTGCTGGATCTTCAAAGATAAAGGGCTTTTCCGAGGGGTTCTGTCTGGTAAAGAGGTAATGGCAGAGAGCTCCGAGAGAGAATACCTCCGATCGCTCATCGGTCTGCCGGCATCCATAATGCTCCGGTGAGGCGAATCCCACGGTGCCGAAGGCCACGGTATCGGCCTTCTTCCCCTTTTTCACGATTCTTGCCGAGCCGAAATCGATCAGCTTTGCAATCCCCTTCTCTGACAGTATGATATTGGAGGGCTTCAGGTCGCGGTGTAGTATCTTTTTGCCGTGAAGATAGGAGAGAGTGGCACAGACCTGAAAGATGATCCTGTAAAGCGGGACCAGGTCGGGGGGGGGAATCTCCTTTAAGGTGGCATCAAGGGGCTTCCCTTTGATGTAGTCTTCAACGAGATATACGCGGGAGTGCTCTTCAAAAAGGTCGATGACGCAGGGAAGATGGGGATGGAAGAGCTGCGAGAGTATGGAAAACTCTTTCTCGAGTGCTTTGGAGCCGTCTTTGCCGCCCTGTGCTGTCTCCTTGATCACGATGTCCTTTCCATGGGGCCTCATCAGAGCAAGGTAGACAACGCTCATGCCCCCTTTGCCGATGAGTGAGACGATTTCATAGCGTGAGCGGAGTATTGTGCCGGGAACCATCTCGCGAGGCCTGCTCTTTCGAGAAATAATGCCTTGTCGCCTGGATGGTTCCATGGCCCAAGGCACATTCTTTTCGCATGCTTTCCGATGGCCATTCCTGACCCTCCGGGGGCAGGAACGCCTATTTCATGTCCTGGTATATCTTTTCCACGAGCTTTTTCTCTTTGCCGTAGTCCTCTTTAATCCTCTGGAGGGCTTCCCTGAAAGGCATCGCCTTGTCCCTGTTATCCATCCAGCTGTAGTATGCGGCGTCGTAAAGGTTGCAGGTCTTCTTCATCTGGAGCTTGACCAGTTTTTTCAGGTGGAAATAAAGGTCGGCATACTTGTCAGGCACTTCCTTGTTGAAAAGGTTGGGCCAGTTGGCATAGGCGTCCATGTTGGCCTTCTTAAGCCTCTCAACGACATGGATGGGGCGGATTGTCACATTGCCGTTCTTGGCGATGTCACTGAGTTCGGCGTCTATCCTGTCGTTCTCATTGATGACCTGTGCTGCTGCTTCGAGATAGGTGGAGGGGGCTGTACCCTGTGCGAACAGGCGGGATGGGCCGGCGAGTGTGATGACACACGTGAGAACGAGTATCAGAATAAGCCTCTTTTCTCCCATGGTATGACCTCCTTGCTGATTATTATCAATATTTCGATATTTTCAAGCTACATAAAGGTTCTTGATTTAGTTCTCCACTTTTTCCGGAACCCCTCCTTATGAGCCGGGACCTTCCTGGGAGAGCCGTTTCACGAGCCTGAAGAAGATATCCTTCATGATCTCAGCGCTCTGGCCGGCCCGCTTTCTGATCTCATCGTTTGAGAGAGGCTCATCAGCGAGGCCATGAGCGTAATTATCGACAGAGCAGATGCACCCGTAACTGAGACCCAGTTCCTGGGCGGCGGTTGCCTCACCTGCCATGGTCATGCCCACCACGTCGGCAAATTGGGAGAGGTAGCGCACTTCCGCCCTGGTCTCAAGGCGAGGCCCTTTCGCCTGCACATAGACCCCCCAGGGGATAAAGGGGATGCCGGCATCCTGAGCGGCGTCCATAATGTGCCTTCGCATTTTCTCGCACAGGTGCGGGGTGATATGGGTGAGCGAATCATTGAAAAAGGTCTGGGTGTCCCAGAGATTGATATAATCGTCAGGAATGACGATGCTCCCCGGCGGCAGCGTTTTTTTCAGGCTTCCCACGGAGCAGACGCCAAGAATTGAGGTGACCCCTCTCTCTTTGAGGGCCACCATGGTTGCCTGGTGGTTAATCCTGTGGGGAGGGATATTCATCCTTGTGCCGTGTCTCGGGTTGAATACGGCATTTTCCGTCACAATGAGCTCAGTCTTCCCTTGGCTGCTCTCATGCATGACAGGCGATACCCCTGAAAACAATATGTGCTCAAGGAATACTGTTCCACCTATGAGAGCTAGTGGCGATTTCATGAAGTTACTCCTTTATCTCGAATGTCACATGCTTTGTGAGAAGAGCCGTGCCTTTCTGATCCTTGGCCGTTGCCTCGAGGACATACTTGCCGGGCTTTATTTTTGCAGGAAGCTTGAAGATGGTGCCGCATCCGTCGGTAAAGATTTTGTCGTGGAAAGTAAAGAGCGTTTTCATGGGCTCACCCTGGGGATAGACGATGAAGGCCACTCTCTCCACAATCCCCGCGCGGTCACCGAGATCGGCGTTGATGTAAAGGTCTTCGTCACCGTAATGGACTGAATTGGCGGCAGGGACCCTGATGGTGAGGGCAATCACAGGCTTGTTTACCATAATGCTCTCCTCATCGGCTGCCAGGGGAGGAGCCTTCTCATCGTCGCCCACGGCCTCTATGGCAATGGTATGGGCGCCGAAGGCAGTCTCGTAAGGGACCACGTATTCAGCTGAAAAGCCCCCGAGGAGCTTGGTATCCTGCGCGAAGGGAGCGGGCTTTTCCTTTTTTTCCTTGGTGGAGGGGAATAGATAGAAGAGCACTTTTTTCACTTTTTTTGCGGGATCGCGCAGCTCACCGTACATATGGATTTTCTGGCCGGGATAGAAGGCTCCTCCCCGCCGCGGCTCAATGATGCGGAGCTGCACCTCGGGCTGCACGAGAAGGAACCGGGTCTTGGCTTCGGCGACGGCGCTGCCGCCCTCCTTGCTGTCAAAGGCCCGGAGGAGCACTTCATACTCATCAGGGGGGGCCTTGGGGAGGAGGATTTTTGCCCTGCATCCTCCCTCAAGCCTGGTGTCAGAAAATGAAGGCTGCTCCTGTGCCTGGGATGAGGCACGGTAGACGAAGAAATCAACGCGCTTCACAATGGCTGCCCTGTCCTGGAGGGCTCCTGTTATAAAAATCGGCTGATCGCAGTAAATCTTCTGATCGTTTCGCGGCGCCGTGATGGTGATGGCCACCTGGGGCTTTTTCACCTGGACAGGGACAAAGACCTCTCTTCCCTTCTTGATGCCGTTCTTGTCGAAGGCCTGGGCGCTGATGCGATACCAGCCTTCGGCAGCATCAGCGGGGACCACGTAGGTAGTGTACCATCCGTCAGCGCCGTTCCTGTCAAAAAAGAAGGGCTCGGCCGGGCGCTTTGTGTTGGGAGGGGCAACATAGAAAGCCACGCCTTTCACCCGCTCATTGAGATCCCTCACCTGGAGGTTGATGAACAGCTTGTTTCCCGGGTAGCAGATGGCGCCCTCAATGGGCTCGATGAAAGTGATCCTGACCTCGTATTCCTGTGCCGGCAGAGGGAGCGCAAGCGAGGATAATAAAAGCAGAGTAATGAAGAGAAAAAATGGGGCGCTTGCTTTTTTTATGTTCACGGTGTTTCCTCACTTTACCTGGTATGATCTGCAAGCATTCAGCCCCCTCAACCCCCGGCCTCTTGACCCCCAAAGCCAGGTTTCTTCAGGAGACTGAATGGTTACACAAATTTTTCAATTCGAGGAAGAGGAAAAATCTCCTTTTACGCCGCCTTCTGTCCCTTCCATGAAAGGAATTTGATCAAGCTCCTCGAAATTTATATTCGCGCCCACTATAAGCGCTATGCTCCCGGCAGTCGGAAATTCAGATTAGAAAAACAATTCAGATTGTATAGTGATGGCGTCTGATATGCTCTTGAGGAGAAAGGATCCCCCTGATGGGCGGAAAGGATATTTCAGAGCGGCTGCCCAAGGGCACCGTCATCAACAGCAGGTACGAGATTCTCCGCTACGTAGGCGAGGGAGGACAGAAGCGCGTCTATGAAGTGAAAGATCTCAACGGTACCATTACGGTCCCTGTAGTCATCAAGGAGATGAAGAAGGCCAGCACTCAGGAGATGAACCTTGTGAGCATGCAGCTCTTCGAGCAGGAGAGCATCATACTCATGAAGCTCTCACACCCTACTTTCCCCAAGATATATGACTTTTTTGTGGACCAGGGAACCTTTTACCTCATTCAGGAGTATATCGATGGCGAGGACATGGACCGGGCTCTTGCCAAGGGTATTTTCTCCGAGGAGCAGGCCTTGGACTATACAATGCAGCTTGCCGCCTTTCTTGACTATCTCCATTCAAATGTCCCGCCCATCATTTTCAGGGATATGAAGCCGGGAAATGTCATGATCGGGAAGAACGGGAAGCTTTATATCGTTGACCTCTCAGGGGCGCTCCTCCCCGGCATAGGAAAGCAGGCCGAAGCGGTTATAGTGAAGACGGCGGGATATTTCCCCCGCGATTACCAGAATGCCTGCGAGGCCACCGATATCTATGCCATCGGCGTCACTCTCTACGAGATGCTCACCCGCCACCCGATCCACAAGGCTGGCGTGAAGCTCCCGCCCCTTAAGAATATCCGTGATGGACTCTCCTTTGAGACAGAGAACCTGGTGAACAGGCTTGCCCTTTATGGAAAGGCCTTCCGCCTCGGGAAAGCCTGGGAAGCGAAAATGGAGAGCGAGGAAGCGCTCAGGTCGCTGAAGAAATACAACAGGATTCTTCAGAAAGAAGGCTTTGCCGCATCGTTCTCCCGTTTTTTCCATGAATCGCACGTAAAGTACCTGAGGCCCATGGGCTCTCTCATATTCCTGCTTCTCATATTCGGTATGTTCTTTATTCCCCATATACTCCATAGATTTTTTAACAGCACTCTTCTCGTTAACGTGATCCCTGCCTTTTTCCTCTATTGCTTCAGCGCCTTCGCTCTCCTTATGTATATGATATGGACGAGGCTCTTTTCTTCCCACCCGGGCCTTTCAAGAATTTACCGCCTCTTTCACTCGAAAATCGCGTGGTTCGGAGGCCTCCGTCCCATCACCCTGCTGGTGGCAGTAAACTTTTTTATAATCAGTGCCGTTTATATCTCTATGCTCATGCTTCTTCTCTCGGTATGGAAATGATGGTGGAGCATGGTGCGTATCGATTGACATGAAAGGTGGAGGAAATGAAGTTTATAAAGCATCTGGGTTTTAAGACCGCCGCGTTTCTTTCGGTCCTCTTCATTTTTTTTGTGCTGCTCATAGTGTTCTGGGCGCTGAAGCTCCTCTCTGTCTGGACCATGGTAGCCTTCGGCATAGGGTGCATCATCTTTTTCGCCCTGAATGTCAAAGATAGAAAGGACCAGCTCAAGCGCCAGGGTGAGAAACTCGTGGAAAAGGCTGATGGCCTCATGGCAAAGGCTGAGATCAAGGGGGCCATGCGCGATTATGAGAAAGCCCTTGAGATGGCCGGCCCTCATATAGGTGCCTACCTGGGGCTGGGAAACTGCTACCGCTCCCTTGGTGACAATAAAAAGGCCCGGGAGAATGCCAAGAAAGCCCTGGAGTTGAAGGCTGACTCACCTGCGGCCCTCTATCTTATGGCCGTATGCCTTCTCAGGGATGACGAGCCCGACAGGGCTCTCAAGAATCTTGAGAGCGCCGTGCAGCTGAACCCCGATCTTACCGATGCCTATCTTCTCATGGCGGAGATTCATTCAAACCTCCAGAGGAAAGAAGACGCCCTCAGGGATTACTCCATCTACCTTGAGAAATCAAAGGATGAAAAGGGGAAAAAGCTCGTGAGGGAGCGCATTGAAAAGCTGAAGGCAAAATGAGGGGTTACCGCTTTTTCGGCTTTTTCTCCGTCCTGAGGAACTCAAAGCTCTGGAGCACCGTGGTCACCAGGGGAAGCTCGCGTTTGAGCACCGCCGATTTTCCCGATGCGGTCACGGTACAGATCCATCCCCCGGGCGAGAGGGCTACAAGGTAAGTATTGGTAATCTCCTCGTCGCTTTTTTTCTGGCGGGTCTCATAGGTGAAGCCTCTTCCACCTGCTATGGCGGCTTCTCTTGGTTCAAGTCCCTCGTTCTTCTTGCTCTCCATAAGTATGGTGATGTACTCTTCATGTTTCACATCGACACCGAGAAAGATGCAGTTGAGCCTGAAAGAGATTTTCCCATTGATATCAGTTTCGTACTGCCAGAGCATCCTGCCGGGGGAACTGCTTTCCAGGACTGCGCTCTGCGGTATCTTAAGCATGCAGTGTGCCGCTTCGTTCACATACGGGGCAAGGGAAGCCTCGAAAGGTGCCTCGCAATGCACGGTGCAGGTCGTAATTAAGATGAAAAGAAACAAGACAAGAATTTCCGGGAAGGTTGTTCCCGTCCTTTCAGGCTGAGCAGGAAGCGGGGGGTGATGCCTGTGCATTGCCGGCAGGATTTATCCAGGTAAAATTGAAATAATGGTAAAGTTTCTCTTCCCTGGAGAAAATCCCTCTGTTTCGGGACAGAGGGCGCACCTCCGGGCATGGTGAGCCTGGAGGCAGCGAAAAAACGTTAAGGGAGTGCTTATGGACCATTCCTTTCTTATAAAGAAATACCAGAACGAGGCCCAGAAAAATCCGAATGATCCCCAGAGCTATTATTACCTCGGCCTCCTCTACAACGAGCAGCGCGATTACCAGATGGCCACCTCTTATTTTTCCCGGGCCAACTCTGTCGATCCCTCCTTTTTCCCCGCTCATTACCACTCGGGCCTGGCTTACGCATGCCTTGGCAAGCCTGATCTTGGCGCCATGGAGTGGGAGCTCTCTCTCAAACACAATCCCCGCCCCTTTGATGAGCGGGAACCTGAGGCGCTCCCTTTTGACTACAATGAGGCGGGCCACGCCAAGAAGGCCATTACGGAGTGTCTCCAGAGGAAAAAGATCCTTCCCGGTGAATCGCAGCCTTATTATTTTCTGGCCCTTGCCTACCTTGTGACGGGCCAGCTCCCCCTTGCGAGAAAGGAGCTTGAGGACCTTCTTGTCCTGGAGCCGGCCTTCATAAAAGCCTACCATCTGATGGTGGAGCTCTATCTCAAGCTGAAGGAGCCGGCCAAGGCCATCGATGTCCTCAAAAAGCTGATAAAGCAAGAGCCCAGCTCTTTCGGTGCGCACTACAAGCTCGCCCAGCTGCTGATGCAGCAGAATGAGGTTTCGACGGCAGTTCCCGTGCTCCAGAAGGCCCACCAGCTCAAGCCCAACAATGACAGTGTCATCATAGAGCTGGGAAAGGCTTATAAGCTTCAAGGCAAGGAGGATTACGCCAGGGCGAGCTATCAGAAAGCCCTTGACCTCAACCCCAAGTGCGCCGATGCCTATTTTGAGCTGGGCCTCCTCTACGAGGAGAAATTTGACTTTTCCACCGCTGCCGACTATTATCAGAAAGCGATCTGGATAGATGAAAAGAAAGGCGAGGCTTATTCCCACCTGGGAAACATCAGCAAAAGGCTGGGCAGAGTTCACGATGCCATTGAAAACTTCAAGAAGAGCGTGAAGTTTTTCCCCAGTGACTCATACCAGCATTACCAGCTCGGCGAGGCATATATTTCCATCAAGAAATACAGGGAGGCCACGGAGGAGTTCAAGCAGGCCATTTCCCACAATCCCAAGGACGTATACAGCTATATCAACCTGGGGATTGCCCTTTCGCGGATTGGTGAATATGATGAGTCGCTTGACGCTTTCAGGAAAGCCCTGGAGATCAATCCCGAGCTTGTAGATCCCTATTACAACATGGCCCTCACGTACCTCAGGATGGGCCATCTCACCTTCGCGAGGGAGTATATTGAGAAGTTCCTGAAAATCAAGCCCAACGACACCTATGCCCATTTTGCCCTGGGGAACATCCACCTGCGCTTCGGCGATCTTGATTTTGCCATCCAGGAATACAAAAAAGCCATTGACAGCTATCCCGATCACCCCTATGCGCGCTTCAACCTCGCTTCAAGCTATGCGCGGGCAGGCCAGTATGATCTCGCGGAGAATGAGTTTTCAAAGGCTCTTGAGCACAACCCTCCGGAATCGGAAGACGAGATGATCCTCTTCGCCACCATGGCAAGTTATCACACCATCCTGCAGACGCTTGCCAAGGCCATTTCAGAGCTCAAGACCTATTTCCAGCTCTATGAGGATGCGAAGATCAGGTATCAGGGCGAGGAAAAGGTGAAAAACAGGATTACCGAGCTCTTCAAGAAATTTCTCCCCGAGACGGTGGCAGAAGGGCTTATCACCCAGGAGGAGGACCTGGGCGATGTGCAGCGCGAGGTGACCGTCGTATTCTCTGACATAAGGGGCTACACGACGCTCACCGAGATAATCGGGGCCCGCGATGCGATGAAAATCCTCAATGACTATTATTCCAGCATGTCCAAGATCTCCACAAAGTTTGGAGGCACCCTTCTCTATTTCCAGGGCGATGCCCAGATGGTCATTTTCGGCGCCCCTCTGGAGGACAGGGATCACCCTCTCAATGCCCTCCGCGCCGCCATGGAGATGAAGACCCAGGTGAGCTACCTCTCTGACAAGTGGTTCAAGGATCAGGCCAGAAAGTTTGAGATTGCCGTGGGCATCACCACGGGAGACGTGGTGATGGGTTTTATCAACGACGGCACGCGCCTGCAGTACACCGCAATCGGAGATACCGTCAACGTGGCCGCCCGCCTCCAGGACGTGAGCAAAGAGCACAACTCGGCAGTGATGCTCAACGAGAAGGCATACGAGAGGGTCAAGGAGCACGTGACGGCCCAGAGGCTCGATTCCATTCACCTGAAGGGGAAGAGCGAGTCCGTCAATGTCTACAAGATAGAAAGCGTTTCCTTCCCGTCATAGGGGAGGCGCAGGATTCCTGACACGAGAGGTGCTGGTCATCATGGCAATAAAGCGACAGAAGAATACTGAAAAACGCCTCAAGCAGCTCGAAAGGCTCATGGAGGTGAACCTCTATCTCAATTCCACGCCCACCCTGGAGACTCTTCTCAGCAAGATTATCTCCGTGTCCAAACAGATACTGGAGTCGTACAGCGCCTCCATACTGCTTGTCGATGAAGACCGCGGCGAGCTCTATTTCGAGATAGTCTACGACCGCCGTGACGAGAAGACGCTCCAGGATGAAAATGCTCTCAAGAAAGTGGTCCTCAAGATGGGCGAAGGAATCGCCGGTTACGTGGCGCAGACCGGTGAGCCTCTCATCATCAACGATGTGCAGACCAATCCACGGTTCTCCTCCAAGGCCGACAAGATGACCGGCGTCGTCACAAGGAACATGATAGCCATTCCCCTCCGCGCCAAGGACCGTATCATAGGCGTGATGGAGGTAATAAACAGGATTGAGGGAGATTTCAGCGAGGACGATCTTCCCATTGCCCTCGCTCTCGGCAACATTGCCACCGTCGCCATAGAGAATGCCCGCCTCTATTTTGAGACGGAAAAGAGCCTGAGACGCCTGGCAAAAATGGAGGCCTCGAAATACCAGCTCGTCACCCTTCTCTTTAACGCCCTCAGGTCGCCGGTGCTCTCCATCAAGGAATACGCCGAGTATGTCCTCGAGAACATGGAGGCCGTCACTGCCGAGAGAGTGCAGGATTTTGCCGGGATGGCCCGCCGTGAGGCGACCACCATTCACAAGATGATAAACGATCTCTACGTGATAAATGAGTACGACGACCTGGTGAAGAAGCTTTCATGCGAGCCCCTTAATATGGCTGAGATACTGAAGTTCCATGTAGAAAAAAGAATGAAGCTTGACCATGGGGTGGCCATATCGCTCCATTTTTCCCAGAACACCCCCCTGGAGCACTATGTGGTGCCTATGGACTATGAAAAAATTGAGCACTGCATCCAGCATCTTCTGGATGTGTCGGTGAAAAATGCCTCTCCAGGTGAGCCTCTCAAAGTGACGCTCAATGCAGTGGCTGCCACGCGGGGGAAACCAAGGGGTGTGGAGCTGGAGATTGACAACGGGGGACTTTCCCTGCCGGACAACCTCTGGCAGCTTGTCTTCAAAACCTTCGAAGATGGCGAGGGGACAGGTTCCCCCTCTCTGGAGGCAATAGGCCTCGCCCTCTTCATCAGCAAGAAGATAGTTGATGCCCATGGGGGGGAGATTTCCTGGGAGAAAAAAAGACCCAGGGGCTCGAGGATTCTTGTCTTTCTGCCTTCAGAAAGGTAAAGCTCCCCTTACCTGCCAAGGGTCTTGAGAAACTGGGCAGCCTTTTTGTTCCCTGACTCGGCAAGCACGCCAAGCATCTCGCGCCTTCCCTGGAAAGAGGGATCACCGGGCGGGAGGCTTTTGAGGGCCTCTATGGAGGCATCTGCGAGCCTGTCGGAGCTCATCTCCCTCGCGGTTAAGTCCTTGAGGGGAACGGGCATGCTGCGGGAACTCTCAGACTCTGCGGCAGAATCCCCGGCGCTCGCGCCCCCGCCTGCCGCGCCGCCCGGACCTATCATCCCGCCGCCCATGCCGCCGCCCGCGGGGCCTGGTATCGGTTGGGCCTTTTGGGGAAGAGCCGAGGATGTTTTCATCAGTCTCGACTCCCCCTGGGCGGCGCCGCCCGCCATTGAGTTATCCCGCTTCGGTGCCCCCGCCTCCTTGCTGTCTTTCATGGCTATCAGCTTGTCCGAGGTGCTTGAGGGAGCCTCTTTTTCCATAGTCATTGCCACGACGCCTGATTTCTCGATTTCCACGGGGTCCGCAACAAAGCTCACCCTGGAGCTTATGATGTAGGCGTTGAAGGTGACCCTGCTCCTGGCGGTGCTCTTCAGTTTGAGAAGCCCCCTGATCTTCCTGTGGGATGTCGGCTCGAGCTGGCCCACGGGGATTTTGGTGACGCTCTCGTCGGCCGACGCGAAGAGGATAAGGTCATTCAGGGCCTCGCTCTTCTGGAGGTTCTGGATGCTGACGGTAAACTCGAGCTTCTCGCCGTAGATTCTCTCCGGCACCTGGAAGATTGCCGCAATGACCGTGGGAGCTGGTGCCTGGGGCTTTTCCCTTGTGAGGGGCTTTTGCACGAAGTATTCGATGAGGCCCCCAATGGCCGAGGTGATAATGAAGAGGAGGACCCCCGCGGCAATGCTGATGGCAGGCCAGTACTTCCTGTTCCGAAGCTTCCTGCGGATGAGGTCGTCCACGGCAAATCGCCCCGTGTAACCCTCTTCCTCGACGATGGCGGCAATTTTCCCCCTGTCCTCAACGGTGACCTCAAAGCCGTCATCCCTGAGCTCTCCCTCAAGGGCTTCCTTGAGTTCATCGAGCGTCTTGAAGTGCTTTCTGGACTGCAGGTCTTTCAGCGCCGTTCTTATTACGAATCTGGTAAGCTTCTCCTCCGAGGCCATGTGATCCCCTCCCTTACAGGAACTTCCAGGCTGCCGGTCTGTGTCTCTGGAAGGATAGTCGCCGGTCCCTGCTCCCTCTTCCCTGTTTACAAAATGTTAACATGGGGAGTATTATTGAGTCGCTCCCCTCACTCCTGCAGAGGAGGGAGAGAGGGAATCGGGCCTCTGTGCTGAAACTCTTCCAGGAAAAGGGTGCGTCACGGCGGTGAGGAAGCATGAGAAAATGAGAAAGGCGAAGGTCATGACCAGTGAGCGTTTTATGAGCAGCAGGAAGAAGATTCTCTCTCAGGTGGCTTTGGTGCTTTTCTTTTTTTTTCTTGCGGGAAATGGAGGCGGACCTGTGGCAAGACCTGAAAATGTAAAATGGCCTCCGCGGTCGTACCTTGTGTATTACGGCAGCTGGGACGATGAGACTCTTTCCAAGGCCTGGGATTATGATCTCGTGATCCTTCACCCCGGGGCCGGCCTTGCCAACATAAGCCCAGAGCTTGTCACGAGGCTCAGGAACGGGAGAAACGGCATAGCGGGCGATGAGGATGACGTGCTCTGTATCGCCTATATCTCCATCGGTGAGGATGAGGAATCCCCCGGGGGGCCTGGAACGCCGGGGGAGAGGGGCCCGGTACACTGGGATGAGAAAAAGGGCATTATTTATGGTGACAATGATTACCCTGCCCGCTATGTTGACGAACTGCGCTATGTGCTCACCGGCAGGGGGTTCATGAAATGGCTTCCCAGCGGCCTCCCTGAGCTCGTGAAGGGTCATGACGGAATTCCCGACGAAAACGGCAAGTGGAACAGCTATTATGTATATGCAGGCGACAGCCAGTGGAAAGCGCAGATCCTGGCCACCATGGCAAGGCTCTCCGGCGAGTTCCATGTTGACGGCTTCTTCCTTGATACCCTCGACACCGCGTCACCGTGGGGAAATTACGGGTGGATGCAGAAGGATATGGCCTCTCTTGTGAAATCCATAAGGAATGCATTCCCTTCAATGGTTATCATCGCCAACAGGGGGCTGTTTCTCTTTGAAAAGTACGGCGCCCTCATGAAATCGAGTATTGACGGCCTTCTCTTTGAAAGTTTCGTGACCGAGTGGGACTGGGTTCGCGGCAGGGGTATACAGAGCCCCTATCTTGAGTCAAATGTTGACATACTCCGGAAGACGGTCCTTCCGTGGGCCCAGGGCCCCGATGGCTTCTCTCTCTTGTTCCTGAACTACCTTGCGCCGGGACAGAGGGATCGCTTTGCCTTTGTCTATGACCAGGAGGCCCTTCTCGCCGGGATTCCCCACCTCGACGCGGTGTCCACTCCGGATCTTCAGAAGGTATACGGCCCTCCCCGCTGGTACATGGATGCTCCCCCGGCAGGGAGTTCCCCGCCTTCCTTTGACCGGTTTGCCGTCAAGGGGAAGGAGAAGGGGGAATGCACACTTCTGTTCACTGTGTCATCAAAGGGGAGGCTTGAATATCAGATGGGGCGCGAGGTGTTCCTCGACGTCCGTTCCTCTGAACAGGAAGTCCCTCCTGAGAAGATCCCCCTTCTCAAGCCTGTGGAGATCCGTTATGATGCCATGGCGCTGCGGAGTGAAGGCGATACTTACCATTTTTCCCTTGACCTGTGTGGCCTTGAGGGGGGAAAGACCCGCTATTTCTATGCAAGGCTCCTTGCACCGGGAAACCCCTTCCAGTCGCCCCTTCAGACATGCTCCCTTCTGATGCCCGACGATGAGTATCCCGATGTGCTCTCCGAGGTGAGCGCTGAAGGGCGTGAAGCATCGGTGTATCTGACATGGAGCGCCGCTCCTCCTGGAAATTCCTACCGTATTTATTGCGGCCGGGACCAGGGGAGCCTTGAGCATGCAGACACAGCTGCAAAGCCGGGTTACCTCGTGAAGAGCCTGGAGAATGGGAAGGCTTATTGTTTCACCGTCACCGCTGTCTCGGGGCGGGGACTTGAGGGGGGCATGGCGCCTCTGGCCTGGGCCATGCCGGTAAAGTGCACCCCCCCTCCCTCGCCGACAGGCCTCGTCCTGGAGCCTAAGGGCACCACGCTCACGGTAAGCTGGAGAGAGTCGTCATCACCCGACGTGGTGTCCTGCGGGGTATATTGCTTCCGCTCGAAGAAGGGCCTCCGCCTCCCTGTCATAGTAGAGAAGGGAAAAAGCAGCATTCAGTTTGAGAAGCTTCTGGCAGGCGAGGAATACACGGTCTTTGTCACCGCTCTTGACGGCAGTAACAACCAGGGAGCGCCGAAGGAAGTGAAGAGGGTGATGATCCCCCGCCATTGAGACACAGTGCAAGAGAATACTGGCCCTCTCATTTTACTTGGAGCCATAAGGTGGTCAAGGAGACCCACTATGATAAAATAAGGCTGCCCTTTTCCCGGGACCGCCAGGAGGAGCGTGTCAGGGCATACTGCGTTATGGCAGGGCTGGAGATAGTCGCCGTCATCCGGGAGGAGGGCGTGTCTGCAGGCAAGATGCTTTCCAAGCGTCCCGGCGGGATTGAGCTTCTGAACCTCATCAAGAGAAAACAAGCCTCCCACGGGGCAGCCCTGAAACTTGACCGACTTTTCCGTGATGCAGAAGATGCTCTTGATGAGTCGAATGTCATACCACGGGCTGTTGTGAAGTGGATTATTGCCGGGAAGTTGAAGGCATTAAAGTTCAGTGGTGTCTGGAGAGCAGAGAAAGAGGAGTTTCAGGCATTCCTGGAAAAATCAAGGTTCAATCCTGACAGCAAGCCTGAGTCAAATAAGAGAGCAAAGAAGCAGGCTATCGCGCGTAAAAGCAAGCAGGGATCTTGGTTTCAGGAATACACTCAATGCATCAAGAGAATATAAAGATAGCAGAATCTATATACAGCCAAGGACAGAGAAAAGGAGGTGAATAATATGGGCAGCAGCGGAACTCAAAGAGAAATAGCGGATATGGATAAGAAGGGTGACCGTCATTATGAAGCGTCAAATAAATTACTGTTCCCTCCAGATGTGGCAGAGGCTTTAATGGCCGCAATGAAGGCCAATGAACTCTCTCCCGAGCAGGCAGCAGAAAAGATAGGAATACCGCTCAGTGCGGTTATACTGATATGCAAAGGCGGCTCACCGAAGGGTTCCAGGAAAATAAAGGCAAAAGTCAAGGCATGGCTTGCCTCAAGTGAGGGAAAATAGTCCATCATCGAGCACACACGCAAGGGAGGCCCTGGCCAGCGTCAGGGCCTCTTCTTTCTGTCACTTGGCACAATTCAGGCGCACACTTCAATGCCGGAAACACGAAAGCCCGCATACCTTTCGGTGCCGGGCTTTTCAACGGAGAGTGAGGGATTCGAACCCCCGGATGAGTTGCCCCATCAACGGTTTTCAAGACCGCCGCAATCGACCGCTCTGCCAACTCTCCACCACACAGTGTAGCAGGTGAGTTCCCCCATGTCAAGGGGGCGTGCAATTGTTGCCAATTTGTAAATATAAGCGACAGTCCCTATTTTTTCTTGACTTTTTGGAAGTGAGCATTTATAATGATGGGTAATTCTTCCGGCAGGTCAGGGGCGAATCCTGAAGCCGCTCCAGAGGGAGCTTGCATGGACATCGAAGTCAAGGAAATTCTGAAACTGATTGGCTCAAAGAAGAAGGTCACGGGAAAAGAGCCTCTCGCTCTCAATGGGGAGGGCATTAAGGAGACCGTCGATGTCGCTTATGATCTCGAGGTAAACAATGCGGGATCGAGGCTTATTGTGAAGGGCACTCTCGATACGGTCGTCAGGCTTCAGTGCAGCCGGTGCCTCGAGAGCTTTCCGGAGAAGTTCCATGTCATGATACAGGAGGAATTTCTTCCCGAGGACAGCCCTGAGCTGAAGCGCAAGAGTGATCTCAACCTCTCCGATCTCAATGTCTTTGTCTACAAGGGCGAGAAGCTTGATGCAGGGGAGATAATGAGGCAGAACATTCTGGCGGCTTTCCCCATGTGCCCTGTCTGCAGCAGTGAATGCAAGGGCCTCTGCCCCGTGTGTGGGGAAAATCTCAACAGCAGAGCCTGTGGATGCCCCACCGAAAGGAGGGACCCAAGGCTTGAGTCCCTTGAAAGGCTTCTGGGGAAGCCACCTCTTGGAGAAGGAAAAGATGGGAGAGGGTGACGGGAGGATTTGGAGGAAAGAGGGAGAATCTTACTTATTTAATGTGTGAAAGAGGGTAGGAGTATGGCTAATCCAAAGTACAAGACATCTCATTCAAAGACCAGGAGGAGGCGCGCCAATATCAGGCTTGTTATTCCCAATATATCGGAGTGCCCCCAGTGCCACGATCCCAAACTGGCCCACCATATCTGCAAATCATGCGGATATTACAAGGGCCGGGAAGTCTTCAAGCTTGAAGATATAAAGAAGGCGTAAGAATCGCCGTGTGCACGAAACGGGAACTCCCGGAAATACCTGGCGGACAGGAAAAAATTCTATGGTATACCAATCATAGAATTTTCTGCATTATAAGTGAGAATCCGTCATACAAGTAAGAAGGTGAACCATGACAACGGTAAGATCTGTAGGAATATTAGGACTCGGTGCCTATGCTCCCCCCAAGGTTCTCAGCAATGCCGATCTTGAAAAGGTTGTCGATACCTCTGATGAATGGATTACTACAAGAACGGGCATCAAGGAGAGGCGGATTGCCGAGAGCGGTACCGCAACCTCTGATCTTGCCGTGCAGGCCGCCGAAATTGCCATAAAAAACTCCGGCGTCAAGCCTTCCGAGATACAGCTTGTCATAGCGGCAACGGCATCTCCCGACATGCTCTTTCCCCCCACGGCGTCAATCGTCCAGAACCGCCTCCATATCTCCAATGCAGGAGCCTTTGACCTGGAGGCCGGCTGCACCGGGTTCCTCTATGCCGTTTCCGTTGCCTCCCAATTTGTTGCCTGCGGCAATTACGAAAGGGTGCTGGTCGTGGGCGCCGAGGTGCTCTCCAAGTTTCTTGACTGGGAGGACCGCTCTACCTGCATTCTTTTCGGAGATGGCGCAGGGGCCGCTGTGGTAGGTCCAGTTCCCGAGGGCACCGGCATCCTCTCGTTTCACCTGGGCTCTGACGGCTCTACAGGCGAACTTCTCTGCATGCCTGCAGGGGGCTCGCAGATGCCTCCCTCGCGGAAGACCGTGGAAGAAAAGCTCCACTATGTAAAAATGAAGGGGAACGAGGTGTTCCGCCACGCCATTGTAAAAATGGAGGAATCAGCCAGGATCGTGCTGGAAAAGAGCGGCCTCACCATCGATGACATTTCGCACTATATTCCCCATCAGGCCAACATCAGGATTATTGAAGGCGTCACCAAGCGCCTTAACGTTCCGGAACACAAGCTTTACACCAATCTCTCGTCTTACGGGAACACTTCCTGTGCTTCTATTCCCCTCGCGCTTTACGAGGCACTCCAGAAAGGAAAGATCAGGCGTGGTGACATTGTCCTTCTGACCTCTGTAGGCGCAGGGCTCACTTGGGGTGGGATGGTCATAAAATGGAATTATTGAGGAGGTAGTGGATGAAGAATGTCGCATTTGTCTTCCCGGGCCAGGGAGCTCAGAAGGTCGGTATGGGCTGCGATCTTGCCCAGACTTTTAAGAAAGCCTCTGAGGCTTTCAAAAGGGCAGATGCCATACTGGAATATCCTTTGAGCAGGCTCTGCTGGGAAGGACCGGAAGATGAACTCAGAAAAACAAGCAACACCCAGCCTGCAATCCTTACCACGTCAATCGCATGCAACCAGGCGCTGGTGCAGGCAGGAATCACCCCCGTTGCAATAGCCGGGCACAGTGTCGGCGAATACGCAGGCCTTGTGGCAGCCGGTGTCCTCTCCTTTGACGACGCCCTCCGCCTTGTCCGCAGGAGAGGAGAGCTGATGCAGGAAGCGGGTGATGAAGCGCCAGGAACAATGGCTGCAATTATCGGAATGGATTATGATGCGATCAAGGAGGCCTGCACGGAGGCCCACCCCACAGGCATAGTGGAGATCGCGAACTTCAACACGCCTGAACAGATTGTAATATCGGGCGAGGTGCGGGCAGTGCAGCGGGCAATGGAGATTATCAAGGAAAAAGGCGCCAGAAAGGTGGCTCCTCTCAATGTGAGCGGTGCCTTTCACACAAGGCTCATGAAGACCGCAGCCGAAAAGCTTGCCGTTGAGCTTGAACACGTGCATTTCAGCAGGCCGAGCGTTCCTGTCGTGGTGAATACGACGGCTTCGGCGCTGAGAGACGCCCTGCAGATAAAAGAGGCTCTCAAGCACCAGATCCTCGGCAACGTGCTCTGGGTGGACTCGGTAAAGAAGATGATCTCGCTTGGAGTGGATACCTTCGTGGAGGTAGGCCCAGGCAAAGCTCTCTGCGGGATGATCAGAAAAATTGATAAATATGTTCATATCTATAATGTTGAAGATAGTGAGAGTCTCAAAAAGACCGTAGAAGCAATCAGAAGCGAGGTATACGCATAGTCTCAGGCCGCGGTGAAAGCCATGATGAAGCAGGGGAACCGGTTCGACGGGTTTTCACCCGGCGCCTGGAGATTCATCGGGATAGGATGGAAGTGAACAGCAAAGGAGCACAAGAAGGAAATTTTACGTTTAAGTTGAATGAAAAACGATTGAAATGAAAGATAACCTCGGAGGTGAAGCGATGTCAACCGTTATTGAAAGAGTTAAGAAAATCGTTATAGAGCAACTCGGAGTTGATGAAGATCAGGTGACGCCAAGCGCATCATTTACCGATGATCTCGGTGCGGACTCCCTTGATACCGTTGAGCTTGTCATGGCCCTTGAGCAGGAATTCAACCTGGAGATCCCTGATGAAGATGCGGAAAAAATCACCAACATTGAAGAGGCCGTGAAATATATTCAGGAGAAGATGGAGTCATAGAGAAGAGACCTCCTGGTTTTTCGTGGCACCGGAATAGTTTCGTCCACGATAAAAAGGAAATCAGATGAAACAGGTTCGTCGGTGCTGCAGGTAAGTGCAAAACCACCTTGTTCTTACGATAAAAAGGCTCTGTCATCTTACACACTGCACAGTTTCTGTCGCGGAATCCTGTACAGGAGGGATCATCGCCGGCTCCCTTACCTCTCTTCCCGGAAGCTCGGCTTATTTCATAGGCGGCGTGGTGACTTACAGCAACAGAGCGAAAACATCTCTCATCGGGGTGCCGGAAGACTCTCTCAACCGCTATGGTGCAGTGAGCCGGGAGGTGGCCCTGGAGATGGCCAGGGGAGTTCGTGAGCTTTTCGGCACCACTTTCGGCCTCTCGGTCACCGGAATAGCCGGTCCCTCGGGTGCAACGGCAGAAAAGCCGGTGGGGCTGGTTTTTATAGGGGTGTCGGATCCGCGGCATACGCAGGCTTTCAGGTTTATGCTCAAGGGAAGCCGCCGGCAGATAAGGGCGATCACGTCAATGAAGGCACTCCGGCTGCTTGTAAAGGTTCTTGACGGATATAGAGGAGGTCAGTGACATATCATGGTAAGCATCAAGGAATTCGGGAGAAACTCAAGCTTCTGCGGCGTGCTCAAGAAGATTATGGAATCAGTGAAAGAGCCGATCTCCTGCGAGGAGATAACGGTGCATGCCCTTGAGGCATGGGGGCGCGGATTCCCTGCCAATCCTTACAACGATATCAGCCTTATTTACAAGCTCCTGAATACCTACCTCGACTGCGAGGCCTCCTATGAGGATCTGAAGGAAAAGCAGGTCATGGTAATGCGCGTTGAGGGTGGTGAAGTGCCCCTTGTTCCCAGCCTGCTTCCCAATGAGCTGAATTCCGTCGTCGATCAGATAAAGAGGATAAAGTTCCGTTTAAGAGAGAGCGAAGACGACTAAGGCCGCTTCCTCTTTCCTTCTTACTTCTTCCGGCATACTGGTGAGCTATGCAGAGCCTGAGACTGTTCTATGCAATTCCCCTGGCGCCCCGCCTGAAAGCTACTCTGTCCCGGCACCTGGAACAGTGCAGGGCCTTCAGCGCAGAAGTGAAGTGGGTCGAGGTGGAGAATCTTCACCTCACGCTGAGGTTTCTCGGCAGCGTGGAGCAAAGCCGCCTTCCTGAGTTTTTGAACGCGGGGAGGGCCATTGCCGGTGAGCATGCCTCCTTCAAGCTGTTCTGGGAAGGATTCGGTGCCTTTCCGACGCTTCGGAGCCCCCGGGTGCTGTGGGTGGGAATCTCACGGGGAAAAGAGGGCCTCGCAGCCCTCAACAGGGAGCTTGAAAGGGGTGTCACTGCTCTAGGTCTCCCGGAGGAGAAGAGAGCCTTCAGCCCCCATCTTACCATCGGAAGGGTGAAAGGCGGGGGGGGGATAGCCGGGCTTTCGCGGCATATTGAAAAAATCAGAGAGAGCAGGATCGGGGAGATGGCAGTGCCCTCCTTTTTCCTGATAAAAAGCACCCTCACTCCCAAGGGTCCGCTCTATGAGCACCTTGAGGAATTCATGCTCGGAGCAGGGGAGAAAAGAGAAGAAGAGGAGAGCCATGGATAAAGTTAAAACGCTCGAAATGGTAGTGGGACAGCTTGAGAAACAGTATGGGAAAGGCGCCATCATGCGCCTCGGTGACATGAGCTCAAGGGATGAGACTTCAGCCATCTCCACAGGCTCTCTTGCCCTTGATATCGCCACGGGCATCGGCGGCGTGCCCAGGGGAAGGATAGTAGAGATCTACGGCCCCGAATCATCGGGAAAGACCACGCTTGCCCTCCAGGTGGTTTCTGAGGCGCAGGCCAAGGGAGGTATCGCGGCGTATGTGGACGTGGAGCACGCCCTTGATCCGGAGTATGCTAGGAACCTTGGCGTTGACGTGGACAATCTCTACGTGTCGCAGCCAGATACGGGCGAGCAGGCCCTTGAGATAGTCGATTCCCTTGTGAGGAGCAATGCCATTGACGTTGTTGTCGTAGACTCGGTGGCGGCTCTCGTTCCCAAGGCGGAAATAGAGGGCGATATGGGTGAGCCCCATGTGGGCCTTCAGGCCCGCCTCATGTCCCAGGCCCTCAGAAAGCTCACCGGGAGCATCAGCAAGACGGGGACCTGCGCCATCTTTATCAATCAGATAAGGGAAAAAATAGGGGTCATGTTTGGCAATCCCGAAACGACGCCTGGCGGGAGGGCTCTGAAATTTTACAGCTCCCTCAGGCTGGAGGTGAGAAAACTGGAAACCATCAAGATCGGGAATGATGCCGTCGGGAACAGGGTCAAGGCCAAAGTAGTCAAGAACAAGCTTGCTCCTCCTTTCAGGCAGGTAGAGTTTGATATAATTTATGGAAAGGGCATATCAAAAGCGGGGAGCGTTATCGACATAGCCCTGGAGAAGGGCATTATCACGAGAGGGGGGTCATGGTACACTTACGGTGATACCAAACTGGGGCAGGGGCAGGAGAATGTCAAGAAGCATCTCGAGGAAAACCCCGCCCTTCTCGGCGAAATCACCGTGAAGGCGAAGAAAGCATCAGGCCTGACTGCGTCGTGAGGAGGGCTCTTGACAAAGGGAAAATAAAAAAGCTACAATAGGAAGGATTGGAGATTTCTCTCACGATGTGTTGACGTAGGATAGTGAGACTCGTACTGAAGATTGAAATTTAATGAGAAAGGGTGATGGTTAAGGAAAATAAAAACTGAATAAGGAGGTGAACCGGCTATCAATATAATATTAGCGATAATACTCATCGTCGTAATGTTTGGAGTCGGTGTCATAATAGGCTTTCTTGCCATGAGGAATGTGGGAGAGAAGTCCTTTTCCAAGGCTCAGAAGGAATCCCAGAGGATTGTTGAAGAGAGCCGGAGAGAAGCCGAGGCCCTGAAAAAGGAGAAGCTCGTCGAGGCAAAGGACGAGATTTTCAGGGAACGGGCGAAGATGGAGAAGGAGCGCGATGAGCGCCGCAATGAACAGCAGCGCCTGGAACGCAGACTCCTGCAGAAAGATGAAAATCTGGACAAGAAGCTGGAAGCGCTGGAAAAGCGGGAAAAAGGTTTAACCTCCAAGGAACAGGAACTGGCCCGGAAAAAGGAACAGCTTGTCCAACTGGAATCAAAGCAGCGTCAGGAGCTTGAAAAGGTCGCAAAGATGTCCACCGATGAGGCGAAGGATCTCCTTCTGAAGAAGGTGGAAGATGAAATCCAGTTTGAGATAGCCTCCAGGATAAAAACCATGGAGGAGCACATCAGGGAAATGGCCGATCTGAAGGCGCGAAGGATAATCTCCACGGCAATTCAGAAATGGGCGGCCGACCAGGTGGTGGAATCGACGGTTTCGGTGGTCTCCCTTCCCAGTGACGAGATGAAAGGACGAATCATCGGCAGGGAAGGAAGAAACATCAGGATGCTTGAGTCACTCACCGGCGTCGATCTGATCATCGATGACACTCCTGAAGCGGTAATCCTCTCAAGCTTTGATCCCATAAGACGAGAAATAGCCAGAATGGCTCTTGAGAAACTGATCCTCGATGCACGGATCCACCCTGCGAGAATTGAGGAAATGGTCGAAAAGGCCCGCAAGGAGATGGATCAGAGGGTCTGGCAGGAAGGTGAGCAGGCCACTTTTGAGGCAGGCGTCACCGGTCTCCACCCGGAGTTGATCAGGATGCTTGGGAAGCTGAGATTCAGGACAAGTTACGGGCAGAACGTGCTCTCGCACTCCTTGGAAGTTGCTTTTCTCGCAGGCGCCGTGGCCGCTGAACTGGGTACCGATGTGCAGCTTGCCAAAAGGGCAGGCCTGCTCCACGATATAGGCAAAGCGGTCAATACGGAGGTTGAAGGTCCTCATGCGCTGATAGGAGGCAAGTTCGCCGAGAAATACAACGAGTCGCAGGATGTGGTTCACGCGATAAATGCTCATCATGAAGATGAGGAGCAGCGGTCAGTCGAGGCCTCGCTGATACAGGCATGTGACGCCATCTCGGCGGCGCGGCCCGGTGCGAGGCGCGAGACCCTCGAGGCGTACATCAAGCGGCTGGAAAAGCTCGAAAAACTTGCCAATGCATTTGAAGGTGTTGACAAATCCTACGCGATTCAGGCTGGAAGAGAAATCAGGATAATGGTGAAACCCGAAATGGTTGACGATGTGAAATCAACCAAGCTGGCCCGGGACATTGTGAAGCAGATAGAGCAGGAACTGGACTATCCAGGCCAGATCAAGGTGACCGTTATAAGGGAAACACGAGTAGTGGACTTTGCAAAATGAAAAAAAATGCCGCATGCCGGCAGGACCCAGATTCACCTGCAGGGGATTTTGAATATAGAGTGTGTGGTGCGGGGAATCGAGGGGAATGAAGGCACGGGGCATTTACGGAGAGTTAAGGAGAGTCAGAGGCGGAATCTGCCCGCTTCTGACTCTTGCTTTTAGTCCGCCATGAGGAAAGGGGTGAAAACTAACGGCACACCACCGATGAAAGGTAAATGCAAGGTGGACTTCTGGGAAAGATTTTTGTATAATATCCGGGGAAGCAGGAGCGTCTCCGCTTCCCAGTTGTGGAAAAAATCGCAGTATGGAGGGTTCATGAAAAAAATCTACGCAGTAGCTTTCCTGATGGTGGTATTTTCAATCGCCCATTCCGTGCGGGCAGATGATGCCGGTATTGAGGCGGCGAAGGCTCTTTTCAAGAGCTACGTGGCCCTGGAGCAGGCTTTCAAC
This sequence comes from Candidatus Eremiobacterota bacterium, assembly GCA_031082125.1. Taxonomy (NCBI): domain Bacteria; kingdom Bacillati; phylum Vulcanimicrobiota; species Vulcanimicrobiota bacterium. Next base: position 96,502 of record JAVHLM010000016.1, read on the forward strand.
CCGGGTGTCGCCGATCTCTATGCCGATTCCGCGGTCATAAAAAACAAACGCATATATCCCAGCGGCCAGGTCAAGGAGCTGTCCCTGCCTGCAGCCACTTATAAGGATTTAATCCGCAAGTCAATGCCTCTCGCGCGGCAGAAAGGCGATCTGAACGAATACTCCGAGGTAAAGTATGTAAAAGAAGGAAATTACATCCGCATCTCAGCAATGCGCTTATCAAAGCTCAAGCAGTACAAAAGCCCGCTGTCGCTTCTCGTCGGCAGGTCAGGGAAGGGCACCTGGCTGATCTATGAAGAGCTTTCAGAATCAAGGCCGTAAGCTGCGCCGGGAGAGAGGCTCCTTGAAAAGAGACGTCAAAGGAACCAATCTCCGAGAAGTTGACTCCCATTTCGAATGGCTCTGGTTCTGCACGGACAGCATCAGGGCTTTCAGCCCGCCATCCTGTCTTTTTCCCCGCTCTGACTCACCGCTTCCCGGAATTCTTCTCTCTTCGACCCTAATGATGAGGAGAGGCAGGGGAGGCTCTCTGGGGCTCTTAGCCTGGCACCTTCGCTTTTTTTGTATCGGTCCTGGTTGCGCCATCACTGTCAGAAGCCTTGACGTCAACACTGCCCAGGGATTCGCCGATTAGTCAATTTCAACCCTGAAGAGCCCTGCATAAAGTTTCCTAAAATAATTTTCAACAAGCATTTTGACTTTCAGGTCCCCATAAAATGGCCGCCAGGGCCTGAAACAGGGCATCTCTGCCGATCTAAAGCGCTTTTGGGTCATTTTTGATGTTTTTTCTCTCCACAGGCATTGGCGACGCACTCAGCGATGCCTCTTAAACCCATTGCTTATCTAAGTTTTAAGGATCGCTCTCTTTGATTTTTAAAGTAATATCTGTTATAATTGGTTTATGGATACAAGTGTTCTCTGCCTCGATAATTCTTTTTTCCTTCCCGATGATGAGGAGCTCCTCCACCTCAATGATTCTTTGTCTTCGCAGGATTACGAGGACCTTATCCTCCTCCCTGAGGCCTATGAGCTTCCCGCCGAGGCCCGTGACAGGGCGGAGCGCATGGTGAAAATCACCAGGGAGGGCCTCATTCCCGAGGCGGAAAAGCTCACCTCAGACCTTATCTGGGGGCCTCCGCTCATCGACAGGGATGACCGGGCCTCCCGGCTGGATTTCACCCTCTGCACGGCAGTCAGAGGCCGCCTTGCCCTTGACCTGGTCCTGGGCGGGCTTCTCGTGAATCTCAAAACGAAAGGAGTTGAGCGATTAGGCTATCGCTCCATGGCGACCTTTGCCATGGAGCATCTCTCGATGTCGGGGCGCACGGCATCGGAGCTGATGTACAATTTCCGGCTTCTCGAAGGCCTTCCCCTCTCGCGGGAGGCGTACCTGCAGGGGAAAATCGCCAAGAGCGCCCTCAGGCATCTCTCGAGGGTCGTCACTGTTGAGAACGAGGCCGGGTGGCTCGAGAAGGCTCAGAAGCTCTCAGTGGGCGCCTTTGAGAGGGAGGTAAGGAAGGCCCTTGCGGCTCAGGCTTTCCCGTCAAAGACGCCCGGGCGCCCGGCCGCGGCGGCGATTGCTCTCCCGCTGATGAGCAGGGTAATGAGGGAGTGATGATGCAGTTTGGCGTGTCACCGGCTCTTGCCCTCACCTGGGACTTCGCCCTCTCCCTCTTCCGCGACAGGGAGCACTATGAAGGACCTGTTGCAGGCTTCATCGAGGCCCTCCTTGCCAACTGGATGGCCTCGGGAAAGTGCGCTCATGGTCCTGCACCCTCTGATAAGGAGGGAAGCCTCCCGGTTTTTTACAGGGGCAGGGAGGCATGGAAAGGCTCAGCCGGCACAATTGCCATCAAAGGCGATGCGCAGGGAGAGTCCTTTTCGGAAGGCACAGGGAATGATGCTTTGGAGGCAGAGAGCTCGCCGTGGGATGAGCCATGGAACATCTTTTTCCCTTCGTGGCTGGAGGAGACCTGTCGGGGCGGAGAGCCCGGCAGCGGTTCCGTCAGGGCCGTCGCAGGGAGGCTCATCAGGGCCGCCGTGATGCGCCAGAGGCTCGAAGCCGCAATCGGGATGCTGCTGCGGGCGATGCACGCAAGGCAGCTCTTTACCCGTTTCGGCTTTGAATCAATCGAGGAGTATGGAGAGGTGCGGTGCGGCCTCTCAAAAGCTCAGGCCCGCCAATTCATCATGGTCGCCAACGGCTTCCGCCGCCACTCCCTCACCGAGAAGGCCTTCAAAAGCGGCACCATCACGAGGGAGCAGGCAAAGCTCATTCTTCCCCTGGTGAATTCTAAAAACGAAGAAGCCTGGATAGCCTATGCCGCATCTGTCCCCACGGCAGACCTCAGGGAAGAGGCGGTGCGCATCGCCCGGATCATCGAGTACGACAGCTTCGCCGCGGTGAGCTATACCCTCCTCCCCGGCTTCCGCTATCTCAGTGATGAGCGGTATCATGAGCTTCCCTTCGAGGTGCGGGACAGCATCAGGACCGGGTCCTGGTACGGCGGCCCCTCGGCGGTCTCAGCGTGGCCTCTTTCCGAGGATGACGAAGCTTCCCTGGAGAGCCGCGACAGGCGCTTCGACGAGCCCTGGAACCATTTCAGCGATGTTGACGAAATGCTCACCGCTGAGGCCGCCATGAAAGTTGAAAAAAATTCCGTGCTGTGTGCGAGCCTGGAGGAGGCCCGGCAGATCTGCACCCTTCCCGAGGGTGAAAATCCCGAAGAGACCTTCCTTGTGGACATCCTCCAGGGAGAAGGCGCCTCCGGGAGGCCATCACTCACCATGGCAATCAGGTTTTATCTCCCTGAAGAGCTTTATCAACTCTGGAACACTGCCGCCAGGGCTTTTCTATGCCTCACCATGCAGGCAGAGGCCGTCGGAGCAGAGGGTAAAGAGCCGGTTACCTTGCATCCCTCCTATGCCCTGATTCCCCCGGAAGAACAATTCCTTGCCGCCCTCATGGCGGACTACCTCTCCACCGAGGGCGAATTCCAGAAGGCTGCCCATCACCACAGGATCCTGAAGCGCGACCGATTCCGCTGCCAGTCCCCCGGCTGCCGCTGCCGGCGCAATCTGCACATCCACCATATCATCAGGCGCTCCCAGGGCGGGACTGATGACCCCTGGAACCTTATCACCCTCTGCGAAGCCTGCCACCTCCACCTGCTCCATGGCCTCAGGACTCTCACCATCATGGGGAGAGCCCCCTTCGGGATCACAGTCATCTTCGGCTCCCTCTCAGAAGGCGAAATCCCCTTCCTTGTCTATCAGAGGGGATGCAGGCTCGTGAGAAATGTCGTGGATCGCATACTTTAGCCCGGTTCCCCCACCGCCTGGCCCTCTCTCACCGCATCGCGGTGCAGCCTGAAAGCTCACCTGGAGAGGGCGGCAGGATTTTTAATGTCCAGGAGGATTTGGGTGCTTCGTGTCTAATAACGCTCATGGGGTAGTTGGGGTGGGGGTTCCTCCGCAACCCTCCATCGGTAAAAGATGTTACAGAAAGCCTACTCACAAATGAAGCAAGAAGGAGAGTTCCCATGGAGGTATTGAAAGTATCTGCGAAATCCAATCCAAATTCCGTTGCCGGCGCCCTTGCAGGGGTTCTGAGGGAGAAGGGGAGCGCCGAGATGCAGGCGATAGGCGCCGGCGCTCTGAATCAGGCGGTAAAAGCAGTCGCAATAGCGAGGGGATTTGTGGCGCCAAGCGGCATGGATCTTATCTGCATCCCTGCTTTTACGGAGATCCAGATAAACGGTGAGGAAAGGACGGCCATACGTCTCATTGTTGAGCCCCGGTGACACCTTTCGGAAGGCGCCAGGAAAACCATTCCGGAGTTCGGGAGGTTTTTCTTTTTTGAGAGCGGAAGGGGACGCGAAGGACTTACGGGATGGTGCCAGTGGCAATTGATCTTCATACGCACACCACGGCCTCCGACGGCACGCTCACTCCCCGTGAGCTCGTAACCCTTGCCATGAGCAAGGGTTTCCGAGTGCTTTCCATCACAGACCATGATACTGTTGCAGGATTCATGGAAGCCCGGGGATGCGGGGGAAAAACTCTTGAGATAGTTCCGGGAATAGAGCTGAATGCTGAAAGGGGAAGCGAGGAAATCCACGTGCTGGGCTATTATATCGACGTGGAAAATCCCGTGCTCCTCAAGAGGCTCGGCAAGCTCCGTGAGGAGAGGATCACAAGGGTCCACGAGATCGTGAAGCGCCTTGCCGCTCTGGGGATGAAGGTCACCTTCGATGAGATCATCAAATACGCCCGGGGCGAGTCGGTAGGGAGACCCCACGTGGCAAGGCTTCTCATTGACAAGGGGTACATCCCCGATATGCAGTACGCCTTTGACCACTTTCTCAAGCATGGGGGCAAGGCCTATGTCCCGCGTCCCCATTTTCCCCCTGAAGAGGCCGTGGAGATCATTGCGGCATCGGGGGGCATTCCTGTGCTTGCCCATCCCGGCTATAATGCCGACGAGAGGATTATAGACTCTCTTGTGGAAAGAGGGCTCAAGGGGATAGAAGTCTTCTATCCCGACCATCTTCCCCTTCAGAGAGAGCACTTCAGCAAACTTGCCGGGAAGAAGGGCCTTCTGATTACGGGCGGCTCCGATTTTCATGGCTTCGGGAACAGTCACTTCTCGAGCCTCGGCGTCGAAGGCCTGTCCATGAAACATTTCGAGCTGCTGAAGGCTGCCAGGGGGAAATGAGCCGTTCAATCAGCTCAGGAAGAGGGAGGCGAGAGCTCCATGCGGGAAGATAAAGGCATGATAACCACCCTTGAGAGTGAGCCCGACGGGAAGAAGAGGGTCCACTGGGAATGCACCTCATCGCAGTTTACCGCCGTGGCATCGCGCCTCAAGGAGGCCCAGGCCCGCCTTATCACGGTCTATGCCACGCCCCAGGGTGAGAGGGAGGTGGGGCTGAAGTACTATTTTGACCTTGAGGGCTTTGTGCTGATCGTGACGACCAGGACGGAGAAATCAAGCATCAGCTCCCTTTACACCCTTTTTCTGAACGCGGATTTCATCGAGAGGGAAATCAACAACCTCTTCAGGATAAAGTTCCTGGGGCACCCCAACCTCCCTCGCTACGGGAGCACCGAAGAATAGCATCAGGAGAGCCCATATGGCCCGCAGTGCAATCGCATTTTTTCTTGCCCTTTTCATTGTCGTGCTGCTTGCTTCACCAGTATTTCCCCAGTCGGTGGCGGCGCGCAACCATTACAAGGTGGGGAAAAACCATCTTGAAAGCGGGCGCTATGGCGAGGCAGAGAAGGAATTCAAGGAGGCCCTCAAGATAGAAGGGCGTTACAGCGATGCAATGTACCTTCTGGGCCTCACCTATTTATTCCAGAATAACTATGATGACGCCCAGAAGTGCATTGAGCAGGTTATCAGGCAGGAGCCCCGCTTTGACACGGCCAGGCTCTACCTTGCCACGATACTGATGGAGAAGGAGCAGTTTTCAAAGGCAAAGGAGCAGCTTCAATATGTGATAAACAGCGATCATAACTTCTACCAGGCCTATTATGGGATGGGCGTCATCCTCTACAAGGAGGGTGACCTGCCGAAAGCCATTGACCAGTGGAAGAAGGCCCTGACCCTGGAAAAGACCTATGCCCCCGCTTATTACAACATGGGACTTGCCCTTTATCTAATAGACAAAAAGGATGAAGGGACAAAGGCTCTTGAAAAGGCCATCTCCCTCAAGCCCCAGAACCCCCTCTACCAGTTCAGCCTCGCCTGGATACAATACGGCGAGGGAAAGAAGGAAGAGGCCCTCCGCTCCTTCGGGAAGCTCAAGGACATGGGAAGCGGCACCCCCCTTGGCCTCCTCAGCGAGGGGATGATCCAGTACGGAAAGGAGAGCTATGAGACGGCCCTGGAGTGGGCTCTCAAGGCGCAGGCCCAGGACCGCAAGTGCGAAAAGGCCTTCGAGCTTGCGGCGATGAGCTGCGAAGCCCTTGAGGAGTGGGACGAGGCCGCCAGGAACTATGAGGCATTGATGAAGCTTGATCCCAACGAAAAGGCTTTCAAAGAAAAAATAGGGGCATTGCAGGAGAAAATCAAGAGCCTTGAAGAAGAAAGAATCCAACGCTCCCGGTATCCCTACCATGAGATGAACAGGATTATCAAATGAACGAGGTTATTCCAAGCACCTCCTCCGACGAGGAACTGGTCTCCCAGGCCAAGGCCCAGAACTACAGGGCCTTTGAGGAGCTCATGAAGCGCTATGAGAAGGGGATATATAACCTTGCCCTCAGGATCACCAAGAGTCCCCAGGAGGCCGAGGAGATCCTCCAGGACACCTTCCTGAGCGTCTTCAAGAACATTGACGGCTTCAGGGAAGAGTCAAGCTTCAAGACCTGGATCTACAAAGTGGCCACCAACTTTGCCCTCATGAAGCTCAGGAAAAAGAAGCAGATATCGAGGGTTTTCATTGATGAGCCCCTGCAGCTTGACGGTGAGGAGATCCCGAGGGATATCGCCGACTGGAGCAAGAATCCCGAGGACCTTTATGAAAAGCAGGAACTCAGGCGCATCCTGAAGGATGCCGTTGACTCCCTGCCCGACACCTACCAGACAGTCTTCTGGCTGAGGGACATCGACGGCCTCTCCAACCAGGAGGTCGCCACTATCCTGGGCCTCTCCCTTCCCGCAGTCAAGTCCAGAATCCTTCGCGCCCGGCTCCTGATGCGGGAATATCTGAGCGAATATTTCAAGGATGGGAAAAGTGGAAGAGCATAGATGCCATAATATCCTCTGTATGCTTGGGGAATTCCTGGACGGGGAGGCGCAGTCCCATTGCTGCAGCCAGATTGAGGCTCATATGGGGAGCTGTGAGCGTTGCAGGATTGTCATCCGCACCACCAGAACCACGGTACAGATATGCAGGGACAATGCCTGCGAGGATCTCCCCGACGCGGTGAGAGTCCGCATTCGCCAGGTAGTGAAGGAATATCTCCTGCAGCAGAACCTTATCGGGGATGAATGAGTGGTGCCGTGACGGATCAGAGCCCCTGGTAAGTGTTCTCCAGTGAGGGGTTGGAGATGAAGAGGGGGGCTCCCTGGGCTTCCTGGATATGGTGGCGCCTTTTCGGGGCGCCGTTATTTTTTTCATCCCTGAGGCTCACGAGGAGGTCAAGGGAATGCTGGAAGTCGTCTTCCGCAATGAGGCTCACCGGGGCGGCGTAATTCTCATAAGTGGTGAGGCTTTTTTCATACGACTGCGTGTCTATCCCCATGGTGTGAAGTGTTTCAAGGGCCATGCGGATCTTGCTTTTTGAAAGGGTCGGCGGGGGGCTCTTGCTCCAGGTGCCTCCGCAGCTGTACTCGGCTTCCCCCCTGGAACTTGTCCTCATATGAACCGGCGAGCCGTTATGAACGCCTATGGGGACGCCACGGTCTTCATTGGGCGTCTGCGGCTCATCAGGGCGGCTTTCCACGCGGGAGGTACCGGGCTGATCACGGCGGGGCGCGATCCCGCCGATATGGGACTCGTCACCCCGCATCTCCACCCGCTGCTCTTGAGGCTGCTGCGGTGAAGGGGCGGGGGGCATCTTAAGATCGGCGGCATTCCCCTTCGGAAACCCGTAGCCAACCTGCTCAAGTGATCCCATGGGATAGTACCTTCTTCCCTCTTGTCATCTATCCTGTTCTCTTATTATAGGGTATCGCCATGAAATATGCAAGAGGCTCCGGTTGTGGTGTGCAGGGAGGCCAGGGGCCATTCTCCTCTTCAGCCAACGTTTGATTCTGTCCCTATGGGTGCACCGGAACACAGACAGAATCTGTTGGCCGGGAGAATTGCCCCTGGACTCTCTCTACAAAGCTTATTAAAGCGATAATCAAGTCGTCATACGGGTCCTTTACCGGGGAGGACAAGGCGCTCCCCGGCATGGTCCGCCACGTAGGTGTCAGGGTCTTTCCGCCAGGCCTCGATGTCTATCACGGCAGGGTCAATGTACCGGAGATTTATCTTTTTGCAGGTTTCAGCGCTGAGGCCCGTGGCAAGGTGGACTGCTGAAGGCGTCTCGATGCCATTTTCACAGGTTCCGGGGCCGTACACATGGGTTACATGGGCGAGGACACAGGGATTTATTCCCTTCTCAAGGTAATCCCCGAGGCGGGCCTTGATGAAATCGAGGCAGTGGTAGCCCACGCTCTCAATGCCACGCCCCCAGGTCCTGGAGATTGTGGAGAGGTGGGGGGCATAGATGACAAGCTTCCCCCCGGGCTCCACAAGCTGGATGAGCTTGTAGCTCCCCTTGCCGCCGGTCCATAGCTCATCGTAACGGGGATCGAGGAGGGCCAGCACCTTTTTGTACCTCCTCCCGGTATACTCGATATTCACTTTCACGGTGAGCTTTGCAGCCTGCAGATAGGCTTCCTCGGCGGATCCGAAATAAGCCCCGCGGAGCGTTTCGCCATCGGGCACCAGGGTGAGGGCGTGCTTTCTTGGTCCCCTCATGAGGCTCACGCAGTGAGTTATCACCTCCCTCACCGGCGTGGCGATCCTTCCAATGACCTCCGGGATGGTGAGGGCCGCTCCGAGCCAGTGGGTGCAGCCCGTGAGCTCCGGGTCACCGATTCCGGGAGAGCAGTATTTGAGTCCGCCTGAGCATCCCACCACCTCGTGGGGGATGACAGGCCCCATGATAACAATGTCATCGGCTTCGGCGGCAATCTTATTGAACCTGACTTTCACTCCTTCACCGCGGCGGAACTCCCTGAGGTCCATAGCCCCCCCGGAGAGTCTCAGCCACTCCCTGGCGCTCACGGTACCCACCTCGGCGAATGCTGATGGATTCCCCCACTCATGGTTGAGGAAGGCAAGCTTTGGCATCCTCTCAAGGTGCTCTTCTTTTGAGATGCAGAGGTATTTCAGAATATCAGGCAAAGCCATGGCCCCGTGGGTGCCAAGCGCCACAAGTGCCACAAGCTTTTCCAGCTCTACCGCTTTTGCATCGTAGAGACCTCTCAGGCCTTCACCGATATGCTTTCCCCCCGACCGCGTGCTGTCGGGAATTATGGCGACAACTTTTTTCCCTTGGATTTTTGAAGATGCCTCTCGTACGAGGGCGCGCACATCAATCGTCATAGCCTTTCCCTCCTCCCTGCCCTGAGGAAGGGCGCTTATCAGGGGGAGGGCTGCCATCCCCAGAAGAAAGGTGCGCCGCGAGATTCTCTGCTTCATCTTTTTCTCCCATGTAATTCTCATTCCATTCATCACCGCGGCATAAATCCCTTTTTGGTGCAGGTGGCGCTCTCAGGGGCCGCAGAGGCTCTCCGCGGCAGGGAGAAGGGTTGAAGGTGCCGGGCCTGGAATACTTCATTGGGAATTGCCAGTGAATTTACCGCTGTGTTCCTGGCAATGAGAGGGGGTTCAACTATGGGAAGTCTTTTCGGTAAGGGAAAGGGGGGCACGGGCCTCACCCCTTCGCAGAAAGAGGCCAGTGCTTCGCTTCAGAAGGCGGAAGGGCAGATCTCCAGGGTGCTGAGCAAGGGATTCTCCGGCGAGCACTCTGAGACTGATGTGCAGCACCAGCTCAGGAAGTGGATAGACAATTCGAGGGTGAGCCTGGACACGGTGACGAGAAGCCTCAAGGCAGGCAAGGACCGCCGGGGAGGCCCGCTGAATTTCCCAAAGATAAGCGAGGGCCTTTGCAAGATGTGCGATGATTACTGCAATTCTCCTTATATGGTAAAGCTTGAGCGCTCCATGGGCGCTTCCATGCGCGATGAGTTCAGGAATGCAATTCTTCTCGTTCAGGAGGCTGCCAAAAAGCTCGCAGGATAGAGAAAATACAAGGAAGGACTGAGTGATACCATGATCGCCGAGAGAATCAAAGAACTTGAAGAGAGCATGACGCTTGCCATCACCGCGAAGGCGAAAGCAATGAAGGCACAAGGTGAGAAAGTCATCATCATGGCCTCCGGTGAGCCCGATTTTGATACGCCCCAGAACATCAAGGATGCAGCGGTGCAGGCCATCGCCCAGGGTTTCACCAAGTACACGGCCACATCGGGCATTGATGAGCTGAAAGAGGCTCTCTGCGAGAAATTCCGGCATGAAAACCGCATCGAGTACACAAAGAAAAATGTCATAGTGACCTGCGGCGGCAAACAGGCGCTTTACAACGCGATCCAGGCCACCATCAACAGCGGTGACGAGGTGATAATCCCTTCACCTTACTGGGTAAGCTACGTGGAGCAGGTGAAGCTCGCGGGCGGCAAGCCAGTAATCCTGAACACAGGTGTCACCGGCTTTGATCTTGAAAAGCTGAAAGGCGCCCTTACGCCCAGGACCAGGATGCTCATCATCAACTCCCCCAACAACCCCACGGGAGCGGTCCTGGAGAGGGCAACCATCGAGGGTATTGCTGCCCTCGCCCTCGAGAGGAAGTTTCTGGTCATCTCCGATGAGGTCTATGAGCGCTTCATTTACGGCAGCGGAATCCATCACTCCATTGCCTCCCTCGGCCCGGAGATGAAGGAGCTCACCATCACCATAAACGCCTTCTCAAAAACCTACTCCATGACCGGCTGGCGCGTGGGCTATGCCGCCGCCCCTGAAGCGATTATCAAGGCTATGGGAATGGTGCAGGATCACCAGACTTCAAACACCTCCTCGATCTCGCAGAAGGCAGCCCTTGAAGCCCTCAAAGGCTCCCAGGATTCTGTCACGGTCATGGTGAGGGAGTTTGAAAAACGCAGGAACTACATGGTGGAGAGGCTGAATGCTATAGAGGGCATCGAGTGTCCTCTTCCCCCCGGGGCCTTTTATACCTTCCCGAGAGTGGCGGCGCTTTACCATGAAAAGCTCAATGGCTCATTTGCCTTTGCCGAGCGCCTTCTTGAAGAGATGAAAGTCGCCCTCATCCCGGGAGTGGGCTTCGGCTCCGATGAGCACGTGAGGCTCACCTACTCGGCGTCACTGGAAGATATCAGGGAGGGAATGGACAGGATAGCCGAGTTCGTCAGTCTTCAACGCTCGCCGCGGTGACGGCCTTGTCCACCTCTTCGGAGCTCTCGAGGGGGACCAGCACGCTGCAGATGCCGTTTTCGGTGAGAACCCATTTTATCGAGGCCGAAAAGAGGTCCTGGCCGAATTTTCCCGCGATGAGGCGCTTGGTGAGCGAAGGTTGGCTCAGGTTCTTCTCCGTCACATGGGAGGCAAAGACGGCGATCCCCTTCCGGCCCGCTTTCTCTGCAAGGCTTCTCAGGGTCTTGTAATTACTTACCGAGTATTCCAGGATCAGGATATCGAAGCCGCTCATCCTGAAGAGCTCCCTGAAGATCTCCTCTGGGCTCTCCTCGCCGCTCTCCTCCTGGTACTCACGCAGGGAGAGGCCGAGGTAGCCCACCTTCTGCTGCTTCCTGAGCTCGTTGAAGGCTGCCTGGACGCCGCGGCACTTGAGCTGATCGAGCTTTTTCACCTCGTGGACGATGACGGCGTCGATATATTTCGTCCTGAGCCGCTTCATGCTTCTCTCGAAGGAGAGCATCAGGTCCTCGGGAGAGGCTTTCCCGTCGGTGAGCCACCGCGTTGAAAGCATCACCTTGTCCCGCCAGTTCAGCAGATTCTCACCGATAATCTCTTCGCTTTTCCCATAGGCAGGCGAGGTATCGATAAAATTGATGCCTTTCTCAAGAGCGCTCTGCAAGGGCGACCATCCCGTCGTTTCCAGGCGCGACGCATCAAAGGAGACGGCCGTGACTTTCAGGCCGATATTGCCCATCCTTCTCTTTTCGAGGATGAGCTCTTCGTCGGCGAAGGCTTTATGCGGCGAAAGCCTTCCCCAGACGGCCGAAAAGGCTGCAGCGGAAATACTCCCTGCCATGAGGCGGTGGAAGTCCCGTCTGCTCATCAATGAGGGGTTTTCGCTCATATGAGTCCTTTCACTGATTTTACGGCTGCAGCACGTTCTGCGTGTCACCGTTTACCGATATGACCACTTTTTTCACCGGGTTTCCCGGGAGATTCTTGAGGGTGTTCTCAATCTGGGAGCGGCGCTGGTCCATCTCGCAGCTTCCCCCTCCCTCGTTAATCCTGTCGTTGAAGTCCACCTGGATCATGCCCTGCTCTATTTTTACTGAATTGAGCTTTGTGTGGGGAGGGAGGGTGGTATAATAGCCCTGTTTTTTGAATTGATCGGCAGGGCCCTTGATAAGCTCGTCAATGAGCTTTTTTACCGCTTCTTCGTCCTTATCAGCAGCCAGGCCTATTTCAATGGGATAGGTTATCTCGGGATTGAGCACCTCGGGATCCTTTACCGAATTTGCGTAAAAGACCTTTGCCGAATGAGGGTCCTGCAGAGCCGGTGATGCCTTGGGCGGTGTCGGGGAAGCCTGTGACGGGCCTCCCGACGGGGGAAAGGAGTGCTGAAGGGCTGAGGAATCAAGGCCGGTCTTTGAAGTGCATCCCTGGGTTCCCTGGAGCGCCGCAAAAAGGGCCATGGAGAATACAAGCATGAGGAAAACAAGAGGGCGGGTCATTTTCCCAAAGTCGGTTCTTTTCATAGCTTTCTCCCCTGTCAAAGGGCGCTGGATCTTCGGCCGCTCTTTTTTTCTACAGCCGGACGAGGCATAATATTCCATGCAGCCGCGGGATATCCTTCTTTCACCGCTGAGGGCAGACGACTCCCCGGCGTGGGGAAGGTATGGCGCGGATAAGCGGAGAAGCCATAACGGATCCTACTAAGGAATGAGGCAGGCAGAAAGCATGAAACAGCCTTCCCGGTGGGCGCTCCTTCTTCTGTTGCTGCTGGCGCTTGCTTTCGTGAGCATTGCAAATGTGAGGGAATTCAATCCTGACGACGAGTCCCTCTATGTCCACATTGCCAAGGAGATGTATGGGAAGGGGGAGCTGTGGATCCCCTCGTGGTGCGGCAGCGAGGCGTATTTCAAGCCCCCGCTTGTGTACTGGATCCTCATGACAGGCTTCATGATGGGGGGAGTTTCGCTTGTGGCGGCCAGGATTCCCATTGTGCTCCTTACCCTTGCCACGGTGCTCCTCGCCTTTCTCATCGCGAAGGATCTTTACGGAAAGCGTGACGGAGTGCTTGCCGCCCTTTTTACCGCGACAAGCCTGGGAATTATCATTTATGGCAGGATCGCCATGATGGATCTTCCCCTCTGTTTCTTCATTACTCTCTCTGCATGGTGCTTTATCCGGGCGCTTGACACTGCCCATCCCTTCTGGACAGTAGCTTTTCTTGCCGCAGGGGGTCTATCGACCCTCATCAAGGGCCCCATTTCACTGGTGATTATACTGAGTGCGGCTTTCACCTGCTGCCTGATCTTCAAAAGACATCGCCATATATTGAATGGCTGGTTTGTCGCAGGTGCGGCGGCGGCCCTGTTTTTCATGCTTCTGTGGCCGGCCGTGCTTGCAATGAGGGGCGAATTCAGCCATTGGTACGGCTTTTTCATTGTCAGGGAAAACCTGGGAAAATTCAGCGATATCCGGTATCCTGTCCACACATTTCTTGCCTCCTATCTTATCTATCTTTTCCCGTGGACTCCTCTTCTTATCTCGTCACTGTGGATTCTCATCAGAGAAAAGCTTTACAGGGAAGAAAGGCTTATGGTTCCTCTCATCTGGGCAGCGGCAGTGCTTGTGATGCACCTGCTGCCCGCCACAAAGCTCAAGCATTACACCATCCCGGCCATTCCCCTCACCATGGTGTTTATTTCTGCAATGGCGGGTTCATGGGGTGCAGATCGCGCAATGAAGAGAGGGATTATAGCACTTCAGGCTCTTCTTGTCCTCCTGTTCATTGTTTTTGCTGCAGCAGCGAGGACAGGCACTACGTGGGGAGATATTCTGCTTGCCGGCGGGGCACTTGTGGCTCTCCTGGCCTCATGGAGAACTTCCGGGGGGAAAGATGGCCTCTCTGCCGGGGCGTTTTTTTACGGGGCGGCCCTTCTGTGCATTCTTCCCTTCATCGGGAACCACTCCTTCGAGAGGCTTCCCCAGGGCGCTCTTCCCCATCTGGAGGGAAAAGTGGCGGCCGTACGGATTCAGATCTATATACACACCTATTTCCTGGGGCGACCTGTGGAGCAGATTGACAATCCTGTTGACTTCAACAGGGTCCTCCAGGAGGGGGGCAGAGTGATAATCTCCGAGACCGATTTTGATGAATTCGGCGCCGTCAGAGGATTCAAGCTTGCGCCGGTTGAGAAGATCTACTCCTGGAAGCAGTGGAGAACGGCGATGCCTCTTCCGATAATTCTGGAAGCCTTCTTGAAGGGTGACACGGCGCCTCTTATTGACACCATTCATGTAGTCCGGCTGAAGAAGCAGAAGGAACCTGGCCTGCCCGTCCCGGGCTCTTTTACTTCTTGTCTTTCACCCACTTGACATCCAGGTCGCCGTCACCGCGCTTCTTGAGGTTCTTCTTCACGTAGTTGACGAGGAAGTCGGAATTTTCCAGGTTCGAGAAAAATGAAATGGGCACTTCGTTCGCCACGGAGATAATGTGCTCTTTCAGTTTCCAGGCAATACCGGAGCGGTCGAGGGTGTCGATACCCTGGATCACTTCCCACTTCACCTCGCGCTTTTCCTCGCCATTCAGGTATTCCACACCCCAGTCATGAGCCACGAGATTCTCATTTTTTACCCTCTCGGTGAGCTTTTTCCTGGCAGGGATGGAAGCCACAAGGATAAAGAAGCTTACGATGCAGAAGCTCATGTTGATAACCCAGGCCTTTTTCACAAGGAGTGTCGCGATGCCAAAGCCGACTATCCCGAGTGCCGAGATGATGATGAGCCCCGTGAGCACTTTTATCACATTTTTGTTTTCACCGGTATCGTAAGTATAAAAAGTTTTCACTTATCAGAGGCCCCCTTGCTAGAATCAACCCCTTTTTCTATTCTTTTACCGATAGAAATCTCCTTCCCTGAGAAGAAGTTTTACAGGTTCTCCCAGGAGGGGAATTCCCGTTTCCATCACTTTCAGCTGAAAGGGCAGTCCTGCAGGCGAAGGAGGCAGGTCGCCAAGAGCTTCCATGCTGGCATGCTTTTCCCCATGGGAAGGCAGTGTCTTGTAGTGCTCAAAGCTCTGGTGAGCCTCGCCGCTGCGCTGCAGTCTCATGAGAGCCATGGCCTTGTGAAGCCATGCTTCTTCCATTTCAGGCTGAAGCTTTATGGCCTGGGAGTAAGAACGGATCGCTTCATCAAAAAGATTCAGGAGAAAGTAGGCCTTTCCTCTCAGAAACCACAGCAGGCCGGAGCGCGTATCTCTCTTGAGGGCCTGATCATAGAAGCTGACAGCCTCTTTGAGGTGGCCTGTAAACTCGTCTGAGAGGCCTCTTGCAGCATAAGCGTCGATAAAGGATGGGGCAAGGTAGAGGGCTGAATCAAATGCTTTTTTTGCCTCGAGGAACTCCCCGTCCCTCATAAAGAGCAAGCCGCTGTTGAAGAGAAAAGTCTCGCTGCCGGGGCTGTAAAGGATGGCTTTCTTGATTGCCTCCCGGGCCTCTCCGGGGCGGTTGATGCCGGCATATATGCAGGCAGCGTTGTTCAGTAAAGAGGGCATGGTGGGGTGTACCTCCAGGGCCTCCTCGATGATGAGAAGGGCTTTGTGAAACTCGCCCTCCCGGTAAAAAAGATTACTCTGGTGGAGGTACCCATCGGCCTTCAGGGGATCAATCTCAATGGCGTGATCATAAGCTTTGAGGGCATCCTCTCTTTTCCCACCGAGGAGCAGAGCATCGCCGTAAAGGACCCACAGCAGGTGATCATAGGCATCGATCTGGAGGAGCATCCCCGCGGCCCTGGCCGCATCATCGGCGAGACCCAGGCTGAGGGCAAGCACCGCAGAGTTGAACAGGCAGATATAATCGTCATGAATGTGCTCCAGGGGCTTCTGGAAGCACCAGAGGGCCTCTGCATATTTTTTCTGGCGGTAAAGGAGATAGGCTTTTGCCTTCATGGCGAGAGCAGAATCGGGGTTATGCTCCAGAATGCCGTCAATGCAGAGGAGCGCTTCTTCTGTCATCGCTTTCCCCTCAAGTGCCATGCTTTTCCTGAAGAGCGTCCATTCGTGAAGGGGATGACCTCCGAGGATCAGGTCATAGGCGGCAATGGCTTCATCGTGGGCGCCAAGGCGCTCCAGGGCATACCCGATATGAAACATCGATGGCCAGTACTCCGGAGTACCGACGGGGATAGTTTTCAACAGGGTGAGCGCCTCAGAGTAGGCGCCTCCTGTCAGGAATGCGAGGCCTTTTGCCTTCAGTGCCTCTGGATTGTCAGGCTGCAGCGCGAGGAAGCGCTCGCTTGTGGCGAGCGAAGCCCGTCGCCGCCCGAGAAAGAGCTCGAGAAAAGCCTTTTTTGGAAGAAAATCCATAATGTCCTTGTTGATTTCCAGTGCGTCGGAGAGTATCGCCAGGGCCTTCAGGGCGAAAGCCCTGGCTTTTTTCACAAAACCTCTGTCTTCGTAAAGGGAAATCATGCCGGCCCACCCGTTGTAGTGAAGCGGATTGGTCTCGATGCTTTTTTCGTAGCTTTCCCGGGCTTCATTGAGCTCCCCCATGGCTTTTTCAAAGTCACCTTTCGAGCTCCAGTAAAGGGCCACCGATCCGTCTATGGCCAGGGCTTTCTTAAGGCTTTCGCAGGCCATCGGGAGAACTCCCGACATGCCGTAGAATAGTCCCAGGTGATACCAGTAGCGGCTGTTCTCGGGGTCATCACGGACTGTATCCTCCAGGAACTTCTGGGCGTCCTTCAGTGCCCCTTCCTGGATGAGGCCTTTCGCCTTCCTGAACAAGGCCAGGGGATCATGGTCCGTTGCCGAAAAGAGCTTCCCCAAGAGACCCGCCTTGCTTTTTTTCTTGTTCTGGTAGGAATTTACAAGCTTTTCCCTCTCGGCTTTCGCCGATTCGGGGGGGAATGAGCCTGGCATATCCTCTTCAAGGGCCAGCAGTCCCTCGGAAAATCGGCCAAGGCTTCCAAGGAACCTTGCTTTCATAAGGATTGTTTCATCTGTCGCCCTCCCGCTCTCGGTAAGGAGTGAAAGCTGCACGAGGGCTTCCCTGTGATTGCCTTTTCCTGCAGATTCTACGGCCCTCGCATGGAGCTCGCCACGGGTGAGGTTCCTGAAAGTGCTCTCGTAGAGGTTCCAATAGAGGCCGCCGATTCCGCTCTGCACCCCTATCTCGTTGAGATGCGCCCGGGCCTCTCTGTTGCGGGGATCGAGCTCAATGACTCTTTCAAAGGAGAGGCGGGCCTCCTGGAGAAGGAAAAGCTCCTGCTCGATAATGCCTTTTTCAATGAGAATGGCGCAGTCTTTCAGCTCTTCACAGGGAGTGGTCCGGTAGCACTCAAGAGCTTCCTCCCGGAGGCCCCGGGCTCTCAGGATCCTTCCTTTGTGGGCAAGGGCCTTGCTCTCATCGGGCTTGAGCATGAGAATCTTGTCCAGGTACCGCATGCTTTCCTCGGCACGGCCGAGCTTTTCAAGGCAGAGAGCCGCGCCCCAGAGCGCTTCGGTGTTGGTCCCCTCCAGGGCAAGGATAAGACGGTAAGTGGTGAGGGTCTCCTCATACTGCTGGTTTTTCATCAGTGCCTCGGCCTTGTAGAAGAGGCACCTCTGCGAGGTAGGGTTGAGGGCCAGCACTTGATCGAAACAGGCCGTGGCCTCGAGAGAGCGCCCTGTCTGCAGCAGGTAGCTGCCCTTTTCAATGAGGGCGTCGGCCATTTTCCCGTCAAGGGAGAGCGCCTTGTCGATAAACGTTATGGCGTCGCCGGGGTTGCCTATCCGGCCGTATATTGAGCCGATCTTCCACAGTGAATAGCTGTCCCGGGGGGCAAGGGTGATTATGGTCTTGAAGTTCTCGAGGGCTTCACGGAGCTCCCCAAGCTCCAGAAGGGCCGTGCCCTTGTTTTTCAGTACCTCCACATCATGGGGAGTGGCTTGAAGCACTTCCTCGAAGCATTGAAGCGCTTTGCGATAATTCCCCATTTTCATGAGGGCCGAGCCTCTGCCCGAGATGGCCTCGGGAGCTCTGGGATCAAGCTGCATTGCCTGGGAAAAGCTCTCGAGGGCCTCGCGGAATCTCCCTATTTCAAGCAGTGAAAGGCCTTTCTTGACCATGTCGCGGTAAGAAAGGGCTTTCATCGGCGTGCTTTCACTGAACTGCCGGGAGGTATATTTTTCATAAGGGGGAATCAGAGCTTTTTTCACCTCCTCGAAGGAGGTGAAACGCCTGGCAGGGTCAGGCTGAAGGCAGGTAAGCACAAGGAAGCTCACTTCGTGGGGAATCTGGGGATCTATCTCGTGAGGAGGGACAACGGGTTCGGTAATCACGATGCTCAGGTTCTCCATGAGCTTCTCGGCTTCAAAGGGAAGACTCCCTGTAAGCATCTGGTAGAGCATCACACCGAAAGAATAGACATCGGACCGGATATCACCGGGCTCCATGTAGAGAAGCCGTTCGGGGGGCATGTAGGGGATGGTGCCCATGAAGGTGCTGTTTGAGCTCAGCATCAGGTCACCCTCAAGACGCCCTCCCGAGGCCTTTCTTTCCTCCTCCATGCGGCTGTCGAAGATTTTCGCCAGGCCGAAATCGGTGATTTTCAGTATGTTCTCCTCGGAGATAAGGCAGTTGGAGGGTTTTATGTCTCTATGGACTATGCCCAGCTTTGCATAGGCATAATGAAGGCCGCCTGTTGCCTGGATGGCGTACTCAAGAGCATCGGGCACGGTGAGAGGGCCCTTTTCGAGGACCTTCTGAAGGTCCGTTCCCCTTATGCACTCCAGGAAAAGGTAGGGCTTCCCGTCGAAGGTCTCTGCAAAGAGGGCCTTCACCACGTTCTGGTGAATATCGAGCTGAATCCATGTCTGCGCCTCCTTCAGGAACATCTCTACAATGGACTTGTCCCAGAGAAACCGCTCCTGAAAAGTCTTCACCGCATAGTGTGCATCTTTCATGGCATCATAGGCGAGGTACACGATACCCATGCCCCCTTTGAAGATCTGGGTGATATGATATTTCCCTCCCAGCAGATCGCCGCGCTCGAGCTCTTTTCTCGTGGAAGCCGGGACCTTGCCGGCCGGTGGCGCTGCCTGGTGAGCCTCTTCCATGATTTTGCCGGCAAAAGGACCTTTGGGATCAATCAGAAGCGACTTGCAGAGAAGGAAACATGCTTTGGGAAAGTCTTTCTCGAACTGCCGGGCTGCCATTCCAAGGAAATAATAGGGCCAGCAGGAGAGGGGGTTGGCTTCACGCGCGTAGTAAAGGAGCTGCGTATCACTCCTGTCCTTCAGCAGCATGTAAAGCTCTATGTAAGTATGCGATGAATAGAGGGATTTCGCCACTTTTTCAAAAGAGCGCCTTGCCTCTACGGGGCGACCCATCCGGGCAAGGGCCACGCCCTGCCAGTGATGGGCCCACAGGTAGGCAGGGTAAAGCTCCATCACCTTCTCAAGAGGCTGAAGGGACTCACCGAATTTCTTATGGGAAATGTCCCTGACCGCCGCCAGGTAATGGTCATACCAGGCGCTGTACACCTTGAGGGATCGGTAAGCCAGGACAAGACTCTCCCTGAATTGAGGGCGGGGAGAGAAGCCCAGGAAATGCTCGATAAGGGGAAAGAGCATCTCATGAGAGGAGCAGTGGGGGAGGAAGCCCCTGATAAGCTCTGAATACAGGGCGGCTTGCCGCTCTTCAATGCCCATGGGATAAGGTACCAATGAGACAGCTGTCTCAAAGCGGGATATCGCCTCGGGAATGTCGGTGTCCTTGAGCGCCTGGAACGCCATGCAGGCATAGGGAAAGTGGCAGTAGGGATCAATCATCTGGGCTGTGCTGAAGCAGTCTCCAGGATTCCTGAGGGTGTGGGCAAAGGGCAGGTCCCGGGCAGGCAGCTCGTCAGGCTCCTCCGGTGACCCTGAGGCAAGCATGAGGCCCCTTTCGCAGATCAATGCCGCGGCCTGGCGCCTTTCCAGAAAGAACGAGTGTTTCTGCCTTACGAGGGAGCCCCAGGCAGTCTCATCGGTCTCAGGGTCCATAAAAGAACTCTCATCGGTCTTGCCGGCACTCACCTCGCCGCAGTATTCCACGAGGGCTTTCAGGTTGGAAAACCTTCTGAGAAAATGGCTTCCTCCCTTGATGAAATGGAAAAGAGCAGGATCGAGGACACACTCGGTGAGATAGGGAACGGTCTTTCGAATAAAAAGCTTGAGGTTGTAATCGTGGTTATCGGTGGCCTCCCTTGCGAGGCTCTCCTCATAGTCTGCGGAATGGCCGTCGAAATAGTAGATGGCCTCCATGGTTCTGGGCAGGAAGATGAGATGGGGGGAAGAGGCTCCTTTGCGGGCCTTTTCAATAATCACCGCAAGAAGGTGCCCTATGCTTTCCCAGGGAATGAGTATCCTGCCATAATCGCCCAGGGCATAGAACCCGGCAGGCAGGAAGCTTCCTCCCACCAGCCTGGTGAATTTCTGGAACTGGGGAACCTCTTTCTCCGTCACGACTCCTCCGGCTCTTCCTCCCCGCCATCCTGAAAGGTGCCGTCAATGAAAGGCTTGAACTTCTCATAGAGCCTGTCGAGCTTTTCAAGATAATAGGGCACATTTTCATCGGGGCTGTCGCTGCGCCATTTTCTCGCCATGGCGCAGTGGTCAAAGACCTTTACCTTTCTGCCCGTCCCGGTGACATAATAGGAGATCTGGTCTCCGGGTGAGTAGGTCTCGGCGCTCTGGAGCGCCAGTTCGTAAGCGGCAGAGGCATTTCTTTTCTTCTCGCGCACTTTTTCCTGGTACGCCTGGAGGGAATCCTGGAGGGTTTCGGTCTTGCAGAGCCATTCTATGGGGAGCTGGTGGCCGGCTATCTGTGCTCTGTAGCGCTGATAAAGCTCCTCGATCCTCTCTTTCCCGCCCTGAAGAAGGAGGAGGAAAAGCTCTTCCATGAATTTTCGCTGGAAGCGCTCCAGTCCCCTTGACTTGAGGCCCGAGCCCTTGATGGTGAGCGTTCCGTCTTCGCCAAGGAGGACGTAATTCTTCACCTTATAGGAGAACATGGCTTTATAGGTGCCGTCGATCTCCACGGTGATGCCTGGAGGGAGGTCTCTTGAGAGGATGGCCATGAACTCCTTTTCGCCGGCCTCCCCGCCGGGGGGCGGGCTGAAATAGATGCCGTCCGTGTCGATTTCAGCGATTGTGCATCCCGCGCCCTTGAGGTTTTCAATCATGCGGGAGAGAAGGTCCCTTCCCCTGGCGGTGACCTGAGCCGCCACGGCATAGTCGCTGAAATGGCCCATGGGAAAGCCAAGGTAGCCGTAGAATGAGTTAATGAGGATCTTGAAGGTGCCCTGGAGGGCTTCATAGTAGTTCCTTGTTCCCTCCTGGGAAGCCTCCCTCATGAGGGCTTTTGCTTCAAGGCGGAAGGCCTTCAAATCGGAAAGTATGCTCTCGAAGACTCCCAGGTGATCTTTCCCCGGGAAAAGCCTGAAGGCAAGCATGAGGGAGGGGTAAAGAGACTGCACATCACAGTGAATAATGGTGTCGATGAGGCCCCTGGTGAAAATATCGGCATATCCCCCTGGAAAGGTCTGTGCCTCCGGGGGAAGGGGTATTGAATGGCGCCTGCGGAGATACTCTCTCAGAAAAAGTGAGTCTATCTTTGTGGCATTTCCCCTCAGGATGGTGTTCTGGTAGGAGAAGGGAACCATCTGGGCCTGGAGGAAAAAGGAGTACCCGAGAATCTCGCCGATGCTTCTCGTCTCTCTCACGTCATCGAGGGCATACTGTCGGAGCGTCTCCGGATTTTCCAGGAAGTACGAGGCGATATCCTTTCCCGCGATATAGGTCCGCTCAGGTGCCGTCACATTGAAGTGCCGCGCAATGTCTTTGAGGCCGTAGCTCTCAAGGCTTCTCGATGAGACATCGTAGAGCTGTGCCAGGATCCACGTGTCCACGATGTGCCTCCCGTAAATTTCGTATTTCGGGAACTGCAGGTTCCGCTCCGCGATGGTCATCCGTGAAGGGTGGGAGCGCAGCGCGCTCCCGTCCCTTCCCACGGCGAGGGGGATGGCCGCTTTCTTTGCGCGCTCCTCTATATAGGGAAAATCAAATTTGTTGATATTGTGCCCTTCTATGACATCGGGGTCCCGCTCTTTGATGATTTTCACCATTTCTCTGAGCATGGCCGCCTCGTCCATTGCAGTGCCCATCAGCACTTCTTCATAGCCCCTGTTGTCCGAGAGGGCAATGGCTGTTATCCTGTCGGAGTCCCTTTTCGCATTGGGAAACTCATAATTGGGATCACACCAGGTCTCTATGTCGAGCTGCATCCTCACGATGTCATTGAAGCCGAAGCCTTTGAAGAGTGTAGTGCCTGACGTGAGGAGAAACTGGTGCACCGCATCGGGGGGCGAATAGAAGGGTGCCCGCGACGAGCCTGGCGCGGCGCCAGCGCTGTTTTTCAATTCTTTCAAGGCCTTTTCCCTTTCCTTCCAGGAGGGGAACAGCAGGAGGGTGCGAAGCTCATGGGGCCCTTCCAGCCTGATCTTCTTCAGAGATTTTCCGTCCTTTTCAAGAAATGCACCGTCTTCCACGAGAATAAAGGGATCAAATTCGGTCTTTTCGCTTCTCAATAAGGCGCCTTCCCTGAAGAAGAGCTCTATTCCGCGCTTCCCGTCAAACTCCGCGGCCACGAGGGCCTCCGCCGTTGCATGGCCGAAAAGGATCCTGTTTTCCACGAAGGGGACTGGCTTCTTCATTGTCTTCACTTCCTGTCTTCACGCTTGTAGATATGGTACACTCCAAAGGTGCCTCTCAGGCGGTACTGTACCGCCACCATCTTATCTATACGGTCCGGGAGGTAATACACCTCTTTGTCATAGGTAAAAAGGGGCGCCGACAGCACGATGAATCTCGGGGGATTCTGCCTGATTTTTTCCAGGTTTTCCCTCTGGAACTTCATGAGCCATCCCGTGAGTGAACGGTCACCTTTCCGGTGACTGCCGGAGAGGAAAAGCAAGAAGTGAAGCTGGTGCTTCATGGGATTGGGTCTCAGGGTGAAGAAGACCATCTCGGGCTCGACACCATAAAGCAGGATTGCCTCATGGGGTTTTGTCGCGTTTCTGAGGGCTATTCCTATTTCCCTGGCGTCCACAAATGATTCCGGCATGATGGTGAGGTAGAGCGCTCTTCCCGGCGGAGGTGCTCCCGGGAGAAAAGGGGCGATCCTGCAGAAAAAAACAACGAGCATCAGCAGTGAAGCAGCATAGGCCGTCAGCCGGAATGCACGGCGTGGTGATGAGGTGATAAGATCAAAGAGCCATGCCACGAGAAGAGCCGAGAAAGGAAGTAATTGATGAAAGTTCTTCGGGCAGAAAGTCCTTGTCAGGTTTATGGCGGTCAGCGAGGCGCAGAAGAAGAGAATGACAGGAACCTTTGTCCGCAGATCCCTGCATTTCAAGACAAAGACAATGAAAGCGGGCACTGCCATCAAGAAAGTGAGGGGATTTTCTATTATTGCTCCTTTGCTCATCTGGAAAAATGACAGAAGCCTCTCTCCCAGGCTCTGCGCTGGAGTCTCCCTGGAGGCCAGCGCACAGATGACGGTCCCGGTATAAAGATCCAGCAACGCCCCCTTTGCCGCGTAGAGAATCAGGAAAAAGAGAGGGAGCGCCAGGAAGCCTGCGGAAGCCATGAGAAGAGGCCTCAGAGAGAATTTTCTTTTTTCGCTGATGGGGATAATCACCAGGCAGAGGAGGAGGGAGGCGAAATAGAGCACCGAGGTCTGCCTGATCATGGTGGCGGCGCCGAGGCAGAAGCCGCTCAGGAACAAGGAGCGGCCTTTCTCCCCCTTTGAGAGGAAGAGGAGCGATCCGATGAGGGGCAGAGTGATGAGAAGCTCCGACGAGGCTATGAATCCCTCGATGCCTGTGCCAAGAGATGAAAGGCCATAGAGGGTATAGCAGAAGAGGGCGCCCTTGTCGCTCATGAAGGTGCGGGCGAAGATGAAGAGCAGCACGGCACTTCCCATAAAGATCAGGGTTGCAAATATTCTTATGGCCACGTAGTTATCGGGGTTCGTGAAGGCGAGGGGGATGGCATAGAGGTAAAAAAGAAGGGGTGCCTTGTTCTCCATGAGGGTGGTGAAGGGAAGATATCCTTTCAGGCAGTCCTGGGCAATGATACCGAAGATGCCTTCATCTCTTGTAAGGGGTGCATACCACATGGGAGCCCTGAGCAAGGCCACGATGAGTGCAATGAGCGCGACGAGAAGCCACGGGGCTCCCCTTTTTTTCTGCTCTTCCATTCCTTTTCCCCCGTGTCGGTCAGGGATAGTGAGGTAAGAACTTCCTTTCCGGCCAATGACACTCCTTCATAGTGCTCTCCTCCTTTTATTGACTTTTTGCGGCCCTTATTTTATAATTGTGCAGTATTCGCACGATGAATCCCCTGCAAGAGACCTACGGTATCCCCGGGGAGAGAAAAGGAGGCGGAGTATATGAAAGTGCTTCAGATAAGAAGCGAGGCGTGCACGGAATGCGGAGAATGTGAAAAGGCCTGTGCCCGGCTGTATTTCAAGGATGATGACCGGGAGAAGGCGGCCCTTCATGTCACGCGCGATGCTGAGGGGAAGATTGCCCTGAAGGCCTGTGTGCAGTGCGGTGAGTGCATCAACGTGTGCCCCGTGCAGGCCCTTTACCGGGCGAAAAACGGCAACGTGCTCCTGAACAGGAAGGTCTGCGTGGGGTGCCTTGCCTGCGTGGGCTTCTGTCCCACGTCAGTGATGTTTTATCACAAGGATCTCTATGAGCCGATAAAGTGCATCTCCTGCGGCGCCTGCGTCAAGGCCTGCCCTGCCGACGCGCTCTTTGTCGAGGAAAAGGAACTGGTCGGGGCATAGGGTTGGTCCCACAAGAGAAACAAGGAGGTAAGAGAAATGGCTATCCTCACCGTGGCTGAAATGAAAAAGGCTCACAAGGTGCTTGCAGAGTTTCCCTATGAAAAGGGACTCGTTAACAAGGGATATACGGGAAGGACTTTGTATGTGAATGTAGGGGAGAATAAGATTGAGAGCCGCCCCGTCTCTGAGAAGATGAAGGAGACCTTCATCGGCGGCAGGGGCTTCGGGCTCTGGCTCCTCTGGAACGCCGTGAAGGACACCACGAAGTGGAATGACCCTGAAAACGAAATAATCATCTCGTCGGGGCCCATCGGGGGGATCACCACCTATCCCGGCTCGGGGAAATCGCTTGTGGTGAGCATTTCACCAATCACCCACATCCCGATTGACAGCAATGTGGGAGGCTATTTCGGCCCCCTTCTCAAGTTCTCGGGATTTGATGCCATTGAATTACAGGGCAAAGCCTCTTCCGAAGTGATCGTCGTGATAGATGGCAAGGAGGGCAAGGTGACCATCGAGGAAGCCCCCCTCGAGGAGGTGAACTCCCACATCCTGGGAGAGCAGCTTACCGAGATGTATGCCGACGATGAACAAGACAAGAGGAGCATCTCCGTCGTCTCGGCGGGGAAAGGCGCCGAGGGGACCCTCATCGGGTGCCTGAACTTCAGTTTTTACGATGTGAACAGGAAATATGTCCGGTACAAGCAGGCAGGCCGCGGCGGCATAGGCACCGTATTCAGGGACAAGAAGATCAAGGCCCTCGTGGTGAAGTACCCCGGCGTGAAAGGGGACTCCAACCACCCTGCCGACTGGAAGAGAATAGCCAGCGCGGGGGCCAGGCTCCACAAGGAGATCCACGATTACGACAAGTACCAGTGCAATATGCGCACCGTGGGCACCCCCTACCTCGTGACCATCATGAATGACTACGACCTGCTCCCGGTGAGAAATTTCAGGTATGGCTCAGATCCTGAGGCAAAGCACCTGGCGGGCCCCAACTGGACTGCGCGGTACACCCTGGGCAAACACGACGGCTGCTGGTATGGCTGCACCCTGGCGTGCAGCAAGACCGTTGACAATTTTGAGCTGAAGTCGGGGCCGTACAAGGGCCATAAGGTAGCCGTTGACGGCGCTGAGTACGAGACGGTGGCCGGCGTGGGCTCCAACTGCGGCATCTTTGACGTTGACTATGTGCTTGAGAACAACTTTTACTGCGACACCTACGGCATAGACACCATCTCCTTCGGCACCATCTGCGGGTTCCTCATGGATTGCTACGAAAACGGCATTCTCACCAAGGAAATCACCGGCGGCCTGGAGCTTCGCTTCGGCACCATCGGGGCGGCCCTGGAACTGCTCCACCAGATGGGAAGGGGCGAAGGATTCGGGAAAATCGCTGGCCTGGGCATAAGAAATCTCAAAAAGCTGTTCGTGGAAAAATACGGCGCCGACGGGAAGTTCCTCCAGGATATAGGCATGGAGTGCAAGGGGCTTGAATACTCGCAATACCTGAGCAAGGAGTCCCTGGCCCAGCAGGGAGGCTACGGCCTCACCAACAAGGGGCCCCAGCATGACGAGGCCTGGCTTATCTTCATGGACATGGTGAACAATCAGCTTCCCACCTTTGAGGACAAAGCCGAGGCCCTCTACTATTTTCCCATGTTCCGCACCTGGTTCGGCCTCAACGGCCTCTGCAAGCTCCCGTGGAACGACATCAGCCCCGCCGACAACAAGACGACCGACGAGCCCCACAAGGTGCCCGAGCATGTGCAGAACTATGTCGATATCTTCTCGGCCGTCACGGGCAGGGAGATAACCAAGCAGGACATCATTACCATGTCCGAGGGAGTCTATAACTTCCAGAGAGTCTTCAACCTGAGGCTCGGCTACGGGCGGAGGGAGCATGACACCATCCCTTACCGCTCAGTGGGTCCCGTCACCGTCGAGGAGTATGAGTCAAGGGCTTCCCGCTATGACGAGCAGATAAAGGAGAAAGCGGGCGTCGATCCGGCAGGGAAGAGCACCGGGGAGAAGATGAAGATCCTCCGCGCCTACCGCGAGGAGCAGTATGAGAAGCTTATTGACGCCGTCTACAGGAGGCGGGGATGGTCGCCCCGCGGGGTGCCGACCATTGAGACCCTCAAGAGGCTTCACATTGATTACCCTGACGTGGTGGAACTGGTGAGAAAGCACCTGTAGTGAGGAAAAAGGCATGGTGACGGTAAACGGGCGGCCTGTGAACATTGAAGGGGAGCTTTCTGTCCAGCAGCTGCTGGCGGAATGCCGTTTTACCTATCCCATGATTATTGTAAGGATAAACGGGATCGTGATCCCGGAAGACCGCTACGCCACGACCCTGGTCAGCCAGGGCGATACCGTTGACGCCATCCACATGGTGGCAGGAGGATAGCATGATGAGATGGTCATTGGGGCTTGTTTTACTGACAGGAGTCATTTTATGCCTTTCGGGATGCTTTCCCTCGGCGGTGAGCGTGGGGCCCGACGGGAGGATTGCCCTCCCCCGCGGAGAGGGGATCTTTCTCATGGACTGCGAGAAGGGGAAGGCCCTCCAGATTTATGACTCCTCGGAAGGAGGCCCTCCCTCCTGGGTACAGTGGTCTCCAAAGGGAGACAGGCTTCTCTACGTGGTGAGCAACGAGATCTTTCTCATCGCTCCTGACGGAAAGGGGATAAAGAGCCTTTACAAGGCCCCGAACACCATGGGGTACTGCACATGGTCCCCCGACGGGAGCTCCATCTCGGTCTCCGAGCTTGTTACCTCCCTGAACCTCAATATTGACGAGAAGGAGCCCAAGAAGGAGGCTGAGAAGGAGGGCGGCGAGACCATCCCGCGCCTCACCGTCATCGATGCCCGTACAGGTGAAAAAAAGCTGGAAAAGGATAACATGGCGCTCATTCACCATTTCATGCCCGACGGGAAATCCCTCGTCGCTTTCAACCTCCAGGAAAAAGAGAAGGATACGGGGGCGTACCGCGGTGAGCTTGTGAAAATAGCCATTCCCGGCGGCGACGTGACATCCCTGGCGAAAGCCGTCAACATGGAGTGGCTTGACGTGGCACCTTCAGGCGAGGCCGTGTACCTGGTGGCAAGAGCCCCCTCCCGGGATGCCCCGCCCGGAAAGGAAAGCTCCTCGCAGAGCCTTTACCGTTATGATTTCACCTCCAAGGGCTTCACCTCCCTTTTCAGCAATGCCTCGGGCTTTGTGGCGGTGAGCCCCGATTCTTCCAGGCTCATCGCGGTGCGCAAGGCTGACGGAGGCGCCGAGCTCGTCGTGATGGATCCCAAAGGGGGCGATGAAAAGGTGGTGGCGGGGAAAGTGGCCACTTCGGCTCCCGATATGGGAGGGGGGCAGATTATCCCCTCGTGGTTAAGCAATGATGAGATCCTTTACTGGCGGTATGTGACAGTTCTCGCCCCTGACGGGAAGGCCCTGATGCCTTTCATAGTCAAGGCCGATGCCTCGAAAACCACAAGAGCCCTGGAACTTATAGAGCGCATGGTCACCACGGCTGCGAAGGTGAAGAAGTAACGGCGGGAAAACCGATAAGGAAAGCCGTGCCTTTTCCCGGTGTGCTTCTCGCCTCTATGGTGCCGCCGTGCTCCTCTATAATTTTTTTCGATATGGTGAGGCCCAGGCCCGTGCCTTTTTTCTTGCCTATTGACACGAAGGGGAGAAAGATTCTCTCTCTTTGTCCTTCTGCGATGCCGACGCCCGTATCGCTTACTTCTATTGAGATCATGGAGTCATTGAGGGCCGTGCTTACCGTGAGGGTCCCTCCGTCGGGCATGGCGTCCCAGGCATTGAGGAGGAGGTTCTGCAGGACCCTCCCCATCTGCTCGTCGTCAAAGAAGGCCGGACCATCGTAGCCATATTCCGTGGTGATGGCGACTGTGCTCCTTGCGCAGAGATCCCTCACATGCTCAAGCTCCCTCTCTATGAACTCCCTGAGAGGGTGGCGGGCTTTTCTGAGGGCGAGGGGGGTGCCTTTCACGTACTCGAGAAGCTCTTCGCATATCCTGACGATCCTGTTGATGGAGTGCTTGATGGCCTCGATGCCGAAGCGCTGCGCCTCGGGCGAGAGCATCTCCAGGTTCTCTGAATAGACCTTGAGGGGCGTAACGGAGCCCTTAATGTCGTGTATTATCTTACTGGCGAGGCATCCCACGGCGGCGAGGCGCTCCTGCCTCATAAGCTCCTCCTGGGTCTCCTTCAGCTCCTCGTAAGAGCGCAGGATCTGCTCGTTTTTCTTTTCCAGCATCCTGAGCCTGAAATAATCGGAGTCATTGTGGCGGCCGCTGAAGCACCCGAGAAGCTTCACGCCTGTCGAGGGCTTTTCCGCTATGAGACCCTCGAGGTCCCCGTGATGGATCTCCAGGGCGGTAAGATCTGCGAGGGCCTGGGCAGATGTGAACCTTTTTGCCTGGCCCGATGCCATCACTTCACCTACGAACTCGCCGGGGCCATGGAGCGAGAGGACCTCGTCGGGGAAGCCTTTTGCCTTTTTTATTATCTGTAAAGTACCGCTGGTGATATAGTACAAGGCAGAGGCATCATCACCCTCTGAGAAGAGGTAATTGCCGGCAGTGCAGTGCTTTTCTTGTGCGAGGGAGGCAAGCACCTCTCTCTCGTCGGCATCAAGCAGGTCTGGTGAAGATGGTGCTGCGGTGCTTTCATTCATTGTTTTCTCTGTCACAGTCCAATCGTTATCTCTTTTCGAGGGCAAGAGCAGGGAACTCCTTTAATGGGTAAATTGTTCTCAAGTGTTGCCAAAAGACTAAATAAAGGCAAAAAATACTCACAAAAAAATATGCCGTACTTCTTTTGGCCTATTTTTTTACTTCCTTTGATATTCGAGTAATAGTTCCCCGGAACGATAGATGAGATCCCTCTTCAGCGTTATAGTATAGATGAGAGGCTTTATTGGCGCGGCGGATGAGAATCAGACGATGATCTTTCCTGGAAGGAGTAACGCAAATGCGCATGCGTACGCTGAAAAATAAAGGAGGCTTCAGCCTCGCCGAAGTGCTCATCGCCTTTACCATCCTCACGATAGGAATCCTGGCCATCGTGGGGATTTTTCCTTTTATGCTGAGGCTTTCCCTGGCAGGCTGGAACCTTCATAAAGGCTCCACGCTTGCCCAGGAAAAGCTGAACCAGGTGATAGCTGAGAAGGCCGCCCTCTCAGAGACCCTATACACCGTGGATTATCCTTCAGACCTCCCCGGTTCGGGCGGATACCGTCGCTTCATTGGAGTCCCCACTGACAACAGCATGCTCCAGCTCATTTTTGTTGAGGTGCGGTGGATCGAGAAAGGGAGCGTGAGAGAAGTGCAGCTTGCAGGATCGCATTATATTGAATAGGAGATGGCATGATAAGAGCGAGAAGGCATTCCAGTGGCTTTACCCTCTCCGAGATAATGGTGGCTGTTGTGCTCTTTGCGCTCTTTGCAACAACACTGCTGGCGATTCTCACCATGGCCCTCCGCTCCATGACAAGAAGTGACAGGCTTGTGAATGCCCAGAGAAATGTCATGGCCATCAATGAAGTGATTTCCACGGAGCTCAGGACCGCGGTAGTGAACGAATCTTCTACGGGGTACCGGTCTCTTTCACCCGTTCCGCCTTCCACGGCGGTGCTTGCTCCCTCTTCTGTGGGGGGCACGTCGGCACAGCTGACCTTCAATGTGCCACGGAGGGGAGTGTATGACCCCTGCGCGGCTTCATTCAACCCTGCGGATCCCGCCAATTACCAGGTGGTGCGCTATTACGTGTCGGTGAGCGGCAGGGAGATGCACCGGGAGGTGAAGCTCTACACCACCTCGGGAGCTCTCATATCCACCGTTGATGCGACGGTGGCAGAAACCGAAGATGGATTATTCACCTTTTCAGCGACCCTCACGGGCTCTGACCTTGTCACTCTTACCCTGACCTGTACCGAGGGCACCGGCCCGGGCTCAGAGGTATTTTCCATAAGAAACGTGGTGTGTATCCCTTCAAGCTGAGAGGAAAGGGGGGGAGTCTCATGCATTATACAGATATTACTGCTTTGCCGCGGACAGCGACCAGTGAGAAGGGGAGTGCCCTTGCCCTGACTCTTGTGGTCATGGCTCTTATTGCCGTTATTGCCTTTGGGATTCTCGCCGTCATCACCTCACAGTCCCGCACTGCCTCTTCCCTGGTAAGTGCCGCGAAAGCATATTACATGGCCAGGATCGGCATAGACAGGAGTCTGGCGGAGCTGAGGGGAAATGCGTTCTGGGCAGGCGTGGGAAGTGAGGCCTCGCCTGTCAGTGTTTCAATGCGGGGCATATCGGGGACCTACCATGTGACAGTCCTCGCCAAGGTCACGAATCCCACATCCTGCATAAAATACTGGTATGCGACCTCCGTGGGAAGATCTGACGGGGCAAAGCGCCTGCTCACCGCATGGGTTTCCACGGAATCCTTTGCCAAGTTCGCTTATTTCACCGATTATGAATACGGCTACTGGGCCACGGGGAACACTTTCGACGGGCCCGTGCACACAAACGGCATCTTCACCATGAGCGGCCATCCCCAGTATGCTTATGCAGTCACCTGCGCAAATGTCAATACCTATTCAGGCGGCAGGAATGCCGATGAGGGGTGGGCGCTCAGCAGGGCTCTGGGCAGCTATAAGTTCAAGAAACAGTATGCCGGCAGTTTTTTTGACCTCTCCGATCCCAGCCTTTCCCACTTTTACTGCCCCATGAACTCCACGTCAAGCACCTGGAGCACCTGGACCGACGGCCCGGCGGCAATGGCCGGCTCGACGGATTTCTCCTTTTCGTGCGCCCAGCCCGAGATCAAGCTCCCCCTCAGTACCGCGGGGATCAAGAACGCTGCCGACATAAGCATAAATCCGGCAGGGCCTGCAAGCAATACCTACTATATGAAGACCTATATGGATGGCGATATCTGCAGGTATCAGGTAAGAAAAAACGCAGGATCAGGTGCCCTTCTCACGCCTGAGCCGGACCCCGAGCTGCCTGCCGATGCGACGGTCCACGTGAACGGGAAGCTTTATCTCGAGCAGAGCACCATCAAGGGAAAGATGACCGTTGCGTCAGCCGGTGACATGTATATTCTGGGTGATATCACCTATAGCAATGGAAGCAGTGACATGCTGGGCCTTGTGTCTGAAAAAAATGTGTATGTGGATCATCCTTCCGGCGATATAGAGATCTATGGCAGCATTCTTGCAATTTCCGGCGCCTTCAAGGCGAAGGACTTAAGTGCCCATCCAAAGGTGAACATGACTCTTCATGGAGGGTGCATCGCAAAATCGGCAGGCATTTTTGCCAATCCCTCCAATGGCTATATCGAGCATTATATCTTTGATACGAGGTTCCTCAGCCAGTCTCCAAGGAATTTTCCCGTGACGGGAAAGATGAAGATCTTTGGCATTGATGATAATGCTTCATTGAAATAGAAAGAGGTCCCGCCATGGATGAATATGATGGAAAACACCCTGCAAAGGCTGGTGCTCCCCTCAGTGACCTGGTGTGTGAGGCAGAGGCATATGTTGCCACAGCCGGCAAGCAGAGGGAGGCATTATCAGAGAGCGGAGCAAATAAGCCTTCAGGCGACGATCCTCGCCAGCTCCTTGTTTTCGCAGGAGCGGCAGTATTTCTTGTGCTCTTCTATCTCTGCAGCCTCTGGTTTAATGCCTCGCTCGGCTTGAAAGAGGGGCAAAGAGGGGGATCCCTTCCCTCCATGACGGGAAAAGAGGGAGAAGGGCCGCCTGCAGAGAGCGCCGGCAGGGCCCTCCCTTCAATGCCCGGCATGGAAATCCCCCTGCAGCCTCATGTGAATACTGTCGTATATGACAGTGAGCCTTTACCTCGGGAGCCCTCACCTGTGCCATCTCCTGAGCCCAGGAAGGTGGACAGGTCGCGTGTCCCGGCAGATTATCACCTTGTCCGGGAAGATACAGACGGCATGCAGATCTACGTAGACCCCAATGCCGAGGCCTACGTCATCTTTCCCGGTGATCAAAAGCCGGAAAAAGCAGTGATCCGCCATGGGCCATGATGAGGAAAAGATGAAGAGAAAACGGGGCTTCAGCCTTGCCGAGCTGCTTGTAGTGATAGGCATAATCGGCATCATTCTCGCCTTGGCCCTTTCATCATATCGCAGAAGCAGGCTCAATTATGAGCTGCGCCTTACGGCAAGGCAATGCGCTGCCGACATCGAGTATGCAAAAAGCATTGCCCTCAAAAATGCCAGCGATATCACCGTGGATCT
This sequence comes from Candidatus Eremiobacterota bacterium, assembly GCA_031082125.1. Lineage (NCBI taxonomy): Bacteria > Bacillati > Vulcanimicrobiota > Vulcanimicrobiota bacterium. The sequence goes on from JAVHLM010000016.1 coordinate 129,670, forward strand.
CGCAAGGTGGCCTGCCCGTTATCAGGGAGGTTATACCATCAGGGACAGCAGCAACAGGGCCTACAAGGAGGTAGGGTATGGAGCGGGAATCTCGGTAACGTCATATTCATATACGCAGGCAGGTTATGGGCATACTGATTATATGACCTTCTATTCGAACTGCACCTCGGCCTGCGATTACACGGTTTCATTCAATAGCAGCGCCTCGCCGAAGATCTTTACCATCTCAGTAAAGGGGATCACGGGGAGGATTAGGCTCACTGAGACAGACAGGCTTTCCCCTTGAGATGAGTTCCTGTCAGAGCTCCTTGAGCTGCGTATCAGAGAAGGATATGAAATCAGCTGTCTGGGCGTCGTAGAACATGTTGCATTTTTTCCCGCACCAGTTCTGGGCTTCGCAGCCTTCCCACTTGATGACCCTTGTCTTCTCCGCTTCTTCCACCACAAGCGCCGTCAGTTCCACGAACTTCTCCGGGCCGGGGCAGTAGCGCCGTCGTGAAGTTCTCTTGCTTCGTGCTACTTCAGCCATTTTCTTTCCCCCTGTGGTAAGGTATAGGTAGTAAGATAGTATTACGTCAAATTGTCACGTTTTACCTGCAACACAGGAGAGTCAGGCGGCTGTTCAGCGTATATTGATAATGGCGTTGATCCTGATCCCGCAGTTGAAATTGGAATAAGAGCCATAGGTGTTGTTCCAGAAGCCTCCCCCGGGGAACCCGCAGTAGTATGAGCCGTAAGAGGGAAGGATACTGCCAGAGAAGCCGGGAGGATTATGGTAAGGATACACGTGAGGCCCGAAGCCATAGGAAGTGCCGCAGTAAAAAGAGTTGTAAGGTGCCAGGATGCTGCCCGTGAAGCCGGGGGGAGTCCCGCAGTAATATTGATAACCGTAAGGTCCCCAGCCTCCCGGATTGCCACAGATGAAGGAATTATAAGGGGGAATATAAGTATTGGTCACGCCGTATCCGGAGACACCGCAGACTGGAGGATATGTCCCGTAACCGAGGCCTGAGGAGTACGGCGGGTACACCGGCGATGCATATGAGGGAGAGCCCCCGTTTCCGGTCACATAATTGACGGTATCTTTGCCGTCAGAGAGAAGGACCGTGACGGCGCCCGTTATGGAGCCTCCGAAGTTGGACCAGCAGGAGAAGCGGTAATCGCCGGGGGGGAGAGAGATTGTCTGGCCCGGGGCGGGCTTTCCATCATAGTAAGTCTGGGACCCGGAGTCGCTGGTGATGCGGAGCCTCGTGACAAGAGAGCTCATGTCAAGCACCGTGAGGTAGCCGTAAGGGGAGGGAAAGCTTACCCTCGTGGTGTGGCCGCTCACTGAGGAATCGGCTTCAAGCGGGATTGTGGCGCCTCCGTAAGCGGCGCCATGAAGCACTCCCAGAGCTCCCGCCAGCAGCACAATGATGAAAAGTACTCTGCCAGACTTCATTGCTTTCTCCTCTCTCCATTATAGCAGGGATATCCCTTTTTGTTAAGAGGCCCCCGCTTTCCGGGAACTTTTGGGAGGGAGGCCTTTCACAAGGGGGCCCCGGTGTGCTATACTTAAAAGTGAAAGGATATGGAGCCCTTATTGGTGAATACTATACCAGGTTCTTCATATGCTGACGCACACGGTAAATTGCATTATTCACCGTGATGTCGTCAGCTATGCTCTTGGGTGAGACACTCAGAATGACCATCAGGAGGAAATACACTTGCCAGATACACCAGTTTCCCACCCCGGCGGGGATTCGCCTGGGGGAGCGCCTGAAGAGGTAACCAAGGATAAGGACAGCATCATTGCCGATCTCAATGAGCAGCTCACCAGGGCTTCGGGCGGGAAAATCGACACCGCCAGGGAGCTCCAGTTCATAAAAGAGCGCGTCGTCCATGTAGAGAAGATGGCGGGGCTCGGCAAGATGTTTGTATCGATGGCCAATGAGCTGAATAACGCCCTGTCGGGAATCATCGGCTATACCCAGCTTCTTCTGGAGAACAGCGAGTGCCCCGAGACCATGAAAAAGGATCTGGAAGTGGTTTCCTCCCATGCCCACCGGACTCACAGGATCCTGAAAGGGCTTCTCGCATTCTCCCATCTGCAGAAGATAGGGAGGGAGTCCATAAACATCCATGATGTGCTTGATTACGCGATAAGCCTCAAGCTTGCCTACCTGAAATACGACGGGATAGAAGTGACCACGGATTTTTCAGGGGAAGCCCTTGAAATGATGGGAAATCCCGATGAGCTGCTCCATCTTTTTACCAATCTGCTCAATAATGCCCACCAGGCTTTGAAGCATCACCAGGGCGGGAAGGTTATCACGGTGAAAACAGAGTGCCGGCATGGTATTATCCGCGTGCTGGTGAGCGACACCGGGCCCGGCGTGCCGCCCTCCCACCGCGACAAGATCTTTGATCCCTTCTTCTCCACATGGGGCGAGAAGGAGTCCCTGGGGCTCGGCCTTTCCATCTGCTACGGTATCATTTCGGAGCATGGCGGCAGTCTTTACTATGAAGAGGGGCCCGGAGGCGGGGCGCAGTTTGTCGTTGAGCTTCCGCTCAGGAAGGAAATCCCAGGCCTTCAGAAGGGAGCAGCTCATATACGCTCTACCTTTACTGCTGATATGAAAGTGCCACAGGACAAGGAAAGCGCTTCGTCTCAAACGCCGCAACAGGATATCTCCTCAAAAAGAATACTGCTCATTGATGACGAGGACTCTATCCTTTCCATGCTCAATGATGCCCTCATTACGGAAGGCTTCGAGGTCCTGGCGCTCTCTGACAGCGAGCGCGCACTTGATGTCCTTGACAGCGAGGACTTTGACCTCGTGATCTCTGACGTGAAAATGCCTGTGGTGAGCGGGATACAGATATACTCCTTCATAGAGAAGAAAAAGCCCCACCTTCTTGAAAAGATTGTCTTCATTACCGGCGACATCATTGACAATACCACGAGGAGCTTTCTGAAGAGCGCAGGGAACCCTTACTTTGCCAAGCCATTCGTGGTAAAGCAGTTCATCTCGTTCATAAGGAGTATCATATAGGTTTTGGCTCTCATCGAGGTGCCACCATGGCTTCTGAGACCCCCGGGAATGACAAGAACCTCTCCTATCTGAAGCGGATTACGGGATCTCGGGAACAACAGGAAACCTGCGGTGAGAAAGAGGTCTGGAACCCTTTCTGGGGCCCTCCCCCCGGGGATTCGCCTGCAGCCCTCACGGTCTCCTCGGAAGAGAAGGTCAGGGAACTCGAGCGGATGCAGACAGAGGCCGCCATTACCTCATTGAAGGGGGGAGTGGCAGCCATAGGCTCCTCTTCAGAGCAGTTTGTGGCATTCCCCTCCAAGGCAGAAGTCATTCAGCAGGTCCACAAGCTCCAGAAGGAGTTGATCCTGTACCGTGAGAGCTGGAGTGCCGGTGAGCCCGTTGAAAGAGACAGGGACATCCTGCGTAAACGCATCATGGTGCTCATGGTATGTATCGACCACTTCAAGAAATGCTCGCCCTCCTATTACAAGCCCCTTGATGCGGTTATCGTGCTGCTTTCCAATATGGACAAGGTCCTTGCCCCAGACGGTACGGGAGTCATTCTTTCCGGCACCATCGATGTCTATGACCTGGAAGTAAAAAGCCTCTACAGGGCCCTTCAGAATGAGAAGCATTTTCAAACGGCGAGCAAGCTCTCGGGCTTCACCGGCGTGGTGCTTCTTCTCCTCTTTGCAGCCCTTCCGGGCCTCAGCGCCTACCATCCCGAGCTGGTGGGGGGGCTTTTTCTTTTCACTTCCATTCTGCTGAGCAAGCTCAACCTCTGGATCCATTACACGGTGAGGACATAAGAAAAGAAGAGTTTTTTCCTGTAAGATGAATATCTTGGTAGGGAGGTGAACCATGGTAATGACCGCGCGAGAAGATAAATCGTTACTGAAAGCACTGGAGATAGCCATTCAGCGCGAAGCGAATGCCTTTGACAATTACAGGCATATGGCGCGCCATGTGCAGGATGCCGGGCTGAAGAACAAGCTTCAGTTCCTCTCAAAAGAGGAAGCCTTCCACAGGGAAAAGCTTGACAGCCTTTACAGGGAGCTTTCCGGCGGGAAGAAATGCAGGAGCGCTTCGAGGAAAGGGGAAGCAGATGCTGAAGGCGGAGAGGTCTCTTCCGTGATCGACATCCTGAGATCTGCCGCACAGAAGGAGCAGGAAGCCCATCATTTCTATGTGCTCGCCTCCCACGACACGAAAGAGGCAGAGCTTCACAAGCTGTTTGAGTATCTTGCCGGCGAGGAGCTCATCCACCAGCAGATGATAATGCTTGAGATCACCATCCTGGAAGGACGCGAGGCTGAAAGCCCTTTGGAGACCATTCCATGGCATTTAAGGGAGTGGTGGTAAAACCGGTTCCTCCTCAAGAACCTTCTGGGCTTCAAAGAGCTTTCTATAGAGCCCTCCCCTCGCAATAAGCTCGCTATGGGAGCCGCTCTCCAGGATGGTACCGTTCGAGAGCACCACTATTCTGTCGGCACGGGTGATTGTCGAAAGGCGGTGGGCTATCACGAAGGTGGTTCTCCTCTTGCGGAGCTCCATCACCGACTCGTAGATTGATGCCTCGGACTTCTGATCCAGCGATGAGGTGGCCTCGTCAAGGATAAGGACCGTGGGGCTGGTGAGGAGGGTCCGCGCCAGGGATATCCGCTGCCGCTGGCCCCCAGAGAGGTTGTTTCCCCTTTCACCGATTTCAAAATCATAGCCGCCCTTGAGAGCTCCTATGAATTCATCAGCTTTTGCGAGGGCCGCCGCTTCCTCCATCTTCTCACGGTGAGCTTCAGGGCTTCCGAAGAGGATATTTTCCTGCACAGTGCCCGAAAAGAGAATGACCTCCTGCTGCATCAGGCCGATATGGCGGCGCAGTGACCGGACCTTTATCGAGCTTATATCGATGTCGTCAAGCAGTATCTGCCCCTCGCGAAGCTCGTAAAAGCGGGGGATAAGGTTCACCAGCGTTGATTTTCCCGAGCCGTTGGGGCCCACTATGGCAATTACCTCGCCGGGATGCGCCACAAGGGAGATGTTTCTCAGCACGTAGTTGCTGCCCTCGTAAGCAAAGCTCACGTTGCGGAACTCCACCTTCCCTTCAACGCGTGAGACTTCAAGGGCATCATCGCGGTCTCTGGTCTCCACGGGAAAATCGATGATCTCAAAGACTCTTACGGCGGAGACCATACCCTTCCTGATATCGGCATAAGTGGTGCTGAAGCGGTTTACCGGGCTCGTGGCGATGAGCATATAGGCGCAGAAGGCGATGAGATTGCCTGTGGAGAAATGGCTCACCGAGACCAGGTAGGCTCCCAGGCCCAGGATGATGATGATCCCGAAAGTCCCCAGCACCTCAACAAGGGGTGTCTGCGTAAGCCTGAACTGGATCGACTTCATCACGGAGTTGAAGCTCTTCTCGTTGATGTGGCTGAATTTCTCTTTTTCCCGGGCTTCGGCGCCGAAGGCCTTCACCACCTTGATGCCGTTGATGTTTTCCTGCATGATGGCGTTGAGGTGCGATACCTCTCTCTGGAGGTTGGCGACGTGCTTCTGGATCTGGGCACCGAAGTAGTGCATGATGAAGGCAATGGCAGGGCTTGCTACGAAGGCCACGATGGTCATTCTCCAGTCCATGTAGATCATGGCGCTCACCGAGAAGAGGAAGATGAAGAAGTCGGCTATGGCAACGGGAATGCTGGAGGTGAGCGTTTCCGTCATCTGGTGGATGTCGGTGATGATGCGGTACATGATCTGGCCGGTCTTCCATTTCTCGAAAAAAGTGAGGGGAAGCATCTGGACATGGCCATATACCTCGTTTCTTATGGAGCGCACGGCGCTCTGGCCGGCATAGGCAATCAGGTAGCCCTGGGCGTACATCAGGACGCCCTTGACGAGGGCCGTGACCATGATGAGAAGGAGGAGCCATTTCAGCTTCGCAAGATCATTCTTCCTGAGCACGTCATCGATGAGGACTTTCAGGAAGTAAGGCTGGCAGGCCGCCGTGCCCGCGTGGAGGAGCGCAAAAAAGCATCCCAGCAGAAAAGTGGAAAGATATGGCATCAGATAGCGGAAAAAACGGGCTGCAAGAAGCCCCATCTCACGGGAAGTGAGGGTGCTTGCGTCTTTCTCCGTAAAGCGGGCCGATTCTATGGATTTACCGATCTCCATCAGAGCACCTTTCGTCGATGTGAGTAATTATAGCACAAAACCCCCGGTGCCACAATCAGGGCCGCCCTCCCCGGAACCGCTTTTTTTCTGAAGGTTCGAGAAAAAGAAGCAGCAGAGCTCCTCAAGCCCTTTCATGGTGTGTAGAGCGGCGGTCCCGCTCACATGGTACCCCAGCCCTTCTGCCGTTTCTGCCGTGACGGGGCCGATGCAGAGTATAGCGGTCTTCTCAGGGAAAGGCTTCACAAGCTTTCCCAGAAGATCGTGGAAATAACGCACCGTTGAAGAGCTTGAGAATATGACGGCGTCGAGGCCCCCGCCCTCGAGGAGTGCCCGTGCGGGAGCCAGCTCTGGTGCGGCCTTCACCGTCCTGTAGGCTTCCACGACCTCAACATGAGCTCCCCGCTCCCTGAGGCCCAGGGGCAGCACTTCCCGGGCTTCGGCTGCCCGGGGGATGAGAATCCTTGAGCCCTTTACTTCCTCGCGGCTGAAGGCTTCCAGCAGTCCTTCAGCGGTGAACACCGGGGGGACAATGGAGGCCTCAAGACCATAGTGGCGGAGCGCTTCTTCAGTGCCTGTGCCGATAACGGCAATCCTGACCGATGAGGGAAATCTCCCGGCTCCTCCCATGGCGTCGAAGAAGAAGGCCACGCCGTTGGCGCTTGTAAAGATCAGCCAGTGAAACTCGCAGAGACGGGCTATCGCCTCAAGAAGAGGACCCCTGTCGCGCGGAGGGCTGAATTGCAGCACGGGAAACTCTATGCACTGAGCTCCCCTTGCGGTGAGAGCCTCTATAAGGGAATGAGCCTGTGATTCAGCCCTGGTGATGAGGATTTTTCTCCCCCTGAGGGGTGCTTGTTCTTGAAGATTCATCATGGCCGCCCTGCTCAGGTGTTGAGCCCGCCGATCAGGGCATGAGCCCCCCTTTCAATCAGTCTCAGGGCAAGAGCATTCCCCAGTTCTTCAGGTGTTTCGGCGCTGCCCCCCAGTGACTCCCGAAGCAGGCGGCTCCCGTCCGAAGCGGCCACAAAGGCCTCTGCAAAGAGCTCTCCGCCTCTTGGTTCGGCCAGGCAGCCTGAAGGGATGTGGCAGCCTCCCCCGATTGCGGCCATGAAAGCCCTTTCAGCCTTTACGGCGCCCCATGACTCGCGGTCATTGAGGGGAGCAAGAAGCGCCTCCACGGTTTTGTCATCATCCCTTATTTCGAGGGCCAGCGCTCCCTGGCCCACGGCCGGGATGCAGAGTGACGACGGAAGCGGGATTATTCCTGCACCGGTGACTGCCAGGCGCCTGAGGCCTGCGGCAGCGAGAATGATGCCGTCAAGACCCATCCGGGACATCTTTTCGATGCGGGTGGGAACATTCCCCCTCATATCGATGAACTGGAGGTCAGGGCGGTATGCGAGAAGCTGGGCTTTCCTCCTGAGGCTTCCGGAGCCCAGGGTAGCGCCCCGGGGGAGTTCCTGAAAGCTCCCGTATTTCAATGAGACCAGGCAGTCCAGGGGGTCTTCCCGCCGCGGGACCGCTCCTATTGCGAGGCCCGGGGGAAGCCCCGAAGGGAGGTCTTTCATGCTGTGCACGGCTATATCAATGGTGCCTTCCAGGAGCTCCCGCTCGAGCTCCTTGACAAAGAGCCCTCTGTCACCAATTCTGGAGAGGGGGATATGGGTGATGGTGTCGCCCTTCGTGGTGATTTTTCTCTGGTCTATCTCAAGCGAGGGATGGTGCAGTCTGAGGGCACTTATCACTTCCTCCGCCTGTACCAGGGCCAGCGTGCTCGCTCTTGAGCCGATGATGATGCGGTTCGGTGTCATTATCGTTGTCCGGGATTCTTCGCACCGGCGATCAATAAACCCTCATCCCCTGGTTTTTCTGCCAGCAGAAGAGGCATTCTATCTGGGCGGGCACCTGCTTGAGCTCGCGGGCTCCGAGGGAGTCCTTGGATTTCGCCCTTTTCCACTTTGTCACAATGTGGGGAGTCTGCTTTTTGCACACGGGGCACTCTTTCACCCCCGTGTAATTGGGCCCGTATTTCAATTTCAGCTCTTTCTCGTTGTAATTCATTTCTTACCGCCTCCGCTTTTAATGATATAGAGAGAAAATAACCTGCTGTATCATGGTGTGACATGCTCTAAAAAGGCTTTCGGCAAGGGCAAAATTGAGATCATCTGCGATCGGGTAGTCTGCTTCCGGGGAGCCGTTTACCCTGGTGCTGTTGTTCCTTGCAAGAGGGGCATTGGTCACAAGGGCAGCACATACTTCATCATGGCTTTCCATAAATCCTTCTTGATGAGAAAAAGTTTTCTTCCCGGGAGGGATCTTTTCTGGCTTTTAAGTGTTGTATCGGGATGAAAAAAAAATTATAATAAGGGTAAGGAATATTTTTCTTATCTTCGCTACTATATTCTACAGAAGTCCAAAGCTCACGGAAAGGTAAGGAGGGATGGCCATGGGATTCAAGCCCAAAAATTGCCCGGTGTGCCATGACGGAAGCAAAATCGACGGGAAGCTCCACTGCGCGGGATGTGGCAACCAGCTCGAGTATATCGACGCCGAGGGGACCCTTGGCGTGCAGCGGGCTGTCAACCGCTGCGGAAAATGCCATACGGAGAATCCCCGCAGCTCAGTCTACTGCGAGTCCTGCGGTACCAGGATAGCGGTTGAGTGCCCCCAGTGCAAGGGGGTCCACCCGGCAGGAGCCACCGTGTGCGCTGTCCATGGTGAGCCCCTCCAGGCCCCCCGGAAAGAGCAGGCGCCCGTCTCCGCCATTATCACCCAGTCAGCCCACCTTGTGACCCACCGTTACCGCAAGGCCTTTCTCGTCCCCGCGATGCTTGCCCTCCTTGTGTTCGGCTACCTTTTCTACGAGAAACTTCATTCCCATACCATAGTCGTGGTGCCCACGGCGTCAAGGCCTGCCATTGATGTGGTCTTTGTCGTAGACAGCACGGGGAGCATGGCCGATGAGATCAAGGTGGTCCAGGACAAGATCAAGGACATGATGGCCAAGATAAAGAGCGGCCAGCCCGTTCCCGATGTGCGCTTCGGCCTTGTGGCTTTCCGGGACAGGGGCGATGACTACGTGGTGAAGAAGTTTGAGTTCACCTCTGACATCCAGAAGTTCCAGAGCTATGTGAACACCATCAATGCCGACGGCGGCGGCGACACCAAGGAGAGCGTGGCAGAAGCTCTTCATACCGCCATAAACGACATGCCCTGGGACAAGAACCAGTCCACCAGGAAGCTGTTGTTCCTGATAGGCGATGCAGGCCCCCACACCGAGTACTCCGACGGCCTTGATTACCAGAGTGAGGCCTCTTCGGCAAAGGACAGGGGGATCAAGATATATACCCTCGGCTGCAGCGGCATAGAAGAGGATGGCGAGTCCGAGTTCAGGATCATTGCCCAGGCCACGGGCGGCACTTTCGATTACCTCACGTACCGCCAGCAGTATGTCGATGATACCGGCGCCACTTATTACCGCCTCAAGTCCGGCAAGGACTACTACTCGGTGAAGGGGAGCGGCGATGACACGAGCTGGAGAGAGGGAGTGAAGGATGCCGTGGCAAAGGGCATGGCAAAGCCCATAGCACCGGCAGGATCCCTGGGGCCCGGCAGCGCCTCAGGGGGCGGCGCTCTCCCTTATTCACACATGCGCGAGGAAAAAATGGAGAACAACCTGGACACGGTTCTTACCAATAAGGTACAGCAGGAGCTCACGACTCAGGGGGTAAAGTACGGAAAATAGGGTATGAGTATAAGCCCGTATACGCAAAAAAAAATGCGTATAAGAGGGTATGATAAATTATGAGCAGGCGGAGTGCCGTAACGCCTGCTCATTTCCTTTCTGTGAGTGGAGAAAATAATGGTAATATAGTGTTGACAGAACAATTTTTGTGATATATAATGTCTTTCGTCCTGGAAGGGAACCTGGTAATCTGTTAACGATTTTGTTACAAAATGTGCTTGATAGTGGTGCCCGCCGGGAGCTATGATAGAGATAAGAAAACGATAAAAGGAGGGCACACAGGATGTTCTGGAACGAAAACGAGACAGTTGAGAGATGCGACATTCACGCGATGTATGTTCTTCCCCCCGATGACGGCGGAATATAAGCAGCATCAATAAATTCAGCAATATTTACCAAAATATTTACCAAGAAGGAGGATACACGGGATGTTCTGGAGAGAAGATGACGAGCTCACAAGAGAAGAGATCCACGCCACCTATGTGATTCCCAGCGACGGCGGCTGGTAGGTGCATTATTATCATTACTATAAAATTATAAAAAGGAGGGTATCGGAATGTTCTGGAATGAAAACGAGATGATTACCATAGAGGATATCCACGCCATGTACATTATTCCTCCCGATGATGGCGGCGGCTGCTAGAAGGATTTTTTTCCAAAGCCCAAAAAAGACCAACCCCCCGGTTGGTCTTTTTTCTCGCGCTCTGTGGGTAATTTTCTGACTACGCTGAAAGCTTTCCCGCCATGAATATCCTGCTGAAAAACCGAAACTTCGCCCTCCTCTGGTCCGGCCAGTCAGTCTCAAGCCTTGGCACCTGGATCAACTTCGTGGGACTCAATGCCTATATCTACCACCTGACGGGCTCAGGAAAGATTCTGGGAACCTTCTTCCTGATCCGCATCCTGCCGGCCCTCTTTTTCGGGTCCCTCGGCGGCATCCTCGCTGACCGCTACGACAAGAGAATCATCATGATCCTCTGTGATGCCGTGAGGGCTGTGACGGTCCTCGCCTTCGTGGTGACAGACAACCTGGCGGCCTTTTTCATCATCGGCTTTATCCTCTCCTCCCTCGACAAGATTTACCTCGCCGCAAGCGGCGCCTTGGTGCCCGATATTGTCAAAAAGGATGATATCCTGGCGAGCAATTCCCTCAGCAGGATGTCCTACTCCGTCATCACGGTCTTCGGACCCGCCATTGGAGGAGTCCTCATCGGGTTCTGGGGTTATAAGGCTGTCTTTGTCATTGACTCGGCGACATTTTTTTTCTCCGTAGCAACACTGCTCCTCATCAGCCATGGAGCGAGAAGGACCGGGGAAGCAAAGGAGCAGGTGAAGACTTCGGTAGCTGACGAGCTCCGGGACACCTTCCGCTTTCTTGCGGGTTCCACGGTTCTTCTCACCTTCACGCTGCTGCGTGTCCTTGACGGCCTAGGAAGCGGGTCTTACAACACTATCATGCCAGTATTTGCCGCAAGCGTTCCCATGGGTCAGGGGAGCTTTTACGGCTATCTTATCGCTTTCTGGGGAGGCGGGACTTTCCTGGGATCACTGCTGGTCACTTACCTGAGAAAGAATACCGCGATTCGCACCGATAATCTCTTCTGCGGCGCCACCATCCTGATGGCCTGCGGCATGGGAGGGACATTCCTTACCGGAGAGAAGGCCATATCTCTCCTCTCCATCACTATCGGGGGGATAGGCGACGGCATCTCGAGCGTCCTTTTCAATACCCTTCTCATGGAGCTCCCGCCCAAGGAGCTGAGGGGAAAAATATTCGGAAGCATCAGCTCCCTTTTTTACGTTGTGGCGGGAACGGGGATGTTCCTGGCAGGATTGTGCCTCGACTATGTGAAATACGTTCATATCACCACGGCAGGAAGCCTCCTTATCATCGCGGGCACGCTCGTGGTGTGGTGGATTCTGATGGCCACAAGAAGAAAGGAGCACAAGACACCCCAATGAGTTTTCCTTTTAAGCCCAAGATAGTCGGATGGGAGCTCACCAAGCGCTGCAACTTTCAGTGCCTTCACTGCGGCACCCCTGCCGGCGCTCCCCGCGAGAATGAGCTCACACTGGAAGAGAGCCTTAAGCTTATTGACGACCTTGCCGGGCTTGGATGCGAGGTCCTTACCCTCTCGGGAGGCGAGCCTCTCATGCACCCCCACTGGGATAAATTTGCCCACCGCCTCAGAGAAAAAGGCATCGATCCTTACATGATTACCAATGGATACTATCTGGAAGAGAATATAGAGAAGATCCTGGCCACCCCTCTGAGGAGGATAGGCCTTTCCATCGACGGCACCGCCGAGATACATGATCACATCAGGCAGCATCCAGGCTCGTACGAGAGGGCCCTCAGGGGCGCAAGGCGTGCCAAGGAGAAAGGTATTGCCGTGGGTGTCGTCACCCATGTCTCCCGGTATAACTTTGATGCCCTTGACGAGATGGAGCGGGTCTTCAGGGGCGTGCCCATGGATTTCTGGCAGATCCAGGTGACTTTTCTGTCGGGGAGGATGAAGGAGCATGGCGAATCGGTCCTCGAGCCCTCTGAGCTTCCCCGCGTGGCTGCCTTTGTAGAGAAAGCCCGCATCGGGAGGGATATGCTTGTCTGTGCAGGCGACAACCTCGGCTATTACTCGTGCCGCGACATCGTGGACAAGCCATGGAAAGGCTGCCATGCCGGCCGCTGGGTTCTGGGCATTGAATCAGACGGCACCCTCAAGGGGTGTCTCTCGCTGCCGGGAGAGTTCAGGGAGGGCAACATCCGCACCAGGCCCCTCGGGGAGCTCTGGGAAGACCGGTCCCTCTTCAAGCTCAACCGCTATTTCAATCCTGATGATCTCGCAGGATACTGCAGCGAGTGCGACAAGAAGCTTGACTGCCGCGGCGGGTGCAAGGTGACGGCATTTTCCTCGACGGGAAATGCCTTTGACAACCCCTACTGCCTGTACCGCGTCGAAAAGGAGGCCTCCTGCGGCGGGGGGAGCCCGAAGCATGTATGAGGTGGCAGAAGGGACCGTCACCTTCCAGAGGGAGCCCGTGCCTGCCCTTTTCGCCCGCCTCCCGCAGTGCAATACCTTCTCCCTGATAGTGTCCTTCCACGACGGCGTAGCCTTCGAGGAGGATGATGAGTGGGGCATGGCGCACTTTCTGGAGCATCTCACCCTCCAGGGCACGCCGGAGTACCCGTCGCTCACCGCGCTCTCAGGCGTACTCGAGGCCCAGGGGGGAAAGATATCGGCCTTCTCCACGAGGGACACGGTGAGTTACTGGGCAAAGGTGCCCTCGTGGGCTCTCGACGACGCCTTTACCCTCCTCGGGAAGGTCCTGGCCCCGGCAGAGTTTGATGACGGGAAGGTGGCCTCAGAGCGCTCCATAGTGTTCTCGGAGATTGACCGCGAGAGCTCAACATTCAGGCTTTCCCATGGCCTCATGGCCGAAGGGAGCCTCATGGCACCCTCAAGGATAAGCCGTTATCCCCTTGGCTCCAGGGAGAGCCTCGGCCGTTTCACCGCGGGGCAGTGCGCCGCTTACCGGAAAAGGGTGTATTGCAGCGAAAATGCTTTTATCTCGGGAGCAGGCTCCTATGAGGAGAGCTCATTAAAGAGAGGGCTCGAGGGCCTGGTGGAAGCGCTACCCTGCGGGGAAGCCAGGGAGCGCAGGGATGAAAAGGTGCACATGGTGAGGAGAGCCCCCTTCTCCCGCTTCGAATGCCCGGGGATCTCGCAGGTGAACCTTGTGGCGGGGTGGCTCCTTGCCATGGAAAGCGATGAACAGTGGGTCGTGGCAGGCCTTCTCAATACGCTCCTTGGAACGGGCTTCACGTCGCTCCTCTACCGGGCCCTAAGGGAAGAGCGCCGCCTCACGTACCTCGTGAGCACGCAGCTCAGATTTTACCGAAGGACCGGCACCTTCAGGATCTCGCTTGATGTGAAGCCTGAAGATGCGGGAGAGGCCCTGGAGGTCATTGGAGGGGTGATAGAAAAGGTGAAAAGGGGAGCCTTTTCCGGCGAGGAGCTTAAAGCGGCGCAGGCCCGCATGTGGGGGAGCCTTGTGCTCCGCCTTGAGGATACCTATGAGTACGCCCTCTTTCTCAACAGGCGCCTCGGTGCCGCGGCGGGCCCCATGAGGCTCCGGGAGGTGAAGGATGCCATTTTTTCCATTGAGGGCTCTGACCTTGCCGACTGCGCCGCATCATTGCTCATTGACGATCGCATGCTGGTAAGCGCAGCCTCAAGCCGGGAGGCTCTTGATAAAATCACCATCAGAAAGGGAGGTTCGAGAAATGCACTTGAAAGGTCTTGACCATATCGGCATCGTGGTAAGGAACATTAACGAGAGTATCCTGTTTTACCGCAATATAATGGGCTTTGTTCCAGGGGAGATCGAGGACATAAGGGAAAAGCACATGAAGATCGTGAAGCTCCGCAAGGGCGACCTTGTCATCGAGCTTCTTGAGCCCGACAATAAGGAGGCGCCCCCTTCCACCTTCGGCCTCAAGCACATCGCCTTTCATTGCGACGATATCGACGAGTTTGTCAAGGATGCCGTAAAGAATAAGCTGAGGCTCCTCACGGCGGCCCCGATGGAGCACGACAATGATCGCTTCGTCTTTTTCTCGGCTACTGACGGTGAATTCATCGAGGTGATGGAACGGAAGGAGTGAGCCCATGAAGACCCTGGAAGGGAAAGTGGCCCTGGTGACCGGTGCAGGAAGAGGCCTTGGAAGGGCGGTGGCATCAAAGCTCTCATCCTGCGGTGCCCGTCTGGTGATATGGTCCCTTGATCCCGGGAGGCTGGAAAGCCTCTCGGGCGAGCTGAAAGCAGCCGGTGGAGAAGTCTTTGCAGAGTCCGTGGACATAAGCGAAGCAGCGAGAGTCTCTCAGGCAATGGACCGTGCCCTCGAGGCGATGGGAAGTCTTGATATCCTTGTGAACTGCGCCGCCGTCTCCCTTATAAGCGATTTTCTTGAGACCACGCCGGAGCAGTTTGACCATGTCTTTTCCGTGAACATCCGCGGAGCCTTTTTTGTCACCCAGGCAGCAGCCCGGGCCATGGTGGCCCGGAAAACCAAGGGCTCCATCGTGAATATTTCAAGCGTCTCCGGAAAGACGGGGGCATCCCTCGGGAGCGTCTATTCGGCCTCAAAGGCCTCGCTCATAGTGCTCACCCAGGCCCTGGCCAAGGAGCTTGCCTCCCATGGCATCAGGGTGAATGCCGTCTGCCCCGGGGCCATGGATACCGACATGTTTCAGAAGGGCACCGTGGCCATCCTGGCGAAGCGCTTCAACACCGCTCCCGAGAATATTATCAAGAGCGTG
The DNA here is from genome assembly GCA_031082125.1 of Candidatus Eremiobacterota bacterium. Taxonomy (NCBI): domain Bacteria; kingdom Bacillati; phylum Vulcanimicrobiota; species Vulcanimicrobiota bacterium. The sequence continues at coordinate 144,924 of JAVHLM010000016.1, forward strand.
GTGAATTCCATTCCGCAGAGGCGGATCATCGATCCCGGCGAGGTTGCCGAGGTGATAGCCTTTCTTGTTTCAGACGGGGCGGGGGCAGTCACGGGGCAGTCCATCAATGTGGACTGCGGCTTTGAGGTCCACTAGGCTCCATCCACTCAAGAAAGGCCTCGTCGCGGGGATTTGCCATCAGGGTCCTCTCCCCGCTGATGGTCACCATGCCGGGATGCATGTGCCTTGTCTTTCTCACGTTCTTTGCCTGCGTGTAGGACACGGGCACTTTTGACGAGCCTTTGCCCCGGGAAAACCACGCGGCAAGGGCGGCACCCCTGAGGAGCACGTCATCGTCCAGGCGCTCCCCGCCGCGGCACCTGATGACCACATGGGCGCCTGGCATCCCGCGGGCATGGAGCCAGATATCGGTGGCTTTTGCCATCTTCAGGGAGAGCTCGTCATTCTGGCGCGGGTTTCTCCCCACGAGTATCTCATGGTCCCTGTAGACAAACCGTCTCGGCCCTCCCGATGGCTGAGGAGGGCTTTCTGCTCTGTGGGGAGGGGCTTCCCCCCTGAGCTCCCTCTCGATTCCCGCAAGGTCTTCCGTGCTTTCCGCCATGGACAGGGCCTCTTTCAGGTTCTCAAGGTACTCAAGCTCCTCTTCTGTCTCCCTCAGGCGCCCGTCAATGCGGGGGAGAGCCCGCTTGCCCTTCTTGTACTTTTCAAAGTAGGCTCCGGCATTTTCCGACGGCGAGAGCCGGCAGTCAAGATCGACGATCACCGGCCCGCCGCCTGCGGGGTTTTCCGCCGCAAGAACCATGTCACCCTTCTTGACGGCCTGTATATTGAGGAGTATGAGCTCTCCCTTCTCACGTAAAGACTCGGCCCCCTCGTGGCGGGAGCGGTCTTCTGCAAGGACCAGCCCGCGCTTCCGGAGCTTTTTCAGGCGGCTTTCAATAACCTGTGAAAGCGATGCCTTGAAGGGCACCTGGGGCGCATCGGGCGGCGATGCCTGGTAATACTCATGGAAAAGGTCGTTGATGGTGGCAAAGCCTTTAAAGGTGAAAGCGAGAAATTCCCTGTACTGCCAGAGCCCCCAGCCTGCTGCTTTTCCTCCGCTGTCGAAGGCTATTCCCGGCGCAATCTGCCTCTCTGCTATCCGCTGCCACAGGGACTGCCAGTGCTGGTAGAGGAGATTCCACTCCCTTTCCCCGAGTGAGGCAGGAGGCACGGCTCCTTCAATCCCTTCAGGCGACGCCATCTCCCGCGCGAGAGCCGGCGTTATCCCCATGAAGACCCTTTCAAAAGCTTTTGCAAGGGAATCTCTTTCATGGGAGCCTGCCAGGGCAGCCTGGAGCTCTGAAAGGGAAGTGATGTCCCCGGGAATTATTTTATGGGGAGGCTTTTCGGGAGGCCCGTACATTGAGGCATCGAGGCGGCGCTTTTCCGGGAGGCGATGAAGGGAGCCTCTTATCCTGTCATCACCGGAGAGGAGCAGCACGTTCCCTTCTCTGGTGTGAAGCTCCACCACAAGTTTTGCGGCCCCGCCGGAGCTTCTTCCTTTCCCCTCGAGATGGAACATGAGGATGCGCTCCAGGTGGGGCTGGGTGATGTCCATGACCGCGAGTCCTTCCAGGTGTTTCCTGAGGAGCATCGTGAAGGATGAGGGAGCCGCGGCGGGACCGCCTTTCCCGTGAACGAGATGGACTCTCCCTGGTGAGCGGGGGGAGATGAGGAGCCAATACTCTTCGCCTGCCCAGAGAGGGACGAGAAGATCCCCGCCCTCCCGCTCAAGAATTTTTCCCATTCTTGAGGGAATAAGGCATCTCTTTAACTCTGATGCCACAATCGAGAGGGTAAGCCCGTCCATAGTATCCTCCGGGAACGATCTTTTCCAGGTCCCGTGCCCATACTCCTTTAGAGGCAGCGTCCATCCCCTCTTTCGGGGGACAGGGCGGTCTGAACAAAAAACGCCTGCCGCAGACTCTGCGGCAGGCGTTTTGAAGCTTTGTAAAGCGGCGGTTACTCGGTATCGACGACCTGGTGATAGAGGAACTGGTCCTCGGCATCGGAGAACTCCTCGGGCTTTTCCTCGAAGAGGCCGCCTCCGACATCAAAGCCGCCGGCGAGCATTCCGAAGCCTGCCAGGCCGTCCATCATGACGGCTTTTTCACCGCTGTCCTTTGAATCGCCGAATTCCACTTCCTTGCCATCGACAGTGACGGTGTTCTTGATGATGGTATCGGGATCCTTCTGTTTTCCCTCGATGAGCTCCTCGCCGGGCTTGAGGGATGCGAGGGCATTCTTCAGCCTGGTCTGCTGGGCGATGGCTTTGTCCTGGTCATAGTACTGGTTGAAGAACTTGGCAATGGCCTCCTTGTCCTTCTCGGGGTCAAGGGCCGCCACGCTGCGGAGCGACTTGTTGAGGGAGTCGAGCTCGAGCTTCATGACGCCACCTTCGTAGTTCCCTGTCGTAATCACCACGTGGACGCCTTTCTTGGCCATGCTCTTGAGGAGGCTGTTGAGGGTCCTGTCGCCGTCACTCATGAATTTCTTCTCCACGTTGATGGTATCCTTGGCCTGATCAAGCGCTGCCATGAGCCAGTGCTCGCCGAAGCCCTTGCGGGCGATGGTGAGCATCTCCGGGTGGCTCGCAATGGTGCCGAAGCCCCTTGTCTGGTCCATGGAGTTCTTGGACAGGTTGTGCCCTCCCACGTAAGCCTTTTCCTTGTCCACCTCGATGTAGTTGTTGCTCGTGGATTCCATGCCGAGCTGCTCGATCTTCACGCCCTTGGCCTGGAGCTCTGCCATGATCTTTTTCTCGTAATCTGAAAGCTTCTTCCTTTCAGGCAGGATGATCTTCACCGGGATGCCCTGGCCTGCCTTTTCCTTCAGTATCTTTGCCACTTCGGCGTCGGAGACCTCCTTGGTCTCGATGAGGATGCCGGATGTGGCGCTCTTGAGAAGGTTGGTAAGCTGCGAGCGGGCGTTGCCGGGGCTTGAAACAAGCTCAGAGGTGGGTGTTGCGGCGCCCGCCTCGGCGGTATCGGTCTTCTTCTTCCCTTTTCCTCCCCAATCGGCGTCAAGCTGAGCCTGGATGTCGGCCACTTCCTTCTCGTTGATATCTATCACGCCGTAGTTCACGTTGTTCCTGAAAGCTGACCCCGAGATGTTGTCGGGGAACATGATGGCTTCTTTCCCGTCAACGACCATGCAGGTGCCCTGCATCGACTTGTAAGTATCGTCGCTCCACTGGACCTCCACGCCGGCCTTCTTGAGCTCCTCGGCGCTCTCAATGTTGAACTTGCAGTTGGGATCCCACGGGAAGGGATTCTGCGGCATCATGACCCGCACTTTCACGCCGTTTTCCGCAGCCTTGCAGAGGCCCGTGCGCACCTGCTTGTCGGAGAAGAGGTTTGTCTCGACGGTGATGGATTCCTCGGCGGTCCTTATGGCGGCGTTCATAGATTGGCCGATGACGCCGTTGTCGGAGACAATCATCTTCGAGGGGATGTCGAATCCCTTGGCGCCGTAACGGTCTATGATGGCGTCGAGCTGGCCTCCCTTGTCGGAGAAAATGTAACCGAGCTCCCTGTTCTTGCTGATGGCGGAGAAGCTGAAGTTCTGTGATCCCACGTAAGTCTTGTTGCCTTCACCTTTTTCATCGGAGTCAACGGCGATGGCCTTCGCATGAATGTAAGGCGAGGTGAGGAATTTCACCTTGGCGCCGCGGAGCGCCAGGTACGCTCCTGACTGCATGTTGTACTGGGCAACGCCCGGGTCGGTAAGGGTAAGCTCCGTCTCGACGCCTTCCTTGAGCTTCTTGCCCAGGAGGGCGATGATGTCCTTGTCCGAGAAGCCCTGCTGGAGCACGTGGATCGACTTCTTGGCGCCGCCGATGAGGCCTTCGAGCTTCTCTCTCGCGTTGTCGGGGCTTATCACGAGGTTCACGTCCTCCATCTCGGGGAGGGGGACCCTCTCCCAGTCAGAATTGAAGATTGTCTGGACCTGGTCAACGACCTTGGGATTATTGATGACGATGGCGCCAAGGTCAAGGTTCTTGTCAAAGGTGGTGCTTCCAAGGTTGCCGGTGAGGATAAGGGCTTTCTTGCCGTCAAAGACCATGCTCTTCTCATGGGTGACCCTGTTCTTTGAGAAGACAGGGTTGTCGGGCTTGTACTCGGCGCCGGCTTCCACGAGCTCTTTGACGGCCTTCTCGCTGGGGTTGGACTTGAACTCAGCCCAGTAGAAGGGGTCGTCCTCCACCATGAGACGCACCTTCACTCCGCGCTTGAGGGCGTCCTTGAAGGCGTCCATGAGCTTCGGCGTGTTGGCCGTGATGATATAGATATGGACATCAATGGACTTCTTGGCGTCATTGATGGTTTCGATGAGGGTCTCCAGGCCTTTTTCCCGCATCACGATGATTTCCGGCGTGGGGCCCGTATCCTTGATGTCCTGGGGCTTGCTTTCAGGGGTGCCGCTTATCTCGGCGCTGTCCTTCGGCGTCTCTTCCTTGGGCTTTTTCTTCTTCGTCGCCGCCAGATCGGCCGGCACGGGAGACTGGAACCCCGTTGAAATGTTCTGCGGGACCTGGAAATTCATGCCGTCAATCGTCATTTTCCCTCATCCTTTCTTTACTATCGAAGGTATGGCTTTTAAAAAGTCCACCAGCTCTTCGGTGCTCTTTAATTCCCCCATAATGTTGATAATGTTGCGGTTCTCCAGGTCATAATCAAATTTTCTCGCAAGGATGGTGGTTTTTTTTGTCTCATGCTTCAGTATCTCTGAGTACTGGTAGCGTATTCTCCCTTTCGAGTTGATATAAACCTGGTGGTTTGTCTCGCCGTCGTCCCTGATGCCATTCACCGTCTGGGCGACGATGGCGTCAAATCCCGCCTCTTCAAGAATGGCGACAATGAGGTCCGTGTTATAATCCCAGGGCATGGATGCTCCTTAGCGTACTTTTATTTCATTATAGCATGGCGGCGCCGGCCTGTGTGAGGGAATTATATTAACAATATGTTAACATCTCTCCATGGAGCCATAAAGAAAACTTCATGGGGGAGGGAAATAAGAGCGGTTAATTTTCGACAAAAGAGCAGGACGGTAAAAAATGATATTCCATGGATAATGCTGAAAATATCAGGGGGAGGTGACGCGGGATCGGTGGTGCTCTGAGAGCGTAAAAGGCAGTGAAGCAAATAAATGATAAGGTGGGATGAATAATGAAGAACAGGATATGGATCACCGGGGGACTTCTGGTAATAGTCTTGATGGCAGCCTTGATAATAAGCTCCTGCGGCAGGACAGGCGGCGGTATTGCCACGTCGGGGAGCGTTCCCTCCCAGTTTCTTGAAACGCGAATCATAGGGCAGAATACCCTTCTCTGCGGCACGCCGGCCTCCCTTCGCGTCATTGTCTTTGACGCCCGGGGCATGACACCGGTGAAGGATGCCCGCGTGGAGGCAGTGCTTGCGGGCTCTGAACTGGGCCAGCGCCACCGTCTTTTTTCTGACAAGACCAACGATCTCGGCACTATCGCGATGACCTACACGGTGCCTGCCGATGCCCGGGGGGCCATGGAGCTTACGGTGACAGTCAAGGCGGGGGAAGGGGAGCGCAGCGAGAAGCTTCCCGTCACCGTCAGCGACAAGGAGCCGAAAATCAGCCTCTCAACGGACAAGCCCCTCTACCAGCCAGGGCAGGTGATCCACATCAAGGCCCTTGCCCTTGAGCTGCCGACTCTCGAGCCCCTGGCGAAGAAAAAGATGATCCTCGAGGTTCTTGACCCCAAGGGCAACAAGGTGGTGAAACTGGACCAGGAGACCTCGCCTTATGGAATTGTAGGCCTTGATTTTTCCCTTGCGCGGGAGATAAATCTCGGTGAATACGTGATAAGGGCCTCGGCCGAAGGGGGAGCTCCCGTCGAGAAGAAAGTCATGGTGAAGAAATATGTGCTCCCCAAGTTCAAGGCCGAGCTTGTGGCCAAGAAAAAGTTCTATACCCCCGGGGAGACCCTCGATGGCCATGTGAGCGCCCGCTATTTTTTCGGGAAGCCCGTGGCGGAAGCCGAGGTCCTCATCAACATCCTGGCCAGTGACGATCGCCTCAGGAAGGTGGCCGTGCTGAAAGGAAAGACCGACAAGGACGGCGTCTACAAGTTTTCCTTCAAAGTGCCCCGTGACTTCAACGGTATCGCTTTCCATGCCAACAAGGCATTCCTCGCCTTCGAAGCTAACGTGAGAGACACGGCGGAGCACAAGGAGGCAGTCTATCACCAGTACCCGGTGGCGAAATATCCCATCAGCGTGCAGGTGATGCCTGAGGGGGGGCGTATGATCCCCGGCCTCGAGAATATCCTGTACCTCGTGGCAAGCTATCCCGACGGGAGCCCTTCGGAATGCAAGGTTCAAGTGAAGCTCCCCGAAGGAAACACCCGTGAGGTGGTCACTGACGCGGGGGGCTACGGGACCCTCACCGTCACCCCCAAAAAGAACGAATCGGTGCTGCTTCGGCTCCAGGCCCGCGACAGGCAGGGAAACGAATCGGAAAAGACGGTGAGCTTCAGCGCGGGAGACAAGGAGGAAACAGTCCTTCTGCGCACCGATAAAACCCTCTATAATGCCGGCGATCCTGTGAAAGTGAAGGTGCTCTCCTCAAGGAAGGAAGGCGCGGTGTACCTTGACTTTTTGAGGAACGGCCACACCCTCTATACCCAGTCGGTCTTTACCAGGGACGGGCAGGGTGACGGCACCCTCGAGGTGCCTGCAGAGGTCTCAGGAATGGTGGCCCTCAACGCCTATTTCGTCTCGCCTTACACAGGCGTGGTCCAGGACTCGAGGAGCCTTTACTTTGCCCCTTCTGACCTCAATGTGGCCGTGAAGCTTGACAAGGAGACCTACCAGCCGGGCGGCGAGGCAAAGCTGGAATTCAAGGTGACCGACAAGAAGGGGAACCCTGTGCCCTCTGCGCTGGGCGTCGATCTTGTTGATGAGAGCGTCTTTGCCATGTTCGAGCGCCGTCCCGGCATGGAGACAATCTATTTTCTCGTGCCGGCCGATATCATGAAGGCCCCCTATGTGCTTGGCGGCCTCACCATGCGGGACTTCATCCTCAATGCCGCAGAGCCCCAGAGCGAGACCTGCTCTAAAGTGGTCCTCGCCCAGGCTCCCCAGCTCCCCCAGTACCAGGTGGTCCTCGACAGCTTTGCCCAGAAGCAGCAGAAGATTCTTGCCGATCTCGAGAAGATCGAGGGGGCCTGCGAAAAGTTCTACGGGGCGAAACAGAAATACCCCTCGCAGCCTTCCGAGCTCGTGGCGGCAAATATGCTCGCCGCCGCAGACACCAAGGACCCCTGGGGGCGCGATTACCTCATCAAGGCCCCTGAGAAGCCCGGCGGCCCTCAAGCTGCCTCCCCCGCCGGCGGCGGCCCCGTGGTCATCAATGTGGGCGGCGGCCCGGCAATGATCCATCCCGGCAGGCCTTTTCCGGGGAAATTCATTGACAGGGAGGAAGTGGGCGGACCTCCCAGGGATGGCCTCATCGCAAGGCCGGCGGCTCCTCCACAGGCATATGGCCCCCCGGGCTGGAGCGGTACCCTTCCCAACATAGTATGCGTGGGCGCCGACGGGAAAGAGGGGACCCCCGATGATCTGGACCTCAAGGCATTATTCCTCGCGAGGGGCCCCCAGCTTCCCCAGGTGGTCGCTATGCCGGGAAAGCCCATGATGGAGGAAAGGGAGATGATGGCGGGGGGAGCAGCGCCTCAGGGAGCCATGATGAAGATGCAGGCGAACAGGGCCGACATGGCCATGCCTTCTGCGGCACCGCCTCCTGAGGCAAAGCAGGCATCGCTTGAGAGCGCCCAGGAGCCGGTGAGGGTGAGGGAATACTTCCCCGAAACCCTCATGTCGGTGCCGGAGCTCATCACCGATGACAAAGGGATAGCCCTTCTCACGGTGCCTCTGGCGGACTCGATCACCACGTGGCGCCTCTCGGCCCTGGCAAACTCCCTGAAAGGAAAGCTTGGGAGCACCACGGGAGGGATCAAGGTCTTCCAGGATTTCTTCGTGGACCTGGACCTCCCGGTGAAGCTCACCCAGGGGGACGAGGTCTCCATTCCCGTGCGTATCTTTAATTACCTTCCCAAGTCCCAGCAGATAGCGGTGACGCTGGAGAAGGGCGACTGGTTCGAGGTGCTCGATAAGGAGCTTACCCAGAAGAGGACGGTAGAGAAGGAGGATGTCGTTGCCACGCGCTTCACCATCAGGGTGAAGGAAGTGGGCATTCACAAGCTCAACATCACTGCAAGGGGAAGCGAGCTTTCTGACGCCATAAGCCGCGAGATAGAAGTGGAGCCCGACGGCAAGAAATACCTGCTTTACAAGGGCGACCTCATCAAGAGCCCGGGGAGCAGCACCTCCATTGAGATTCCGGGAAGCGCCATCGCCAACGGAAGCGACATCCAGCTCGTGGTGTACCCCAGGCCCGTGTCGCAGATCATCGAGGGCATGGATACCATCTTCAGGATGCCCGGCGGCTGCTTTGAGCAGACCTCATCGATCACCTATCCCAACGTCCTTGTGCTTGATTATCTCAAGAAGTCGGGGCAGTCAACGCCCCAGGTGGAGAAAAAGGCCCTCGAGTATATCAACCAGGGCTATCAGCGCCTCCTGGGATACGAGATCCAGGGCGGCGGCTTCCAGGTGTGGGGTGCTCCCCCCGCCACCAAGGTCCTCACCGCATACGGCATCATGGAGTTCTCTGACATGGCCAAGGTCGCCCAGGTTGATAAGGGCGCCATAGACAGGGCCAAGAGGTGGCTTCTCTCCCAGAAGCAGCCCGACGGGTCATGGACGCCTGACCAGAGCTTTGCCCATGCCGAGCAGTGGGGCACTATCCAGTCAAACAACATGCCCACGACGGCCTACCTCACCTGGGCCCTTGCCGAGGCGGGATGCAAGGGGGAGATTGCCGATTCCATCAGCTACCTCAAGAAGCAAGCAGGCCAAGTATCCAATCCTTATATACTCGCCCTCATGGCGAATGCCTTCATCGCATACAACATCAATGATGGCGACGGGGCAAAACTTCTTGACCGCCTGAACGGGATGAAGACTGAGGAAAAAGAGGGTGTCTACTGGAAGACAGACTCCCTTTATTCCCAGGGATTACCGGCGTCGGTGGAAACGACGGCCCTGGTCGTCTACGCCATGCAGAAGACAAAGAAGTACCCGGAAACGATAGGCAAGGGCCTCTCCTATCTCGTGAAGTCAAAGGATCAGAACGGTCTCTGGTACTCGACGCAGGCCACCATCTTTGCCATGCGGGCCTTACTGCTTTCGCAGGTTTCAGCTCCCCCGGAACCGGCGGAGCTTACGGCGGACATCATCGTAAACGGTGAGAAAGCCGACTCCTTTACGATCAATGACAAGAACCTGGAGCTTTTCCAGCAGTTTGACCTGAAGAAGTATGTGAAAAACGGCAGGAATGATGTGAAGATCGAGGTGAAGGGGAAGGGTGAGTGCGCCTACCGCGTGGCGGGAACCTATTATCTCCCCTGGACTGCCGCTGAAAAGGCCAGGAACAAGGAGCTGGACATCCAGGTGGCCTATGACAGGACCGAGGTGAAGACCCAGGACTCCATCGCCTGCAAGGTCAAGGTGAAGAACCTCAGGAATTCCTATGCGCCCATGGTGATGGTGGAAGTAGGGACGCCGCCGGGGTTCGACGTGATGACTGAGGATATAGAGCGTATGGTGGCAGCGAAAAAGGTGCAGAAGTTTGAGATGGCCAGTGACAGGGTGGTGCTCTATCTCAACGGGGTGGAGAAGGGAAAGTCATTTGACGGCTCCTTCAGGCTTACCGCGCGTTACCCACTCAAGGTGAAAACGCCGACAAGTCTTACGTACCTCTATTACAATCCCGAGGTGAACGCCCGGTGCGCCCCTGTCACCATCAGGGTGAACTAGGAAAACCCTTTTCGGGGTGAGGAGTTGAAAAGAGTGTCTCTTCGAGGGGCACTCTTTTTTTCCAGACTTCTAATTCGTTGGGGAAGGCCTGGCAAAGGCCATGTTCCAGGAAAACCCGTGAAGGTTTTATCAAAGGCCGGTGAAGAGTCTGAAATTCCTGAAGGAGTGCCCTCGCTGGTGAATCTCTCCCTGTTCCTTTCCTTGGACCGCGATTTCTGATATAATGAGGGAAGAATGGTGAGGAGGTGGGTTTTATGAAGACTGCCAGGAGGGGCTTCACCCTTGTGGAGTTGATTGTGGCCATTGCCGTCGCCGGCATCATCATGGCCATTGCTGTTCCCCAGTATATCGGCTACAAGTCCAGGCTTATCGCAAAGTCCGAAGCCCTCAAGTTCGAGGCCTTTCTTGCCGAAGCGAAGGAGACGTCAAAGAAGTACTGCACCTCCATCGAGCTTTACGGCACCAACCTTGCAAGCGACAACGGGGCAGGAACCCTGGAGGCAAAGAACCTGGCAACCAAGTATAACCGCCGTATAGTGTTTCCCAGCGGTGTGAGGGTCACGAGCAATTACGACATGGTCAACAATGCCTATTTTACCCCTACCGACATGAGGCTTTCCTCGTCGGGCGCCATCATAAGCGGTGTGCAGTTCATTGTAAAGAGCGAAGCGACGCTTGCCGAGTACTCGGCTACCCTCACCAACGCGGGGCAGGTTAAAATCCAGGTGAGGGACAACAACTGCTCGCCCTGGAAGGAGCTTTAGAGTGAGGGAGCTCCAGGCAGCACCCTGTCTATAACCCCCAGCTCCACCGCCTCCCGGGCTGTCAATATACGGTCGGTGTTGATTTCCTTTCTGAGAAGGGATGGCTCCTTTCCTGTCGCCTTTGCCAGGATGCTGATTATCTTCTCCTTGGCGGAGACTATCTGCTTTCCTGCCGATTCCATGGCGCCGTCACTTACCCCCTGTATAAAGAGAGGCTGATAAAGGAGGATCTGAGAGTGGGGGAGCGCAAAACGCCTGGCGCCGCATGCGAGGATAATCGCTGCACCGCAGCAGGCCTTTTCCAGGCAGATTGTGGTGACTGGAGGCGCGATACGCTTTATTGCGTCGCAGATTGCCAGGGCCGCCTGGGCTGAGCCTCCGGGAGAGTTGAGATACATATCAATGCCTTTCTTCTCATCGACGGCCTCAAGCTCTTCGAGCTGATCGATTACGCGTCCGGCATAGTCATCGTCAATGGTGCCCTCAATGAGAATGATGCGCTCCTTTATCAAGCGCCCCATGAGCTCCTCGGCAAGGAGCTTCCCGCTTTTTTCATTATTCATGAAATGTTCCTCTCTTTTTCCTGGTCTTCCCCACGAGGAAATACAAGATACCGGTAAGGGCCATGGTGGGGTATATGGCACCGGTGAAAGAGCTCACCGCCGGGATGGTGCGGATCAGAAAGTATATGGCCAGGCCGGCAGCCCAGCAGGGAATCGCCAGGTCCTCGTGGGTGGCTGTGGCCTCAAGAGCGGTAGCCTTGCCGCGGTGGCCCTCTCTTATGATGAAATAGTCCACGATCATTACGGCAAAAAGAGGGCCGAAGAGGAGGCCGATGTAATCGAGGAATATGATGAAAGCTGAAAGAAAGCTGGTAAGGTAAAGAGGAATCACTGTCACGGCTGCAGATATGATGGTCACAGCCCAGATGGCCCTCAGGGGCATCATCCTGCCTGCAATGTTGGTGAGGGATATGCCGGCAGCCATGAGGTTTACGGCATTGGCAGTGGTGCTTGTGATTATAATCACGAGGAATGCAATGACTCCAAGTCCAAGGCGGCTCACGATAGTGCTCGGGTCTGAGTTGTTGGGATCATAGACGCCGGAGGTGATGGCCGTTGAGATGGCTCCGATGATCCCCACAAAGGCGAACCAGAAGAGTGCCACGTTGGCCCCTATCATCGGCGCGATGGTGGCGGCGGCCTTCGTTCTGCTGTACCGCGTAAACTCGGCGATGGCAGGCACCCAGCCAAGGCTGAAGGCTGCCATCGCGTCCATTGCCTTGCCAAGGGGCATGACTTTTTCCGCCGGTGGCCGCCATCTCATGATTTCCTCAAAGGAGACGTGCCGGAAGACCGCGAGAGTCTCCCAGAGGCCCAGCACGAGAATCAGGGCAACGCCGATGCGCTCGCAGATTTTCACCGAGCGGTGGCCTGTGAGGACCGATATGAAATGGAGAATGCTCATGAGGGCGATGCCCAGAAGCATCGTGCGCTGCCCGCCGGGTTCTCCGTATGAGGGCCACAGGAAAATATCCTTGAGCAGGAAGCTTATTGAGATTGCCGCGATAAAGGTATTCACGGCGGTCCACCCTATGAACTGGGCGCTGTTTAAGATCGAGGGGATGGCGCTTCCCCTGGCACCGAAGGTGAGCCTCGTGAGGGCCATGGTGGAAATGCCACAGCGGAATCCCATGAAGCCGATGAGGGCCATCACCAGATAGGCAATGGGGTTCGCCACGACCGTCACCAGGAAGGCCCCTGAAAAAGCGGCCCCTGCCACCACGCCCCCTACATACCAGGTGCCGTTGTTCGCATTGGCGCCTATCCATGTGGTCACCATGTCAAGAAATCCAAGGGGTCTCCCCTCCGGGGGCACGGCCTCCGTGGCACCGTATTCTCTGGTAATTCCGCTATTTTCCCCCATTGTGGCCTCTTGCCGGAGAGGAAGCGGCGGTTTTTTTCCAGGTTCTCCTGTAGATATCCTGGGCGTAGAGAAGAGAGGGGATGTAAGAGACGGGCTCTCCCCGGGTTTTGAACCAGGCCGAGCAGGCGTCCCAGACTGCGGGATCAAACTCGCAAAGCTCTATCCAGTGCCTCCCGAAGTAAGGATTGTTCCATCCGTCGCCGCCCTTGTTGTTGATGTAACCCCCGAACTGGGGACTGTCGAGGGATCCGTTCCACATGGTGTCCAGAAGGGTTTTCGCAAAGCGGACCATATCTTCCCGGGTAAATTCTACGCCACGGTGGTAAGCTTCTATCGCAAAGCCCACGTCGGTGATGGCATGGCCTGCATCTTCAGGGTGGTTCTCATGGGCGGCGAAATTGACGCCCCCGTAATTCCAGTACCACCCTGTGCCCTGGGTGAGAAGGTAGTTCTTGAAATAACGGGCGATTTTTTTCGCCTTGTCGGCCAGGAGGGCGCTTGCGCCCAGGGAAGGCGATGAAAGCACGAGGAGCGCCCTGCCCATTGCGTTGTTCTGGTTGAGGGGCAGCAGAGACCCCGGGTAAAGCTCTGCGGGGCTCTCCAGGAACCGGTAGCTTCCCGAGGAGGTCTCGGGGAACTCGGTCCACGAGGGCTCCCATTTCCTGGGCACCGTCCCGGTAATGACCTTCAGGTAGCTTTCGGCCTTGGAGCCGAAGCGCCCCTGGAGCTCCGGCGAGCTTTTCACGGCTTCTATGAAACGGGCCATGGGGTATATGATTGCGCCGTCATGGACGACGAACTGCAGGGGCCTCTGGGCGATGGTTCTCACCACAAACTCGTCCTGTGCCTTGGGGGTCCACTCCACCTTGAGGGAGAAGCCGGGGATATCGTTGATGGCCTCACCCGGGCGGTACTCCTTCCATTTCACCAGCATGGTGTCGGCCGTATAATCGCCGATGGCATAAAAAGGGCCTTCATAGAAGACAAGGTGGTAATCATGGCCTGTCACCTGCTTCGCCCTGCCCAGGTCCTTGATGAGGGGGGGATCGATGGTGACGGTACACTGCTGGCTCTTTGACTCAATGAGCCTTGCCGCCGCCGTCGAGTAATCGGGCGAAGCCCATCCCGGGTATTCGGCGGGCCATACAAGGTATCCGTTGGCATCCTTGTTTTCGAGGCTCACCAGTGAGGCACGGCCTGCAATTGCTTTTGCAAGATCCTCAATTTCTTTGTCACTGAAAGTCCTTGCTGCTTTCAGTTCTTCCCTGTGCGCCATGGTAGAGAGCATCATATCGATGTGCTGCATCATTTTGTCGATCCAGCAGGGATCTTTCGTGACGGACCAGAGCATATAATAGTCGTTGAGCACATAGCTCTCTCCCCACGCAAGATTGCCCGAGTCCTTCAGCAGGGCGTACCCCGCGCCGCCATTCAGAGAAGAATCGGCAAGGCGGTATTTTTCCACGTAGGCCTGCACGTCAAAATCGGAAGCCCTGGCGGGAGCCGATACTGCAAGGGCGGTAAACATAATGAGCATTGCTGCGAAGCGAGGCGGTATCATTCTCATGGCGTCTACTCCTTCTGGTTTTTGAGGGGGCCGGTGCCCGGCGGATTTTTTCAGAGGTCCAGCTGCTTCACTCCCGGCGAGAGGCCCGTGAGCATGTGGACCAGGAATATTTCATCAAGGAAGACCGAATCCTCCTTCAGGGCCCTGTCAAAAAAACGGACCCCCTTATCCTTCACTTCCCTTTCTTTCCCTTCTCCCGGGGGGACTTTCCTGTACTCCTCCCAGAAAGCCCTCCCGGCGGAGCTTCTGAATACCTTTTCCAAGGCGGGAAGGGCTTTCTTCGGAGAATCGGAAGGGAAGAGCTTTCCAAAAAGCACCGCGGGAGGAAGGGTGCCGCCGGGGAGCCTTGCGAGCTCCAGGCTCTCCGCGGTCCGGCTCACGCGCTCCTCCAGGCTCTGCATGGCATAGGGTCCTCCGGAGGTGCAGAGCGCGCCTTCAAGCTGCCAGGAATCAAGGCCTGTGGTAAAGGGGAAAAGGTAGCGGTGTGCTCCCTTGCTGATATAGTAAGCCACCTGGGCCTGCGGCGAGAAGAGCACGGTGCCCTTTCTGTATTCAATGAAATCCATGAAATACAGGGCGCCTCCGCGGTTGAAAAGCGTTTCCCCCGGGGGCATCATGACGGTGGAAATTTTTTTCTTCCCCTCATGGGGATGAAGGAGGCCGTAGCTCATCAGGTAGCGGTTTCCCAGCAGCTCAAGGGCAGGGCCCGTCACTCTGAGGTAGTCATTCCATTCCCTTTCAAGGGGCTGAGCCGGTCTGCGCTCCCTCATGGATTCCCAGCCGCCGCCGTTGAGGATGAACTGTTTCGTGGCCTGGAATGAAGCGCGGTCAAGGACCACTACTCTTTTCTGGAACGTGGAGACGACGAGCAGCTGTTCTCCCGAGAGCGTGGCGCTGTAAGGCATGTTGAAGAAGCGGTACGTGGCGCCGTTGTGCCCTGAGGCTGACCTGGCCCTGAGAGAGTTTTTCTCCCACCGTGAGAGGGCTCCCGTATGGGCATCGCAGACCAGGAGCTCCTTCCCTGAGAGAGGGAGGACATGGGTGGGCCACAGCAAGTCGCCGGTGCCGGCATCCCATCCCCTTTTCCCTGACGATCTCAGTATTTTCCCGCTGGTGAGATCGAGCTCATAGAGGCGCTTTTTCCCGAGGCTCGTGGCGTAGACTTTTTCTCCGGCGATGCAGACCCCGTGCGCAAGGGGGATCTCACTGCTCCAGAGCTCCCTGGACGGCTTTACCGACAGGTCAAAGCAGCACACCGAGCTTCCGTCATAGTTCGCCGAGACGAGTCGTGCGCCGTCATCGCTCACGAAGACATTCTCGGGGGACACCGTGCGGTCCGACCGTGCCTCATTCTCTGCAGTGACGGTTTTCCTGTCCCCATCGACGCGGCATATCAGGATATTGTTGCCATGGTAGTTGGCCACGTAAAGCTTCGTGGTTTTTTCCGAGTAGAAAAGCCCGGTGGGATTGCAGGTCTCCCCGCTCCTGAGGACAGTGAATTTCAGTTTTTCCAGCGTGCCCGCCCCGGTGTCAAGGAGAAAGATGTCACCGTAGTCGGAAAGAAGGAAGCGCCCCTGGTCAAAAGGCGTGATGGATACCAGGAGCCCCGGGGAGGCCCCGCCCTTCAGTTTCACTGTCTCCGCCGCAGGGGGCCAGAGGCTTGCCTCTTTCATGCCGCCGCATGAACAGAGGGATGCGAGAGCCAGTGCTCCCCAGAAAAGAATTGCAATGGTGGCGCGCATAATAGCTCCATGGCTTATGGGATCTTATCCCGGCAGGGCCGGGGCAATAGAAAACCCGGAGGAAAGCTTCCTCCGGGTTTTATGGACTGCTGGTGCCCTCAATGATCAGGCCTTGAACTTGATTACCTGCTTCTGGTGCGGGTAGCACCCCGTGACCACAATCTGCTTGTCATCCCAGGTGATGGTGAAATCCTGGTAGGCCATCTTACCGTCAACCTTGAGGCTGTTGTTCTCGCGGGTCACCGTGAAGTCGCGCTCCTCGAAGCCTCCCTTGATGGTGGTCACGTTTCCCTGGGTGCTTATCTTTGCGCTGTAGACGTCATCGTAGCCTTTCACCGAAACATCGCTTCCCTTTTTGGTGATGGCGTAATTCTGGACAGGCCACTGGCCCTTGATGTCTATGGTGTTTCCCTTTTCGCTCACGTCGAAGCTCTCGCGGGGCGTCTCGCCGGCGATGTGCATGGTGTTTCCCTTGCCCTCGATGGTGTAGTCCTGCCAGTCATAGTACCCGTCAATCTTGGTGACATTCCCTTCGCGGGTCACCTTGTAGTCCCTCTGGGGATAGGTCCCGTCTTCAAGGTGCCCTGTCACCTCGATGGTGCCCTCCTTGCCGGGGCCCACGATGATGGACTCCCCGTCAATGCCTATTCCCACGCCGTTGGCAATCTCAAGGGCAATCGGTGCGGGATGGACGTTGGGCTCATCGATATAAGGAGCAAGCCGCGCTGTCGGCGCCCCTACCATGATCTTGGGAAACTGCTCTTCTCTTCCCCCGATGGTCACCTGGTCTGAGACCTGAGGTGCCTGAGGCTCGGTTTTCTTCTCTGCCTGTGTTTTCGCAGGATATGCGGGCTGTCCTGAGCTTCCTGGAATTCTGTCGATTGTCATAAGAGACCCCCCTGTCGTATAGAGTTTGATTGAAGATATTTTACCACAGATTGGTGTTAACGGACCCCTCCCTAATGTTACATTATTGTTAAATGAGCGCACCCTGCCCGAGACCCCTGCACAATGAAATGCAATCTGTCAGCTTTGCTCCAAGCGCCTACTTT
>JAVHLM010000017.1 GCA_031082125.1 Candidatus Eremiobacterota bacterium
GAATCAGTGATCGGCTTGCCCTGGAATTGGCGATCGATTATCTCTGGAATACGCACTCCGCTCTCAACTTTTTCTTTCCACGGGGAGACAATCCTGCAGGGGTTCCTGCCGGATCTGCTCATCTGATTCTCAATGGTTTCAACTTTCAGCGGCATCTCCTCTCCTTCTGGTCATGATCCCCATGAAAATTTTCAAAATTCCCAGATTTTTTTCTCAACACGTACCGCCGGCCTGAAGATACAAATGCGGTCACACTTAACTGTGTAAATTTTTTTGTGCCTATTTTTTTCCCCAAGGTTTAACAAAAATTTTATTGACGGCTTGTTAATATTACGCTATAATGAAGGTGTGACCTAAAAATGTGATCAGTTTTTACTGTGAAAATCGGCACGCGCTGAAAGCGCAAGAAGGGGAGGTTTCAATGAGTGGAGAGATTTCATCAATCAGAGGCACCGGTGCACTCCAGTATTCACCGGAGGTCTATGCAGAGCTTCAGGCGCGGCAGATGGCCCGCGATGCCCAGCTCCAGCAGGCAGGTACACTGCCCATTGAGAGGCTCACGCCCCAGCAGGTCTCGGAATACCAGCAGTTTTACAACGGCACGCTCGACAACATAGACCGGCTGAGATATCCCTGCAGCTTCCCCTCGCTCCAGCCTTCACAGGATGACGAAAGATCAACAGGAAACGAGGCACAGACTGCGGCCAGAGAGCTCCACAGAGAGATCGTCGGCAACTCAGATGAGAGCAGCCTGAAAAGCATCCTCTCATCCCTCGACAAGGGAATGCTCGGCGAAATCAAAAAAGAGTATCAGGAGCTTTACGGGATATCACTGGAAGAGGCTGTTTCAAATGCCGCCAGTGATGAAACCCGCGGGGAAATGCTGAGCCTCCTGGATGGCGGCGGATCGGATGAGTCGAGGGCACCCCAGACAGCCAACCAGGCACCGAACCAGACACCGAATCAGAGACCGAATCAGACACCTAACCAGAGGCCGAATCAGACGCCGAACCAGACACCGAATCAAACTCCGAATCAGACGCCCAATCAGACGCCTAATCAGACACCGAATCAGACACCGAACCAGACGCCTAATCAGACGCCTAATCAGACGCCGAATCAAACACCTAATCAAACGCCGAACCAGACACCGAATCAAACACCGAATCAAACGCCCAATCAGATGCCGAACCAGACGCCTAATCAAACGCCCAATCAGACTCCGAACCAGACTCCGAATCAAAGGCCTCATATTCATCATATAGATCAGACTCCGAATCAGACACCCAATCAGCGTCCGAATCAGACGCCGAACCAGACGCCTAATCAGACACCGAACCAGACGCCTAATCAAACTCCGAACCAGACGCCGAATCAGACACCGAATCAGACACCGAATCAAACTCCGAATCAGACGCCCAATCAGACGCCTAACCAGACGCCTAATCAGACACCGAACCAGACACCGAACCAGACGCCTAATCAGACACCGAATCAGACGCCGAACCAGACACCGAATCAAACTCCGAATCAGACGCCCAATCAGACGCCTAATCAGACACCGAATCAGACACCGAACCAGACGCCTAATCAGACGCCTAATCAGACACCGAACCAGACGCCGAATCAGACGCCTAATCAGACACCCAATCAGACGCCTAATCAAACTCCGAACCAGACGCCGAATCAGACACCGAATCAGACACCGAATCAAACGCCTAATCAGACGCCCAATCAGACGCCGAATCAGACACCTAATCAGACGCCGAATCAGACGCCGAATCAGACACCGAATCAGACACCGAACCAGACGCCTAATCAGACACCGAATCAGACACCGAATCAGACACCGAATCAAACTCCGAATCAGACGCCGAATCAGACACCCAATCAGACGCCTAATCAAACTCCGAACCAGACACCGAATCAGACACCGAATCAAACGCCGAATCAGACGCCCAATCAGACGCCTAACCAGACGCCTAATCAGACGCCGAACCAGACGCCTAACCAAACACCCAATCAGACACCGAATCAGACACCTAACCAGACGCCTAACCAGACGCCGAATCAGACACCTAATCAGACACCTAATCAGACACCCAATCAGACGCCGAACCAGTCACCCAATGCCAATAAATACACTGTGAAAGAGGGAGACTCTCTCTGGAAGATTGCTCATGAGAAAGGCGTTCCTTATCAAGATGTGATCAAGGCAAATTCACAGCTCCCAAATCCAAACTTGATAAGGCCTGGTGATATCATCAATATCCCTTCCGTCTCAGGAACCACGGCCAATCAGAGACCTAACCAGACGCCTAACCAGGTGCCCAATCAGGTGCCTAACCAAACACCCAATCAGCGTCCGAATCAGACACCTAACCAGACGCCTAACCAGACGCCTAATCAGACACCCAATCAGACGCCTAACCAGACACCCAATCAGACGCCTAACCAGACACCGAACCAGACGCCTAATCACACACCTAACCAGACACCGAACCAGACGCCTAATCACACACCTAACCAGACACCGAACCAGACGCCTAATCACACACCGAACCAGACGCCGAACCAGACGCCTAATCACACACCGAACCAGACACCGAACCAGACGCCTAATCACACACCTAACCAGACGCCGAATCACACGCCGAATCAGACACCGAACCAGACGCCTAATCACACACCGAATCAGACGCCTAACCAGACGCCTAACCAGACGCCTAATCAAACACCGAACCAGACGCCGAATCACACACCCAACCAGACGCCGAACCAGACGCCTAATCACACACCGAACCAGACGCCTAATCACACACCGAACCAGCCCAGGCCTCAGCCTACACCTCAGCCTACACCGCAGCCTACGCCGCAGCCTACGCCTCAGCCCACGCCTCAGCCCAGGCCGCAGCCCACGCCTCAGCCCACGCCGCAGCCCACGCCGCAGCCTACGCCGCAGCCTACGCCTCAGCCCACACCTCAGCCCACACCTCAGCCCACGCCGGATCCTGCGCGCGAGGAGCCTCCTCGCATACAGCCGGGCGTTCCGACGGAGATTTCCAAGCAGCAGTTTGATGAGCTTGGCAAGCAGCAGCTCAAGACACAGGCCGACGACGATAAAAACAAGAACAAGGTTGATGACAGGGTGGAAGCCCTCCAGTATATGCAGCAGATAGGTGGGAGCATCGGGCTCCCGGCGGGTGTGAAACCGTCGGATATAAAGATATCCGACGTCAACAAGGACGGAAATTTCAACGTCGGCGACACCCTCTATTACAAGCAGGGCGACAAGTATATGAAAGTGGTGCTTTCCGAGCAGAACGTGACTGACATGAACCGGGTGAAGAACGGCATCACGGCATCAGGAGCCCTCGGGCAGGCTGTCGAGAACGGAGATGTGCGCTTCAACGGCTCCATGAACGGCCAGAAATACGATCCGCGCTACTGGAAAGAAATTGATCATCCCCTGAACCCGGGGAAAAAGATGTATGCGGTGAGAACTGAGGGGGCCGACGGGAAAGCGGGCACGGCCGACGATGTGACGCCCTTCAAGGCAGTCCAGACTATGTTCGACGGCACAGGGAAATACGCAACGGACTGCGCAGCCCCGGTGCATATGGCAGGGCTCTACGAGGAGGCCCTCACCCTCGGCCCGGACAAGTTCAACGAGAAATACAAGAACCTTGCCATCAATGGATGGTTCAAGGTCTCCGAGAGCTCGACACAGGTTGACACCTCGGGAAGCTCCGTCGCCAAGCCTCTCCCCGGCGTTGAGGTCAAACTCGACAACGGCGTGGTGCGCAATTACGTTGACGCCGACAAGACCACGGAGCTGGGAGCGGTGCTGAGGCCCAACGATTTCGTGTACTTCCAGAATCCTGATCCCTCCAAGGTGGGCCAGGCCACCCAGGGAGAAAACACCAGGTTTGCAGGATTCGACTCCCAGGGCAGGCCGCAGTTCTCCTGCAACCCCAGCGGCGTGGTTACCGCAGAGCGCGTGCAGATTCCGGGAACGGATCCCCCCAAGTTTGGTTGGGGAGTGAAGCTCGGCGCTTTTGACAGCAAACCCTGGTTGATGCAGACAGGAGGAGTAGGGCACACTGCCGGCACCTAGATCCCGGCCCGCCTCACGTTGAAAAAAAAGAGAGCCCCGCGCGGGGCTCTCTTTTTTTCCGCAGAAACAGGGCGGGGCTTACATGAAGGTAACGGCAGTCTTTGCCGTGAGGGCCCCATCCCACACCTTGGTGAAATCCACTGACAGGCCTGGCGAGCGCTCAATGTCCTTGGGCACTTCCTTGATCACCATGTGGAAGGCATACTGGCCCTCCTCTGCGATGGAACAGCCCAGCTTGGGCCCCAGGTGAACGCAGAAGGTGTAGGTTCCCGGGGGGAAGCCCGCAAGGGCCATGTTCTCATCCACGACAGGAGGGGCCGAGCCGGCATAGAGAAAGCGATAATGGCTCCCGCTGCCAAAAGTGAGAGGCACGGAGAAAATCCCGTCAGGCGGCAGTTCCATGAAATCGCTCTCGGAGAGCGGGGGCGTGATTGTGGGTCCGAAGGGCACCACCTCGTAATCTCCTGCGAAAAGCCCTGTCATGAGGCGGTGCGTTGCCATATAAGTGCAGAAAATGATTGACCCGAAAGAGATATTGGTCATCTTTGCGTCAAACTCTGGAAGCTCCCCGCCCCGGTAAGCATTTTTCCGGGGCACAAGCTCCAGCTTGAGTCCCATGCATATGGAATTATCGGTCATATTGTCCACTCCCTTCACTAAAGCCTGGGGATGTCCCACTTCTCCAGAGAGAAGGCTTTTCCTTCTCAGCTTACCCTCTTCATATGGAAAAGCCCTTCCCCCGACAGGCCTTGTGGTGATTATTTCCCCAAAACGCGTCTTACACAGAAAGTTGGCCGATTTTTCAACGCTTTCGCAAAGAAAAGTTCATTTATTACCCTTTTATGCTACAATCCAAAAAAAGATACTTTTTGCAGCATTGCGCATTTCAAGCCGGGAAATTGGGCCTCATGGCCTATACCAAAAGACCAGTTTATATGCTATAATAAAACCGTGAAAATATCCGCTCCAACATTTATAAGAAGCGTAAAGACACAGAAACTGATGCAGCAAAGGGCTCGAAGAGGTTTTCTCCTCATCGAGCTTGGCATTGCCATCTCCATCCTCGCCGTAGGGATGCTCGCCCTGGTGGGGACTATTTATAAGAGCGTGGAGTGCATAGACAAGGGGAAAGACACTTTTTATATGACGGAGATTGCCAAACAGAAGCTTGATCTCGTGAGAGGCAAGGCCTTCAACTATATCCCAAGCGATGGATTCGTCTCCCTCTCTACCCTTTACAACGGCAAATACATCACTTCATACTATAAATATCAATATCTCATTTACTATTACACCAGGAACGGCACCCTGGTGAGCAACCCGACAGCCCTCCAGATAAGCCAGCAGGTGGCAAAAAAGGTAGTGGTGGTCACCGTCACCATGCCGTCAAACAACGAATCTTTCACCATAAACAGCACCAATGTCACCTATTCCAGGAACAGGAAGAATCTCAATGTCACGCGGTATGTCAAAATGGAAACTTCCATCACCAGGCAGACCCATTCAATATAAGGAACAAATAAATGAAAGAGTATAAGAGATCTCCTGGCGTCACACTCATAGAGATGGTTCTTTACTCGGCCCTCATGCTCACCGTCTTTTCCACCGTCTTCGGTATCTTTGTGATGGCCATAAGATCTTATCAGCTCTGTGACGCAAAGATCAACGTGCAGCGCGCGGCCCTCACCACGTCGCTGAGACTTGCAAAGGAACTTGAGGAGGCTAGCATTTATTCCGTCGCCATCTACCGGCCGGAAGACCTCACACCCGGCGCACCCCTGCGCCCTCATTATCCCCATGGTTACTACGACAGCTCAAGTGTAAATAATCTTGCAGGCATATCCTTTCTCTCGCCGAGGAAAGCAGCCTCCACCGGGGCTGCCAATCCCGACAAGGCTGAATTTGACTCATCGGGAAGCCTCCAGTTCTGGTCATGTGTGTGCTACTATCTTGTTTCTCAGGGAGGAAATCCTCCCCTTTATACTCTTAAAAGAAAGATGAAAACTTTCACCGCGGCACAGACTGTCACCACACAGGCCATGTATTCACCGGAGTACTTTTACAACGGCGCCGGGAAAACCACTCTGAAAGAAGATATTATCGCACGAAATATCTACAGCCTTGATATCTACTGGTGGAACGAATCCGGCACGGGCACCAATCATGACAGCTACGGATATTCGGCCCTCACGCCGACCTCCAAAATCCAGTACGGCCTTTATAACCCAGGCGCCTATGATTCGTCACTCTACGTAAACATCGCCTCTTATGACAAGAACATCAACGGCCAGGAAGTCATGGTGACGGCGAAAGAGAATGTCACTTTCTATAATAATAAATAATAATATCATGATAATCTGACGGGAGGGGAATTCTATGAGAAAGGCTCACAGAAAAGAGGAGGGAATAGGAACGGCAGTAGCGCTCCTCTTGCTCTCGGTGCTCTCTGTCGTGTGTCTCACATTGGGAACGCTGGGAATCTTCAACCTGCGCTATACAAATGATTACTCCTATAAGACGGCGGCTCGTTTTGCAGCCATCGAAGGCCTCAATGAAGCCGCGGCAGCTATCTATGGCAGCTCCTCCTGGACCACAGGATTCAGCAATACTTCGCAGATAAGCGCCCCTGGCAAGTATTATGTCACCTTCAGCACAAGCACCCCCTATTACTCAACAAATAACGCCAACGGCTCAAGCGCTGTCACGGGTTATAAAAATGTCTCCGTGCCGCCAGGGTATGTGTACTTGATTTCCCAGGGCAATGTGAACGGCGCTTGGAACTCCACTTCCAAAAAATACGACGGCGGCCAGACAGTAAAGGTTGCCACCATGATCAAGGCGCCGGTGCCCAATAATGACTCGGCATGGAACTACGCGGTGTTCTGCAACGGATTTTTTAATGTGAGCGGAGGTGGTAAATTTGAGACGGGAAGCTATAATTCTATAACAGGGAGCCCTTCCTACTCGACGCCCAATGATACATCAGGCGGGGATGTCGGTACGAACTCAATTGCAGCCGCTATCATTGCTCTTGGCAGCAGCAATTTTTTCAGCATCGGCGGCAATGTATCCCTTCCTCCTGGCGCTGACTCTTCAACCGCAGTGACAAACAGCAGCAAGATTGACGGCACAATAATAATCCGAACCTCAGTAATCTCTATTCCCATAGTGGCAGATTTTGTCACCGCCATATCACCTGTAAGCGATGTGTCTGGAGGCTCCAAGAAAAGCTATATGACCATTACCCCCGGATACTATGGCTCTCTTGAGAACGGCTACTATACCCTCTCACCAGGCGATTACTCTTTTTCGAATATCAACCTGGGAAATGGAGCAATCGCCCTCAGCAGCACCACGAACAGGGTCCGGATCTATGTGCGCGGCACAGCCTCTACAAGCGATATCGATATTGATTTCGGCAACGGAGAAATCAATAACAGCTCTTTTAAGTCGGGCCTTCTGCTCATATACGGCGGCACAAATGTGACAAAAGTGAATATCCAGGGGAATGCCGAAGCCGCCCTGGGCCTCTATACCCCCAACGCGACAATTGATTACCAAGGAACCGGCGAACTCTATGGAAGTTTTATCTGCAATAATTTTACCCTTTCAGGCGGAGGCCACGGTAATATTTTCCACGACGCCGCCCTCAACCAGACCTCCGTGCCCAATCCCGACGACGAGTACTCCAAGATCAAGTCATTCACTTACATAGAATAGGGGACCCTCCCTCAAGCCTTCCTGAGAGCCCAGCCCCCGGGAAGGTTCTTCCAGGACGCGCCTTTCACCGAGAGAGGATTGTCTCCCCTTTAAAGAGAATTGTTGATGTAAAGGTGGGTGGGGAATCTTGGAAATCTCCTCATGTGCTTCTGCTTCTTTTACCATACTTCT
Source organism: Candidatus Eremiobacterota bacterium (assembly GCA_031082125.1). Taxonomy (NCBI): domain Bacteria; kingdom Bacillati; phylum Vulcanimicrobiota; species Vulcanimicrobiota bacterium. Next base: position 8,009 of record JAVHLM010000017.1, read on the forward strand.
TGTTGATGACTATGAAGATTACCTCGTACTCCTCAGGACACGGCTCCAGAAGCAGGAAAAACGTTTCACCTTTCTCACCGCCTCTTCGGCAGATCAGGCGATGGCCCTCACAAGAGCCCACCATGTGGACTGTATCATCTCCGACTACGAAATGCCGGGGAAAAACGGCCTGGAGCTCCTCTCTGAGCTCCGCGCCTCCGGAGACATGACCCCCTTTATCTTCATCACCGGCCAGGGCAGCGAGCAGTTGGCCGCCGAGGCTCTGAGGCATGGCGCCGCTGATTACTACGCCAAAGATGAAGACTTTGCCCTCTATTCCCGCATTGCCAACTCGGTTCATCAGGCGGTAAAGGCTCACCGGGAGAAGCTCCTCCTCTATGAAGCTCAGGCAAGGCTGAAGCGCGAACTGGATCTCTCCAGGTCGCTTGCGAATCTCTCTTCAAAGCTCATCACCAGGGCCTCTCTTGAGGACATTTCCTTCATAGTGCTTTATTACGCGAAGCAGCTCACAGGGAGCCGCTTCGGCTACGTGGGTCATATTGATCCCGCCACAGGCTTCCTTGTCTGCACCTCCATGACAAGAGATATCTGGGATGTCTGCGGCATTGAGGGAAAGGCCGTGGTCTTTGAGAAGTTCAACGGCCTCTGGGGATGGGTCCTCACCCACAGGAAGCCCCTGATCTGCAACGACCCCTCGAAGGATCAGCGCGCTGCGGGCACGCCGAAAGGCCATATCCCCATTGAGCGCTTCCTCTCGGCGCCTGCCCTCATAGGCGAATCGCTTGTGGGGCAGATTGCCCTCGCCAATGCCGAGAGTGACTACACAAGCGAAGACCTCATGGTGGCCGAGCAGCTTGCGGCCCTCTATGCCCTTGCCGTGCAGCGCTTTTTCACCGTCGAGGAGCTCTGGAAAAGCCGTGAGCGCTACCGCACCCTGGCCGAGGCCACTCAGGATATGATCTATATCATTGATGCAAAGGGCACCATCACTTACGTGAACAGGGCCGCCGCGGTATTCCTCGGGAAGACGGAGGAGGAAATCATTGGAAAGAAACGCTCTTTCTTTTTCCCCCCCGGGCCCGGCACCACCCAGAAGGCGAGCCTGGAGAAAGTCTTTCACACCGGCACCCCGCTCCATCTGGAAAACCATCTTCCCTACCGCGACAAAGAGCTCATGGTCCACACGAGCCTTGTTCCCCTCAAGGATGAAAAGGGCACCGTGGTAAGCATCCTGGGGATCACAAGGGACCTCACGGCTTTCCTGGAGGCCAGAAAGCTCAAGGAAGAGTCACATGCCCTCATGAACATGGCCCGTACTGCCGTTGATACAGTCGAAGCCATCGGAGAGGCCCTCATCATCATGGACAGGGAGGGAAAAGTCGTCATGGTGAACGCCGCCTTTGAGAGGCTCACCGGATACGGGAAAAGCGAGATCATGGGAAAGATGCTCACCCGCCTTGCCAAAAGGATGATCCCCGCCCAGGACATGAAGCACTTTCTCAAGGTCATCAGGGAAGCCCTCGAGGGGAGGGCACCCTCGCCGGTCCCCGTCATGATTCTCCAGAACGACGAGGGGGAAAAGCGCTCCACCCAGCTTGGCATCTCCTTCATAAGAGACGGGGCAGGAGAGGTAGCCCATGTCATCTTCATCATGAAAGACATCACAGAATTGAAGAGAGCGGCGGAAGAGCGAGAGAAGCTCATAGCGGAGCTCCAGGAAGCCCTTGCTCGCGTGAAGACCCTCAGCGGTATCCTTCCCATCTGCTCATCATGCAAAAAGATCCGGAACGCCAGAGGCTCATGGGAAAGGCTCGAGGCCTACATGGGCAAGCACTCTGATGCCGAGTTCACCCATGGTCTCTGCCCGGAATGCGCAGAAATGCTCATCATGGCATCGGAAAACCACCGGCCCTCCGCCCCCTCCTCACCATGAAGCACTCTGCCGGGATGCTGCCTCCAATGAGAGAAACTCCTGGGATATTCTGCCCCCTCCCAGGGAGGATAAACGAGACTTCCCTCGAACCATGGAGGTGCGGAGAGACGGTCCATGAGAGGAGTGGTGGATTGTGTCTCTTTGTTGTTTTCAGATGACCGCGCGGGGAACAGGCGAAAAGCGGCGCCGGGGAGGCGAGCACTCATGAAGACCGGAAGCACAAGGAAAAAAGGGGTGCTCCTTCTTATCACGGGGAGTGCCATCATCTTTATCGCATCGGCGCTCAATTCCCTCCATGGGATGGCTTTTGACGGGTCAACATCCCTTTCAAGGGGAATCTACCTTTTTGACGTCCTCTCCACCTTCGGCGTGGTGATTATTCCCTGGGGCCTCACCCTCGTCCTGAGGAAAGAGGGGGTTCCCCCCCATTTCAGGCCTGAGTGCCTTCCCCACAGGAGTGACCATGAGGTGAGGGGGGCTCCCGCCGCCAGGCCGAGCATAGTGCGGAGGTTCCTTACCTAGGCGGGCATAATCTTCAGGAGCATCACTATGAGCATGCTGCAAAAAACAGGCTTTAAAAAAGATGCCATAATGGCTTTCCAGGCTTTTGCGTGGGCCTTCGCCCTTTTCCTGATGGTCCTCTTCACCTCCCGGGCCCTGTCGGCAAAACCCCTTGTAAAAAAAATAGGGGGGAGGACCTGGATTGCCAATACCACTATCAAGGTGGCCCCCCAGGAGAGCGCCATATACCATGCCAGTCCCCTCGTCTACCTGGCCCTCACGGGAGGGCTTGGTGAATACCACCTCCAGAACGGCACCTTTACCCTTTATTACCTGGGCGATGATGACCTCGGAAGCGACATCACCTCGCTCGCCATGGTGAATGATACCCTCTGGGTCGCCACGCGGAAGGGCATACGCCTCTTCAACACCAGGGAACGCTCCTTCACCGGTTCTTTGACGCCGGAAAACAGCCCTCTCGGTGCCGAGAACAACATCTCCCTCGTAAAGTCTTCCGACGGGTCATCGCTTTATGTGACGAGCTTCGAACACATCCAGCGCTATGATCTCCTCACCAGGAAGTGGGAAGATCTCAACTACGCCTATGAGGATCTCGCCATCGGCGAGCCTTCAGGCAACCCTTACTGCCTGGCGGGAGATGGCACCCTCTGGGTCGCCTCAAGCGCCCATGCTGCAAGCCGCGGGGGGCTCATGAGATACTCCGAGCCCGAAAGGCAGTGGACCCTCTACAGAGGGGAGCTCACCGGCGTAAAAAACCCGAAACGCATTGACATCAGTGATATGCTCCTTCTCCCCGACAGCCTCATGGTGCTTTCCAATGACAGACTGTCACGGCTTGACATCCACCAGAACAAATGGAGCGTCTTCCCCGCAGGCAATCTCCCCAGCCTCGCCGCATCACTTACCAGTGCCTACCCGAACATCCAGGGATATTACGGCCGGAATATGCATGGCATCCTTGAGTATTTTGAGAAATCCCTTGAAGATATGATCAGGCTCAGGGACTACCATGACATATACTTCAGGGACGGCGTCATAATGGGGCTCAATGCCGAATCCTTCTCCCTTTTCGAAGGGAACCATGCCATCCAGAATGTCCGCTACGCAAGCGAGCCCCTTCTTTTCAGAAAACCCCTGGGAAATGACGGCCAGATGAAAGCCCTGTTCCTTTCCAACAGGGGGCTCGAGCTCCTTGACGTGCCGGGGCTCAAGCTTTCAGTGATAAAAAACTCCGAGTATTTCATCGACAAGTATGACTTTTATGATTACACGGCCCTCTGGCGCGAGGGATTCGTGATGCTCTCGATCTCGAGGACTCCGGCTCCCGGCGAGGGGGCTTCGGTGCGCTTCTCAAGGCTCTTCTACCTTGATCTTAAGAAGGAGACCATCGAGGACAAGACTCCCCGCGAGGTAAAGAGTGCCGAAGAGCTTTTCATGGCAAAGAACATCCTTTACTGCTACACCGACAGGGGGCTCATGCGCTGGAAAGACACGCTCTGGGTAGCTTCGAAGGACAAGGTGAATCCTCCAGCCATTGCCCCGCAGCCTCCCACACGGAGAGCGGTCGCCACCTTCAAGGGAGGAAGGAAAGTGGAATTTACCCCCCGGGGGCTCTTTATCTCACCCTGAAGCCACTTTATCAAATGCCTCCATAATGGCCGGCCTCAGAGGAATGGCGCACCGCGGTGTAGAACTGAAATCTTCCAAGAGTGCTCAAGGATGGTGACGCCATGAAAGAAAATACCTCCTTTCCGCCAGCCACCAAGCTTACCCTGGGAGTGAGGGCCGATGACATCCCGTTCCTCAAGGAGCATCGGAGCAAGATAGCCCCTGCCCTGGCAAACCAGATTATCGCCCGGGATGCCGTCGTCTTCTTCGAGGAGGTGCCCCTCAAGATCAAGGAGGTCCTCCCCTCATCACCGGCCATTATCACGCGCCTTACGACCCTCTCCTTTGCTGAAGATGACTTCGTGCCCCCGGAAGGGGGAAACTACCAGATCATGGGGGAAGCCGCCCCTGTAGTCACGCCCTTGGGGACCGCCGCGCAAGACCCCTCCCAGGGACCGCCGCCGGTGGCCTATGCAAAAATGGTGACCCTTGGCGTGCGCCCCGACGAAACCAAGGCCCTCGAGGAGAAATCCGATCTCATCATGGAAACCCTCGATGGAGAGAAAGTCTATGTGACCAAGACGATTTTTGTAGATACCATCCCGCTCCTGGTCATGGAAGTGGACCCCCACTCTCCCGCTATGATCACAAAGCGCACAAGGATCTCCCTCACCGAGCATGAGTTTCTCCCCGAAGGAGAGCCTCCCCCGAAGAACCAGGATACGCAGAAAACCATCTACATGGTGGTCTTTTTTGTCCTGGCCATCGCCATATTCTTTCTGGGGTCTTACCTCTTTAAATATGCCACGGGGAAAACCACTTTCACGATAAAGTGCGCGGTGAAAATACCGCCCACGGTGGCTATCCGCAGGGAGGCCGTCGATGTGCAGGCCGAAACAGTTCAGAGAAGGCTCACCGACAGCGGCATCGATGCCAGGGCCCAGTCCAAGCCTGATGAGACCATAGAGCTCCGCGTGGCGAACTATGGCCGCTCCATGAACAAGCTCATTACCACCACGGGAAACATCTCATACCGCGCTTATGAGAGCGATGACATTAGCAGCAAGTGGGTCGATTACGTGCCTCAGGTCTTCATCGAGAAGGCCGAGGTGAAAAAGGGGGCCCAGGGACCCGAAATCCACTATACCCTGGCCGAGGCATCAAGGACAAAGTTTGTGGAAGCCATGCTCCCCAGGCCTAATGTAACGGTGTGCCTTTTCATGGATGACGAGAAGATCTCTTCACCGGTCAACAAGGAGCAGGTTCGCACGGGAAATGCCGTGCTCAAGGACAAGGGCCTCACCGAGGAGCGGGCGCAGTTCCTCGCCGCCATCATGAGAAACGGCGCCTACCAGTATCCCATGGAAATCCTGAACAAGTAACAGGGCGCCTGCTTATTTCCCCTCTCCCAGGCGCTTCAGGATGTCCTCAAAGTCCTCGGGGGGGACAAGGGTGAAGCCGCAACCCTCCTTCACGTCGGCTCCGCATGAGAGAAGGGCCGCCTGAGGATACTCGACGCAGATGTCGGGGCGCTCGGGGTAGATGGTGCACCTGTTTTCACCGTCAATCTTCGTGCATGAAAAGACCAGGATGCCGCTCTCGGTGACTGTCTTGGGCTGAAAGACGGCATAGCGGGGATTTTCCCTCACAAACTGCTCAAACTCTTCCACGGTGGCGATCTTTTTCCCCTCATCGGTGAGAGCCATATCGCGGCAGCAGGCGCCGCAGCAGCGGCAGCGGCCGATACGGAATGATCCGGGCCTTTCCCCCCTGAGCCTTCTCGCCATTCGCGCAAGGGCAATCCTCATTGCATGAAAAAATCTGCGGAGGCGATCCTTCATATCATCTTATGGCCCTCGCCAGGGCAAGGGCCTCGGCGAGGGTGCCAATCTCAAAATCGCAGTGGCTGCTTTTCCCGAAAAGTGACGACTGGGGCTCCTGGACGATCCGGGCCGTGTAGATCCCGAGGCGGTGGGCTCCATCAAGCTCCTCACAGGCGCCGTCGCCGATGAAGAGCGCCTCGTCAGGGCCGATCCGGAGGCGGGAGAGGGCTTCCCGGTAGATGGCGGGATCGGGCTTGGAGACTCCCAGTTCACAGGAGATCACAAGGGTATCAAAGCAGGGGACAAGCCCCAGGTGCTCGGCGATGAAGAGGGAGTTATTCGAGGCATTGCTCACCAGGGCCGTTTTGAAGCCTTCACTCCTGATGGCCCCAAGAGCTTCCATGACACCTGGATACAGGTGGGAATAGGAGAGGAGCCTTTCCCTCTCTTCAAGAACCAAGCGCTCTTTTATGCCGTCAGCAACAGAAACTCCGAAGTGTGCGCCTACCATGGCAAGCATCTCGCCTGTATCCCTGATTTTTCCCAGGAACCGGTCGGGCGTGCGGGCACGCCACACCTTCCTGAACTCGCCGCACTCGATGCCCAGGGCACGTGCCATCTCGTCCCGGAAGGCCAGGTAAGGCTCCTCGTCAATATAGACAAGGGTGTCGAAGAGGTCGATGAGAAAAGCCTTAATCATAAGTCATTGAGTCCATCTTGCCTTACTTTCATTCTCAGCCAGCGCAGAAAGAGTGCTTTCACGATGGCTGGACAACTATTAAATCCACAGAGGAAAGAGTCCTTCAACGGCCATTTATTGCACCCGGCTCTCTCCCTGTGAGCATATGAACCACCATGAGCTCATCAAGGGAATTATTCCCTTTTTTCCATGATGCGCAGAAGTAATTCTGCGCCATAGCATCGACGCTCTTTTTCCCCCGATTTCCTTTTTCTGCCTCCTGGTATTCCTCGTAGAATACCCTTCCCTGGGGAGTGGTGAAAAGCTCCCTCAGCTTCTGATGGAAGAGGGGCCCGGAGAGGCCGGGGAACATTATGCGCCGCAAATCGTCGGCAACCAGAAGTCCCGTGGTGAGCCTTTTCGCTTTCAGCCTCGCAGCTTTCTGGCGGATGGCACCTTCCAGCCTTTTCAATTGGACTTTCCGCAAGGGCGAGCAGAGTGTATTTCCCATACACCAGGAATCCTGCTCCAGGGTGAGGGGGAAGAGGTACTGGGCATCGTCACGGAAAAAGTAGTAAGCCTGCGGCTTCTGGTTGGAGAAAAGAATGAAGCCACTCTCGAGTTGAACCCTGTCAAGGAAATAGAGCTCGCCCCCCCCATTGAAAAGAGAGCTCGCTGGATAAGGCGTATTGAGAACCGGAAGCGACTCACTGCGGTATGCAGGGTGCAGTTGTGCGTAGCCAAGGAGAAAGTCCTGTCCCAGGATTGATACCCTTGGGCCCTTTTCCCAGATATACTTTTCCCATCCCGCTCCCAGACGCTCTGTCGTGAGCCTTTCCTCCCTGGTATAAGCCCATTCTTTCGCATTGCAGGCATATACCCTATCTATGGTGAGATTTTTCCTGTCTCCGCAAAGCAGCCTATTCTGAAAGGCAGAGGCAACAACAAGCTCTTCTTCATTCACAATGGCGGTATAAGGCATATTGAGAAACCGGTAAGTGGGCCCGTTGCCGCCAAAATAAGTGCTCACCTTCAGCATTGTGGCATCGATGAAGTAAATAAAGCCTGTATGGGCATCGCTCACTATGAGCTGATCTTCTGACAAGGGCTGTACTGACGTGGGCCAGAGAAACTCCATCTCCCCGGGCCGCCAGCCCGCTCTCCCCGCCTGTCTCATTATCCTGCCGGTGCTGCGGTCCAGTTCAAAGAGACATTTGTCCATCAACCCGGTGGCATACACTTTCCCCCTGCTCATGCATACTCCATGGGCAAGCTTTATTGGGGTGTTCCAGAGCTCCCGGGCCGGGTAGGACGAGATGTCAAAGGCGGTTACCGAGCTTCCGTCATAATTGGCACAGACGCATAGGTCACCTTTTTCACTTACCCAGACGTTTTCAGGCGAGATGGTGTGAGCTGATGTAATGACACGCAGGAAACGGAGCGTCCCGGCCTTTTCGTCAACCTTATATACCACGAGATTATTTGCCGTGTAATTGGCAACAAAGAGACCATCAACGGCAGGCGAGAAAAAAAGGCCCGCGGGATTGTGGATCCATCCCTCCCCCCTGGCGGGGAGAGACTCCTTGTCAATCTGCATTGTTTTCGCCGAGCCGCTCCTGCTGTCAAAGAGGATGACCTTATTGTAGTTTGCCATAAGGTATTGGTGCTTTCCCAGAGGGGTCAGCGACACAGGGCACCAGGGCCTGGCATCATCTGAAGATGAAGATGGGCTGAATTCTCTCACATTGTCAGGCCAGAGATTGACCGCAACCTCTCGGGCAGCCTGCCGGCTGCATGAAGCAAGGGTTGCAAGAAAAACAAGAAGCGCCACTGCTGTCAGGACCTGCAGTCGCTTTCTTATCATATGGGATAGCCCCCTTTCCACTGGTAGCCCGCAGCAGGTTGTACATGCCGCCATCTAAGCGGGGAACCCAATTTTTGGGGTCGGCAGGAGCCCTTCATGCCGGGCGGGGCCTTCTCATCCCGGAAGGCCAGGTAAGGCTCCTCGTCAATAGAGACAAGGGTGATGAAAAGGTCGATGAGAAAAGCTTTAATCATGAGCCTGCCTGAGAGATTCGCCGATCCTGTGAGAATCCCTACCTTCATTTTCTCACCGCCTGTGAAGGTATTTGGGAGTTTCTGTGGTATTCTCCTGGAAATAATTACTTATCCCCAGGAGGTACTAATGATTGATATATCCGGAAGCCGTATTCTCGTCATTGGCGGCGGCGGCTTTATAGGATCCCACGTGGTTGACCAGCTCTGCGCCGAACCGGTGAAAGAGATCATAGTCTATGACAACTTTGCCAGGGGAAAGCGTGAGAACCTTCATAAGGCCTTGAAAGATGAGCGGGTGTCAATATTCCCTGCCGGAGGAGACATAAGGGAGGTCGATGTCCTCAACAATGCAATGAAAGGCATTGATTACGTGATCCATCTTGCAGCCCTGTGGCTTCTCCAGTGCGTGGAATACCCGCGGGCAGCCTTCGATGTCAATATCCAGGGAACCTTCAACGTGCTTGAAGGATGCGTGAAACACGGTGTGAAGAAGCTTGTCTATTCCTCTTCCGCCTCGGTATATGGAAATGCTCTCAGAACCCCCATGGAGGAAGACCATCCCTATAACAACAGGACATTTTACGGGGCCACTAAAATAGCAGGCGAACAGATGGCAAGAGCCTTCAATGACCGTTACGGCCTCAATTATGTGGGCTTGCGCTACATGAATGTCTATGGCCCCCGCCAGGACTATAAAGGGGCCTACGTGGCAGTTATCATGAAAATGCTTGACAGGATTGACGAGAATCTTCCTCCTGTCATCTTCGGCGATGGCTCACAGACCTACGATTTCATAAGCGTGGAGGATACGGCGCGGGCAAATATCTGCGCATTGAAAGCAGAAACGAGTGACACTTTTTATAATGTGGGGAGCGGAACAGGAACCACGGTAAAAGAGATTGCAGAACTCCTCATTGAGCTTACCGGGTCAAAACTCTCCATCCAGTATGAACCCCAGGGCCAGACCTTCGTGACTCACCGCATTGGGGGCACCTCAAAAGCGGCAAAGGAAATCGGCTTCACCGCAAAAGTTGCGCTGAAGGAAGGGCTCATAAAGCTCATCGAATGGAGAAAAACCGACAAAGAGCGCCAGAAAGTCTTTTCAACGGTGTGACATCGGGCATGTGTCTCCTCTGTGAGCTTCCCGGAGCAAAGGAGCTTCCATGCTGAAGATTCTTCATGCCCCTCACGGGGTGGCAGGAAACGCCTATACTCTCTCAAAGGCTGAAAGAGCCCTGGGATGCCTCAGTGATACGATGGTATTTGCCGGAAGCGCCCTGAAGTTTCCGGTAAACAATAACCTGGAACTGGAAAAAGTACCACGCTGGCCGGGCAGGTGGCGCACCCTGTCGTTTTTTCTGAAAGCCTGCCTTCGTTATGAGGTCTTTCATTTCAACTTTGGAGGCTCGCTCTTCTCCTGGTATCCTTCCCTCGCCCTGCGTGATCTTCCTTTGCTGAAAGCCATGGGCAAGAAAATCTTTCACACATTCCAGGGATGTGATGTGAGGAGCAGAGCCCTTTCACTTGCAAAATACCAGACTTCCGCATGCCATTATTGTGATTTCGAGAGCTGCAATGACAAAGCGGCTAAGAGGAAAGCCGAGGCAGTGAGGATAATTGCACGCTATGCAGACAAAATATATGTGGTAAACCCTGATCTTCTCCCCTTCGTGCCAGGGGCAGAATTTCTCCCCTATGCGAGTGTTGACCCCAGGGAATGGACGCCCAGCCCAAGACCCCCTCAAAGCACCCTCACCATCCTTCATGCCCCGACTTCCCGCACGATCAAAGGAACTCACTTTATCATCGAGGCCATTGAGGCATTAAAGAAAAAGGGCATTCCCCTAAGGCTTCTGCTGGTAGAGAATGTCCCCTACGGGGAAGCGAGAGAGCTTTACCGCCAGGCTCACCTCGCTGTTGACCAGCTTCATGCGGGATGGTACGGCGCCTTCGCCGTGGAAACCATGGCAATGGGCATCCCTACGCTTTGCTACCTCCGAGATGAAGACATGGCGCACCTTCCTTTCAGGGAAAGGATTCCTATTGTGCGCACCTCGAAAGAGACTCTTGCAGATGACCTGCTGGCCCTTGTGGAGAGCGAGCCCCTCCGGAGGGAGATCGGAGAAAAGTCCCGCGCCTTCGTGGAAGATATCCATGATCCTTATAAAATCGCAGAAAGGCTCATCAATGACTATATGACTTCCCGGTAAATTTCCGTAAGTGTCGTGACTATTACTTTCTCCGAGTGATACCGGGCATACCACCCAAGGCCTTTTTCAATGATCCCTGCTGTCCATTCCTTGTCCTGATAGAGTCTCCTGAGGCCCTCGAAGACTTCCTGGGGGGTCCATGCGTTCACCACTGGAGGCATCTCGCTGAAGCACCACCGGTGCAGGTCTTCATTAAGTGCCAGGAGGGCTGGCCTCCCGCAGGCAAGAGCCTTGGGCATGGTGCTTCCGAAAGCACCCAGGAAAAACTGGTCGGCAAGCGCATCAGTGGCTTTTATATGGCGCACCATGCTTCTATTGGGAAGGGGCTCAATCCATGTCACCCTCGAGGTGATCCCAAGGCTTTCTATGAGCCTTTTGCTCTCTTCTATCATTTTTCCCCAGTTCACCAACAGTGTCGATGCCCTGGGATTCACTTCCTTCACAAACCTCGCAAAGCCTTCAATGAAGATGTCATTCCCTTTCTCCCAGCTTGGATGGCGCTCGCTGCTCCAATGCTGCCGCGAAGGGTGGAATACCACGAAATCGCTCTCCCGGTGAAGCATATCACGCAACCTGGATGTTTCGGCGTCTTCCTCAAGAAAATCCTCATTCACCGGGTGGGGTATGAACCGGTAGCTGGCAAGGGCGAGCTTTTTTGCCGCTTCTATGTTATCGGCGTTGGTGATGCACACTTTATTCGCAATGCGGTAAGTGAGGGCACAGAGGCGGCCCTGGGTATCATTCTGGAAAGGGATATGCCTGATAGTGCCATGTTCATATGCAATATATGCATTCCCCGTGAGAAGAGGGTAGATGCCGTCAGTGGCATAGCCTTGAATAAGGTCATAATGCTTAAAGAGCTCCTTCCAGAGAGGCAGCAGATTCCAATAACCCTCAAGATCAGAATTTGAAAGCCTGTCCTGGCGCCCGGGGAAACAGGAGCTGAAAGCATTGATAAGCTCTTCCATCCGTTCGTCGCTGGGATGCTTCCGTACTTCCTGAACGGAAGCATTGCGAGGCCGGAAGAGTTTCCGGTAGCATTTGAGCGGAATAACCACGAGAGAGAGCAGTGCATAGTAAACGAAAAAAAATGGCGATATGACCGCAGCAAGCAGGTAGAACAGGCAGGCTCCCAGGGGGAAATACCTGCTTCTGAGCCCTCCATTGAGGGCGCGTGCCTTTCGAAGAGCACCCAGGAAACCGAAAAAGAGGGTAAAAAGAGAGGTCACGGCACCTTTATGGCGGGTATGAGCCCCCAGGACATGCCACCAGAACTGGGCCTTCAGCTTATTCTTTCTCCTTCTTGCAAGAAGGTAGTTTATTGCATAGCGAAGAGGCCCCTGGGCAAACCAGCGGGGCCTCTCATAGCCGCGGAGATCGATTGATCCCCAGTCGGGGTTGAACTGATTTGCCACTTTGCCGGTAAAATCGGCATCCTCCCACTCAGGGCAGCCCATGATATGGTAGTAGTCATAACAGAGCACATCGCAGTCCAATCCCGCCTTGTTGAGCATCTTTGAATTTATATAGGCATTGTTGGCTATATTGCCGATATGGAGTATCGCGGGCTTCCTCCCGTGACGCTTCTCAAAATCATGAGCCCACTCCGGGATGTCTTTTCCTGCCTGAGAGGGCTTTTTAAAGGTTTCCATGAGATGCTCCTTCTTTTAAGGGGACAAGACTGTAAAAGCTTGACAGGGAAGGCCTCTCAAGATGAAAAGATTCCTCCACCTCGAAGAAGCGGCTCATCAATTCCTCAAACCAGTCTCTGGAAAAATGAAAGAGGTGGTAGCGGTCCACTGGCACGATGGCCTTATCGAAAGGATCATACTTTGCCGCCCCCTCGACAAAACCGACCCATACAAGAAAATGCCCTCCAGGGCAGAGGACTCTTCTTACCTCTTCCAGGCTTCTCTCAAGAAGCAGCACATGGTCAAGCGAGGTGGCATTGATCACTGTCTCAAAGCTTCCCTCATTCCAGGGGAGCCATTCGGCAAAACAACGGACAAAAGTAAAGGGGTGGGCCGTGGCGGCAGGGATTGGATCAATACCGGCAATGTTCGAGAGGGGATATCCCTCCAGGTAGGAAGGAAGCGGCTGAGGCCCGCAGCCGATATCGAGCACCCTTCCTCTCAGATAGGGAGCGATGAAATCTTGAAAATATCCTGCCATGCCATGGCCTTCCACGCTGCAGCTCTCCACAGGGAAGCCCTCATAATCCTTCGAGTTTACCTCAAGGAGCTTTCTCCACTCACGGTATGCGGCAGGGGCTTCCTTCTCCAGTAAGGCGGCGTAACTCTCAAAATCCTTTACCGGCCTTTGAGGCGCTAACGAGGCAGCAGAAGGCCTTTCCCTCTCATTGCCCCTTTCAATGAAAAATGAGCGGCTTTTAAGAATCAACCCTATGAGCTCATTGTTCTTCTCCTTAAACTCGCCTTGTAATCGAACCAAATCCTGCCGGAGGCTTTCACTTTCCTCACGGAGCATTGCATTTTCCCTCTTCACAAACTCAAGCTCTTCCCTTACAGGGCTTGCGATGATGTTTTTCAGCGCCTGTTTCATTTTCTGCTTAAATGAGCTGCTCATACCCGCTCCTTCTTTACTGATACAACTTTCATCGGCTGGTCAAAAATGGTGGAGAGAGGTCTTGTTTTTCTCTTTACTTCCATCTGCACGACCCTTTCCCAGATGCAGAAAGGGTCCATGTAATGAGACGAGTCGCCTCCCTTCTTCTCCGGGAAGAATGCCACAGTAAGATAAAAGAGCCCATCGCCAAGCATGAGATCGTCAATTCCGACCTCTATCTCATGGCTTCCTCTGTCAAAGGCGCCTATGTCAGTGAATTCCGGTTCATGGCTCATCCAGCTTGTGGCGGTCACCCCGTCACTCCGCATGAATCGCACCCATACGGCAGGATTTTTAAAGGGAGCATATGCCGTGAATGATATCTTTATTGCCATTGGCGAGTGCTGGAAAAAAGCATATTGAGAAGATCCCTCGCCATTCTCAAGCGTCACCGAAGTAATTTCTGCCACCTCACTCTTGATCTTTATCCCCTGCCCTGATGAAGAGCGCTCATCAAGGGCCGATGAAGAGATTTCAAGAAGAAGTGATTCATAATGGCTGCAGATTTCCTGGGCTTCGCCAATCATGGCAATCCGGCCTTTTTCGATATAAAGGGCCCTGCTGCAAAGGCGCTTCACAAGGTCCGTTGAATGCGATACAAAGAGCACCGTGGCCCCTGAGCGGCAGATTTCCTTGATGCGTGCAAGGCATTTCGATATAAAAAAGGCATCGCCCGCAGCAAGGGCCTCATCCACGATGAAGATGTCGGGCTCGACGCTTATGGCGACAGAAAAGGTAAGGCGGGCCTGCATGCCGCTTGAATAAGTCTTAAAAGGCTGATCAATCACGCTCTGAAGTTCGCTGAAATCAATGATGCTTTCAAGCTTCCTGTCTATCTCATCGCGGCTCATCCCCAGGCAGAGCCCTCCCATGTAAATGTTCTCGTGTCCTGTGCATTCAGGGTGGAAACCCGTGCCCAGCTCCAGGATGGCCGAAATTTTCCCTGCTATCTCTATTTCTCCTGCAGTCTTGTCGAGAGTGCCTGCAAGTATTTTCAAAAGAGTGCTCTTCCCTGCGCCGTTTCTTCCTATAACTCCTACCACTTCCCCCCGCTCAACCTCAAAACTCACGTCTCTGAGAGCCCAGAACTCACTATAGCGGTGCTTTCCCGTAACAAGCTCCCTGAGCATGTCAGAAGGCTTGCGGTAAATCTTGTACATCTTTGAAAGGTTACAGACTTTAATCGCTTTGTGATCGCTCATAGCACGTTTCCGAACATGATTTTCAATTTTCTGAACACGCGGTAGCCCCCGTAGAAGCTCAGCAGCGCAAGGAAGGGAAAGACAACCCATGCGAAGGAATGGTCAATTCTCCCGAAATAGAGCACATCCTGGTAGCACCAGATCAAATAGCTGAATGGATTGAGGTAGAGAAGTGGCCGAAAGAGCTCCGGCACAAACTCGGGAAGATAAAAAGCAGGGACCAGATAGACTCCGATAACGACGAAGACCTGCACAAAGTCCTTCAGGTCGCGGAAATAGGGGCTTATGGACGAGAGAAAATAGTTGATCCCTATCATCCCGAGGGCCTGGAAAAAGAGGAGCAGGGGAAGGAGCGCGTAAGTCCAGGGGAGTAACCGGTAGGAAATGAGCACATACCCGATAAGAAACACCAGGAATACGACCTGGGTGAAAAGGGAGGCAATCACTCCCTTCACCGGCAGGATCTCAATGGGAAATACCACCTGCTTCACAAGGTTGGCATTGGCGGTGATGGCCGTCGTTCCCTTGGACATGGATTCCTGCACACCAAGCCATGGGATAAGGCCCGAGAGAAGATAGATGGTGTAGTTCAAGGGAAGGTCATAGGTGCCCCCGATTTTCACCTTGAAGACAAAGGCAAAAATAAAAATATAGACTCCCATGAGGACCAGGGGATGGGCAAAGACCCAGAAAGCGCCGAAAACCTGCCCAAGGTAACGTTCCGTCACCTCGCGGCGTGCCATCTCAAAGGTAAGCTGCCGGTGCCTGGTGAGAAGAAGGGTGACCTCTCTGAAAGCCTGGAAATGACCATGTAAAGCGCGCTTCTTCATGATAAGACAGTGGGAATCCATCGCCTGCCGGGTGGTTCTTTCACGGGCGCGATGGAGTATCCTCTCCTTGAAAATTCTCTCTTCTTTCAACAAGAGTAAAAGTAATCCTCTCGCACCGGGCGGGGACGGAATTTCAGCCAGAAAGGACTTTTTCAGTGCCTCCTCGAACGGTGAAATGACTGCAGGGAGGGATGATGAAAAAAAGGGCAGTGGTGACAGGAGCGACAGGCTTTATCGGGAGCCATCTCATCAGGCGGCTTTCACCGTCATATGACCTTTTCTGCACTGCTGAGAAGATCCCGGAGCACTCAGGCTCTGAGGGAGTAACCTGGATCGAGCATGACTTTTCATCGCCTTTTGACAGAGCTCTCTTCCCCGCCAGGGTCGATCATATCATTCACCTCACGCAGTTCCCGGGGCACCGCCTCTTTCCAGAAAAGGCTCTCACCCTCTTCCAGGTGAACACGGAAAGCACCCTTGCCCTTCTCGACTACGGGCGCCAGGCAGGGATTTCCTCCTTTGTCTTCGCCTCTTCAGGCAACGTGTACGGACCGCGGTACTCGCCCGAGCCTCTCATGGAAGAGGGGCCTTGCGCCCCCGCCGACTTTTACGGCCACACCAAATACGCCTCGGAACAACTTCTCCCCTTTTACCGGGAGTTTTTTCCCTCGGTGGCATTCAGAATCTTCTTCTGCTACGGGGAAGGGCAGCAGGGGCGCCTGATTCCCGGCATCGTGGAGCGCGTAAAAGAGGGCCGGGAAGTGACGGTGGTGGGTTCGGAAGGGATGTCGTTCACTCCTGTCCACGTGAATGATGCGGTGCACTGCATGGAAAAGGCGCTCTCCCTTAAGGAAAGCGCCACTCTGAACCTTGCGGGGAATGAAGTGACGACCCTGAAAGGTCTCGCGCTTCTCGCAGGCTCCCTCTGCGGCAGAGAGCCTCTTTTCGCCTTCAGGACCGGCGAGAGCCAGCCTTGCTACGTGGCTTCCATAGAGAAACTCAAGAAAACACTTGACTATGTCCCCTCCATGCCGCTTGCAGAGGGTGTGGCACCCCTCTGCACTCCGTCGGAGTAAGACCTTTTACGACGATTTCCTCCCCGATTTGATATCCTCGCGGTCTCCGTCCATGAAGAGCCTGTTCCACCATTCGAAACTGAGAAGGCTCCATATGATGAGCCGGTGATTGTGGAGGCCCCGCGTGTGCTCATCAACAATCCGCTCGATGGAGGAAGGCTCGAAGAATCCCCTGGTGAGGGTCCTCCTGTCGAGAAGGATCTGCCTGACGTAATTCATGCTCTCGCCGCGGTACCAGGAGCCGTCGGGGGGGCTGAAGCCCTGCTTTTTCAGGTTCAGGATCGAGACGGGGGTGAGCTTCCTCATGGCCTCCCTCAGGATGTATTTCCCCTTGTTTGACTGGAGAATAACCTCATTGCCGGTGTCACGGACCACTTCGTCACCCTTTGAAGAGGTCATCAGGAGCTTATGGCGCGAGGGCATCGAGAGGGCGAAGTCCACAAGGTCATTATCCAGGAAAGGCACCCTCGTCTCAAGAGAATGGGCCATGCTCACCTTGTCCTCAATGACAAAAAGGCCGTGCAAAAAGGTTTTTGCATCAAAGTAGAGGGCGCGGTTAAGGTTGTGCTCTCTCCTCTCCCCGCCCCCGGGCGCCTCACCGGCTCCCTTGAGAACCTGCCGGTAGGCATCGAAGGATGAGTAATCCCCTATGCGCTTTCTTGCGCTCTCCGTGAAGAAGGCATCATGTTCCGCTTCAGGTATGAGCCTCTGCCAGTACTCATAGTAAATCCTGTCAAAATGATCGTCACTCTCGCATTCCAGAATTTTTTCATAGCGCCAGGGATAGCCGGCGAAGAGCTCATCGCCCCCGGCGCCTGAGAGGACCACTTTGACAAACTTTGAGGCAAGCCTTGCTATGTAATAATTCTGGTAGCACATGCCCACGCGGAGGTCCTCTATATGCCAGATAAGCCTGGGAAGGGCCCATGCCATGTCGCCGGCATGGAGCACCATCTCATAGTGCTCCGTGAGGAACGTCGAGGAGAGAAGCTCGGCATGCTCCCGCTCGTCAAAAACAAGCTCGATGCCGCTCACCGACGAGAGATCATAGCCGCCGGTAAAAGTCATCAGACGCGGAAGGTTCTTGCTTGCCACGGCGACGATGGACCCCGAGTCCATGCCTCCTGACAGGTAGCTTCCCAGGGGCACGTCGCTCATGAGCTGACGGATCACGGACTGCTCGAAGAGAAACTGGAGCTTTTCGATGTACTCTCTCTCGTCCATGATGAGGGGATTCGGGGCAAAAAGGCGCTCGTAGCCCCAGTATGAGTGCATGGAAAAGCTCTCCGCCCCCCCTTTCTCGTCAAGGGTGATATAATGGCCGGCGGGGAGCAGTCTTATTCCACCAAAGAGTGTCCGGTCAGAATAGACGTTCTGAAAGGTGAAATATTCCTTGAGAGCCTGGTAATCAACATCCTTGGCATACTCGGGATGGAGCAGGATTGCCTTGATTTCGGAAGAGAAGACAAACTTGTTCTTCACGAAGGCATAGTAGAGGGGCTTGATGCCGTAGCGGTCGCGGGCAAGAATGATCCGGCGGCGCGCTTTGTCCCAGAGAGCGAAGGCGAACATGCCGTTGAATTTTTTCAGCGCCTCGAGGCCCCACTCCTCATAGCTGTGGATCACCGTCTCCGAATCAGTGTGGGAGTGAAAGCGGTGGCCCCTTGAGGTAAGCTCCGTGCGAAGCTCCTGGTAGTTGTAGATCTCTCCGTTATAGACCATCACCACCGTGGCATCCTCATTGGCCATGGGCTGATGGGCCGCAGGAGAGAGGTCTATGATGGAGAGACGCCTGTGGGCAAAGGCAAGGTTTTCATCGATGTAATATCCCTGGTCATCGGGCCCGCGGTGGGTGATGACTCCCGACATCTCCTTGATGAGAGCCGACGATACGGGATCCTTGTTGAGACTGAGCACACCTGCTATTCCGCACATAACATATCACGCTTTCTTTTATTTTCTGTGAATGCCCTGAGTATCACCCGGGGGCCTCAATAGCGGTAGCCGGAAAGCTCCCGGTAAAGACAGTCCATTTTCGCTCCCACTGCCTTCAGTGAATGGACTTTCTCCACATAGGAGCGTCCCTTCTCACCGAGTTCCTCTCTCAGGAGAGGATTCTCGATAAGGACACGAAGTGCCTCCTTGAGCGAATCAGGATTTGCACTCACGATGGGGCACTCCGCTTCTCCGGGGAGATAGAGGGAGGGCTTCCTGATGAAGGCGATCACCGGCTTCCCCAGCGCCATTGACTCAACGGCGAAATACCCGTACCACCCGATGAGAAACTGTTCAGCGACGATATGGGCCTTTTTGTAGAGCTCCAGGGCTTCCCTGTTGCTCACCTTCTGCACCAGCAGAAGCTCAATCGGCGCGCCCTCCCTCTTCAGCTCTTCAATCACCTTGAGAAGGTGCTCAGTGCCTTTATACTCTGGATGATTCGGCGCGTGAAGCACCAGGAGAGGCCCTTCACTCGCGGGCTGCCCGACATAAGGGACCTTCTCAGTATCTATGGCCCAGAAGTATATGCCGGTGACCGTGGCAGGCACATATTCCCTCATGTCTCCCATGGCAAGCATTGCGTGGGCATAGCGCCTCACGTGGGCAATATTCCGGGATGCTTTCTCATCGTCGCAGATACAGGCCTTTCCCGGCGCCTTGCAGTGCATACAGCCGTTATAAGGTCCCAATGCAAGGGTACGCGATCTCACCCGCACGTCAGAGCCGTAAGTGGAGACTATGACAATCTTTCCTGCGGCGCAAAGAAGGGGCAGCTCCCAGCACCTGAGCCATGTTCTTCCCAGGAATCCCCCGTCAAAATAGAACTGAAAGATATCATAGGAAAGACACGCCCAGAGAAATACCGCCAGAGGCACCACGAGGGGCCCCATACGGCGGCCGATAGAGCGCTCCATGCTCCAGGTGAAGTCGCTGGTAATATAGTAAGTCTCATAGACAAGAGTATCGCTCTTATAGCCAAAAAGTCTGTCAGCTGCGGCGTTTGTGGCGATATTGATGATGGGCGTGGGGCCCCAGAGTATCCGGGGACGTCTCCTGAAAAGCCTCCTCAAGAGGCGGGAAAGATGGAACAAGGGGAGACCCAGCAGAAAAAGAGCAAAAAAAAGCCCATGAACGGCCCCATGAAAGATGAGCTTCACCATCTGCCTCAGACTCTTCATCGCTTCCTGCCACGTGAAATGAAAGAGCAGTGTATTCGAGAGTTCACTGCCGATTACCTCTTCCGGGAGAGAAAGGCCGCAGGGGGAGAGAGCTTCAGGGCAGGGGATGCCGCTCTTGCAGGAAGTTAAGGAAGAGGGTGGTATTTATGACAGGTATATCTCAGTGAATAGCAAGGATTATTATGTGCGGAATCGTGGGAATCGTGGGGCCATCGAAAGAGGAAGAGCGGCAGAAAGCCCTCTCGCTCATTGCCCACCGGGGACCCGACGGCGAAGGGGAGTGGCAGTCCAGTGAATCCCCCGTCTGGCTTGGCCACCGGCGGCTTGCCATCATTGATCCCGAGCGGGGTGCCCAGCCCCTCTCAAATGAGGACGAGACGGTGTGGATCACCTTCAACGGCTGTGTCTATAACTATCTCGAGCTTGCCCAGGCGCTCCGGAAAAAGGGGCACCGC
Organism: Candidatus Eremiobacterota bacterium; assembly: GCA_031082125.1. Taxonomy (NCBI): domain Bacteria; kingdom Bacillati; phylum Vulcanimicrobiota; species Vulcanimicrobiota bacterium. The sequence continues at coordinate 28,206 of JAVHLM010000017.1, forward strand.
TTCAAGACATACTCCGACACGGAGGTCATTGTCCACGCCTACGAGGAATACGGCGAAGGATGTCTCCAGAAATTCATCGGGATGTTCTCCTTTGCCATCTGGGACGAAAAGAAAAGGCGCCTCTTCTGCGCCCGGGATCGCATCGGCGTGAAGCCCTTCTACTATGTTGCCCGGAAAGGGCTTTTCGCCTTCGCCTCGGAGATCAAGGCCCTCCTCGCCCTGGGCACGGAAGCATCTGTCTTAATGGCAGGCCTCAGGGAATACCTCATATTCCAGACGACCCTGGCGGACAGGACCCTCTTCGAGGGAGTATACCGCCTTCTCCCCGGCCACTCCATGACCATCGACGGCGAGGGCAGGATCCTGGAGACGAAAAGATTCTGGGACCTCGGCTTTGCCGCCGATGACGACCACACGGAGGAATATTTTATCGACCATCTCCGCCTTCTGCTCCGGGATGCGGTAAAAATAAGGCTCCGCTCTGACGTGGCCCTCGGCGCCCATCTCTCGGGAGGCCTTGACTCGAGCACCGTGGTCTGCCTTGCAGGGGACATGAACGGCGGAAGCGAGTCGCTCTCCACGTTCACCGGCGCCTTCTCTGAAGGCGAAGACTTCGACGAGACTTATTATGCTCACCTGGTTGCTGAGCGCACAGGGGCTACTTACCATGAGATCAGGCCAGTTCCGGCAGACTTCATCGAGCACCTCCCTAAAATCATCTATTACATGGACGAGCCCGCCGCAGGGCCGGGCGTTTTCCCCCAGTATATGGTATCACAGCTCGCCTCTCAGCATGTAAAGGTCGTTCTCGGCGGCCAGGGCGGCGACGAGATTTTTGCAGGCTACGCGCGCTATCTCCTGGGCTACCTTGAGGAGTGCCTGAAGGGCGCCATCGAGGAGACAGAGAGAACATCCCAGTATGCCGCCACCCTGGCCACCATTATTCCCAACCTGCCGATGCTCCGCCAGTACATCCCTATGATGCGCTACTTCTGGAAGGACGGGCTCTTCGAGGCTCCGGAAAAACGCTATTTCCGCCTCATGGACCGCTCATCGGGAATAAGGGATATATATGACGCCGGGATTTTCTCCGCCGATACCTCGCTTGATGACGAGTTTTCCCGCATATTCAACGGTTCTGATGCCCGGTCGTTTCTCAACAGGATGCTTTACTTTGACCTCAAGGTCCATCTGCCGGCGCTACTGCACGTGGAAGACCGCACGAGCATGGCCTGGGGCCTCGAATCACGCGTTCCCCTTCTGGACCACAGGATTGCCGATCTTATCGCAAGCATTCCCCCCGTCATCAAGTTCAAAGGGGGACAGCCCAAATATCTCTTCAGGAAATCGGTGAAAAACATCGTGCCCGACGAGGTCCTCGACAGGAAGGACAAGAAAGGCTTCCCCGTGCCTCTCCACATCTGGCAGCGGGGCCCCCTGCGCGAATTCATCAGGGACATTCTTCTCTCGCCGAAGGCCCGCACCAGGGGGGTTTTCAACTCGCAGGCCCTGGAGCGTGCCTTAGACAGGGAAATGGATTTCGGAAGGGTCATCTGGGGTGCCCTCTGCATGGAACTATGGTTCACCACCTTCATAGATGGCCATGGAGCAAGAGATTGAAAAGCCCTTAAAAGTATGATAAGATCATGGTGGGGGGATGACAGTCCTCATACCGTCACCCATTGATGAGACGAGGAGGATACGGCTCATGATGAAAAAGGCAGGCTTACTGGCAGTCGTGCTGCTTATCGCATGCCTGGCATGCTCTTGCGGAGGGGGGGGCAAGAACAGGCCGGCAGTTCCCGGCAAGGTCCTCAACAACCCCGAGGTCAAGCTCAACTACTATGGAAATCCCATGCAGGTTCAGCTCCCCGACGTCCCTGAGCTCAGGTGGGATTTTTTCCAGGAGGCCGACAAGAAAGAGCTCACCTGCCGTTATAAGCTCAAGGTGATCTTCAAGGAGAACGGGAAATTCAATGCAATCGTGCAGTTTCTTGACCTGAACAAGTTTCCCGTCACCACGTCGTCCGTCAAGTTCATCGGCTCAAAGGGTGAAAGCACCACCTATGAGAATACCCTTTACATTGATCCAAAGATTTCAGGGAGGATCACCAAGGCGCAGGTGCTCCTCACCCCCCTGAAATAGGCATCTTCCTTTCCTGAGTGCACAGGAGAGTCCCCGGTGGGCTCTCTCTTGTTTCTTCGCCCCTGATGAGAGGAATTACGGCAAAAAAAAAGAATTAGGGGAGAAAAACCAGGAGGCTCCCCATGGATTTCTGCGACGGGCCCGAGGAAGAGGGCGGCTTTCTTTCCACGTTGAGAAAAACCTGGATTGATGACTCCACAGAAGATACCCCCGGCTCGGGCTCGACCCCTCCTCCCACCAGGTCTTCCGCCCTGAACGAGCTTTATGCCCTGGGCATGAAGTGCTTTGAGGAGAGGGGTAACCTGAAACTTTTCAAGCTGAGGCTTGATTCAGAGATGCTGCGCTTTTACGGGATTTACAAGAATTTCCTGGAGACCTACTATCAGGCCGAGCTCCCCCAGGACGTGGACACGCAGGCTAAAATCGTCCTTCTCTCCCTCCAGGAGTATGAAAAGGCCCTTGAGGAGATCAAGACTTATTTCGACTCCGGCGAGCTTTCGATAATAGGATCGGGACTGAAAAAAGCTGTCAATGCCATCAACACCCTCACTTTTTCCTACGATGCCTTTGTAAAGCACCAGTCAGACGCCCTTACGAAGAAATGCATCCTCTGCGGCCACCCCAACTCTCTGGGAAGCATCCAGTGCAGCGCCTGCGAGTCGCCTTTCACCTTGAGCGGCGAGGAGATTCCGCTGGAGTTCACATCCCTGCGGGTCATAGGGGAAAAATCGTCCCTTTCCTTCGGCGCCGCCTCATTCCCGGGGAGCATCATAGAAGTGTACGACAACTTCCTGAAGTACACCGCAAATCGCATGAAAAAGGAAAAATACCTGGAAGAGGTAGACTGGGCCATCACCCAGTTCGAGATTTCCCGCCAGCACCTTGAGAGGTCCCAGGCCACTATGGAAAGCGAGTCCTTTGAGACCATGGAGGGATTGCTGGAGGGAACGGACAGGATCAAGAAATCACTTGAGAAAATAAGGGATGCCATCGTCATGGAGCGGCTGGACAGGCTCGGCATCCAGTGGAACAACCTCATATCGGCCATTCATCTCATTTACAGGGCACAATCAGTCCGGGAGGGTCCCCATGACGCTCAGTGAGGAGTTAAAGAGGATTCTGGCCTGCCCGCTCTGCAAAAAGCCTGTCACCGCCATCGTTCATAAAGAACAGGAAGGGCTTCTCTGCCCTTCCTGCAGGCTCTTGTACCCTGTCACCGATGATATCCCCGTAATGCTCGCCGCCTTTGCAGTTCCCTTCGAGGGGCCTCTTCAGGAGCCGGGAGACTAGAACTCCATCCTGGGCGATGAATTCAGCTTCATTTCAGTGATAACGGCCTCAAAAACCAGCTGGTCCCCTTTAATTCTTTTTGCGTAGGCAGGCCAGAATGTCTCGGCATCAATGGCAATGGTGTCGGTAAATTCGTCCTTCCGGATCTCCACGAGATAGCATTTTTTCGCAATGGTCTTCCCGCCGCCGGCCGACGGTGTGGGCGCGGGTGTCGGCGAGGCCGGGGAGGCATCAGAGGGAGAGGCCGTGGGGGAAGGCGGGTTCTCCAGAGGAGATGGCTCAGGGGAAGGCGTCAGTGATGGCGCAAGCGACGGGGAAGGCTCAGGAGTCGGTGTTCCGGCCGCCACGGGAGTCCCGGCTCCCTGCCCGTTGAGGGATACCGCAATGCTCCCGTCCACCTGGGCAAAAAGGTCCACAGCCCCCTTGAAGGCCACATCTTTTCCCGAGCGCATCATATTCAGGATCATGTCCACCAGCGACTCCACAATGGGAGTGTTCTGAAGCTTGAGGCGCTCAATGGAGCGCCATACGCGAAATCCTCCCATCTTCACCTTGACCTCTCCCTTTTTCTGTTCGGGCAGGTAGAGTATGACGGCACCCTTCCCGTTCCCCTCCAGGACTTCGGCCCTTATCGTAGAGGGTCTCACGCACCGGTAGTCCGCCACAAGGGTCCCCTTGTCAAGCCTTATGTATCCGATGAAGGAATAATCGGCCACCGAGGCAACCGTTTTTTCCATAGCCGACAAAAGCCCCTTCGTATCTGTCACCTCACCCTGGGGCGTCGCTGACGGTGGTGCAGACGGGAGAGCCGAGGGAGAGGGAGAAGGGCTTTCCTGTTCCATCCCTGACGAAGCGGGCGGCGAAAAGAAAAGAACAAGCCCCAGAGCCAGGAAAATGAGCGCAACCAGTGTACTTTTTGAGATGATACGCATAGGTGATTCCTCCTCCTTCATAATTGTATAATATAGTTCTCCTTCTCTTTTTATATTCCTTGAGATCCCTTTTCCCGATAATCGCTCTCATGTGAACCATTACAGGGCCCTTTTGAAACCATCCGGAGTACCGCAAAATACCGTGACAAAGGAGAAGGAGATTTCACGGCAGTGCATAAGAAATAAGAAGGCTTACTCCACCCCGGGAGAGATACATGCCAGGAAAGATAAAAATGGAAGCCCTCATGGCTGCATTAAGTGATACCCAGAAGGATATATACTATTTCTTTGACAAGCAGACAAAAGAAGTGATAAAGCTTTCACTTGACAATCCTGATGTCTCGGCACTCAAGTCTCTCAAGGAGAAGATTGCCAAGGAAAAAGGCCGCTTTCCCCAGATCCCGAGACGGACTCCCCATGATACCTACAAGGACATGGAAGCCTTTATTAAAACCCTCAAGGATGTCAAGCTCCAGAAAAGGCTTCTTGAGGCCATCGAGGGCCAGGGGGCCTTCCGGGGATTCAGGGACGTCCTCGAGGCATACCCGAGGGAAAAACAGCGATGGAACACTTTCAGAGACGATATACTCAAGAAAAGCGTCCTTGCCTTCCTCAGGGAGGCTGGCATTTCAGCACAGGAATAAAAGCCACGAGGGGAGAGAGAAACCATGTCCGGTCCCATGATCTTTGCAATAATCCTGACCACCCTGCTCTTAGCCCTGACAGCCCAAAGGATTTACCAGTCTTGCAAGAGAACGGCAAAGCCCGATGAAGTGACCATTGTGGAAGATGGCTCGGGGAGGAAGTATTACCGTGAAGGGAAATTCTTCGTGGTCCCCTTTTTCCAGAAAGAGTACAAACTGAGCCTTGCACCCTTCCCGGTGGACCGGATGGCAAGGAACATCCGGAACAGAGAGGGCAATATCTTTGATATCCATGTCGTCATGGAGGTAAGGATAGATGACTCGCCCAATGGTCTTGAGCTTGCGGCGGGGAGGTTCATGAACAAGGACACCGACCAGATCAGCGACTTTGTCGAGGAAATCATCAAGCGGAACGTGACGATCTATCTCCAGGAGCTTGACATCCGCTCCCTTGTGAACAACATAGAGCCTTTCTGCAAAAACGTCGAGGAGTCCATGAAGGAAGACCTCCTCAAAATGGGTATCCTGGTGAACAGCTTCAGCATCACGTCGCTTGAGGACAGCCAGGGTCTCATGAAAAGGCTCGCCGAGCAGAAGCGTTAAGAGAACCGCCCGCCGATCTCTCAGCAGGGAAGGGCAAGGGTGGCAAGCTCGCCTTCCATCATCTTTTTCACCCCTTCGTCAACGGCAAGCGCCATCGCCTTCTCATAATGAAAACGGGCCTTTTCGGGAAAAGAAAGCTTTCTGTGAATCTTCCCCAGGCACATGTGGGCAAGAAGGTCCTCGCCGTCAAGGGCGAGCGCACCCTGATAGGCCTCGAGAGCCTCTTCGGATCGGGCAAGACAATCCAGAATATTTCCCTTCATGATGAGAAGCGTGGGTGAAGGCTCAAGTGCGAGGGCGTGTTCATAAGCATCAAGGGCATGCTCATATTCATTGAGGGAGAGGAAGGCGAGCCCCATGTTGGCCCAGGCCATGTGGTTTGACCCGTCCCTCCTGATGGCCTCGCGGTAGAGCACCACTGCCCCCTGGAAATCACTCATCCCGTATTTCACAAAACCAAGTTTCACAAGGAGCACCGGTTCCTCGGGGTCCAGGGCGATGGCGGCGCGGTATTCCCGCTCTGCTTCGGGAAGGTGCTCCATGAGCTCGTACTTCCTGGCCTGGTATGACCTCACAAGAGCGCTGTCGGGGAAACGCTGAAGGGCTTCGTCATAAAGAAGAAATGCTTTCCTGGGATCCCCCTCGTCGAGGGAGACATTGCCCATGATAAGAAAATCCATCGCCGTCAGGGGGGTAAGGGAATCACGGCATGCGCGGTAATACTGAAGGCGGAGCGCTGAAAAAGCCTGCACGAGGGCTTCAACCCTCTTCCAGGTTCCCTGGCGTGCCGGCGAGGCGCCATAGGGGCAGCCCTTGCCGACTGAGCGGAAGGGAACATGGCCGAACATGCGGCAGCAGAGGGGACGCCACAGGTATATCAGGCACTTCATGCCTTCACAATCATAGTGAGGGCACACCTTGGCAGGGCTTCCCGACTCCCCGGCTGCCCTGTTGATGAAGGCGATGAATGCCTCCTCGCGGCAGGTGCCGGGCGGTGCCTGCTCTTTGATGAAGTCACGCTCAAGGGCGCTCACCTGGAGATGGATGGGATAGGAGCAGCAGTTCCGGCAGGTCTCACAGGGATTTTCCGGCGCACCGGGAAGGGTAGTGGAGAGCACCTCGTCAAACTGTGAATAGAGCCCTGCAAGCTCAGCCGCCCATGCTTTGACCAAGACCCTTCACCTCTTTCTTCCGGTCCTGCCTGATTCAGGAACCTCTCTCAGTCGCCCAGGCTGCTCATCAGAGTCCTTATGGGGATGAGGTTGTAAGGGGTCTTGTCAAGCTCGGGGATCTTTTTTGAAAGGGTGGCAATGACGCCGATCCCGTTGACTCTCCCGCCGGCCTTGTAGATCTCGTCGATAATGATGCGGAGCGTGTAGCCCGAACCGATAAACTCATCGAGTATATAGACATTTTTCCCGGCAATCTCAATATTGGGCGGGAGGACCACACGGGAAACCTCCTCGCTTCCATCGGCATGGCAGACCTTTTCCCTTCTCACCTCTGCCGAGGGGAGTTCCCTCAGTATTCCCACATAACGGCTGATAAGCTCTCCCGCGTGATCGACGAGGAGCACCACGTCAGTATTGGGCCAGGGCATCATGGCAAGAGATGCGCATATACCGGCGTACTCATGAGATTTCTGCCTGAAGTCATCGCGCTCATGCGGGGAAATATGAGCAAAGCTCTTGATGTCAATCTTGGGGTGAAGGAGTACGGTGGCGGAATACCCGTTGAACTTAGAGATGTCCTCGAGTTCAGTGGGATGGACCGTCACCAGGGAGAGGCGCACGTCAAAGGTGCTGGCATCCCTCGTGAACACCATGCCCCCCTCGACGACACCGGGCTCATACTGGGAGATTTCGGGAATATAGATTGATTCCATGGGGTGCCTTCCTTTCTCTCTGGGACCCTGGGGGCTCAGATGACCATGGTGCTGTAGTCATCCTTTTCCTTTGCCTTGTCTATCACTTTGATCATGAGATCGTACTCGGGGAAAAAGAGGTTGTCTATCGTGCCGAAATTCCTGCCGTCGCTTATGATGGCAGTCCGGTAAAGGGAGCGCTCTCCTCCCGATATCTTGAAGGTGAGATCCCTCCAGAGTACGGAGAATTCCTTGTTCCCGTGCTTATACTCGATATTCTTAGGAGTAAAGACCACTACTTTCTTCATATTCAGAAAAAGGGCCGAGAGAGAGCCTATGAGGAGGAGCGCACCCGCACCGGCCAGGGCGAAAAGCAAAGGAGTCTTGAAGGGGTCAATCCTGGGAAGCTTGTGATAGACCTTGAGGCCATAGAGCAGGCCCAGGGTATAGAGGACGTAAAGGATGACCATAAAGACGATATATCTTTTCGGGCTTGCGAAAAATTTCTTTTCCTTCAAGGCGCCCCCCTTATTTTACTATTTCCCTGTGAGTTCCCTAATTCCTCTCAGGCAAGACACAATCCTTCGCAGAGGGGGAAGCGGTGAGAGCCGTCACGGCGAAATCAAAGAACTCGGCCGTCTCCCTGCCTGGCTCCCCCACCCCGTTGAGGCGTCGGAGCACCTTCACCGGGAGGTTCTTGTCATCAATCTCCACGACGCCGAGGAAGGGGAGATCCTCGTCATGAATCTCAAATTTCTCTTCGCAGACCTGTTTTTCATCGGCTTTGTCAAAATGATAGGACACCACAGAGAGATCCTGGGGAAGAATATTTTTCCGGGCTCTCTGGTCCTGAAAATAGCTCTGGAGCTTCTTCTCAAAGGCCATGGTATCAGATTTGGTGTCTTTCCCCACAAAAAGAATGGCAATATGAGCGAGCACGGGGTATTCCCTGGACGAAATGAAGCTCACCGTGAGCCCTGCAAGAACGGCAATGGCACAGATTGCCATCATGAAGCCCAGGAGCTTTTTATTTTCCATGGAGAAAGCACCTCCACCTTTACATTCAAGGAGAGAGGCACCTCCTCCTCCAGGCGGAAATTTCCTTGGGGGGGTGAGAAACTTTTTTCTCTCCCCATGGTCAAACTTCACAGCATCACCAGAAAGGAGCATAAGATTATGAAAAAGATTGCGGTGTTTCTGCTGATAGCCTTACTCTCGATCCAGGCGCCCTCATGGGCCGCCGAGGGAAAAGGCGAAGGAAGGCGGGACGGGGGCGGCCATTTCCCCAAGAAAACCCTGATGAAGTACTACATGAAGGTCCAGGAAGCCCTGAAGCTCACGGACAAGCAGATCGAGTCGCTCCGAGCCCTCTGCTTCACCAGCCAGAAGGAAGCGGTAAAGGAGCGGGCTGCTATCCAGATTGCCCACATTGAGTTCCGCGAACTGCGGTCCGGTGATTCTCTCGACATGAAGAAAGCCGAGGCCAAGATAAGGGAAATTGCCAGTCTCGAAGCTGCCATGAAGATACAGCGCCTCAAGAATATCGAGGCGGGGAAGGCCATGCTCACCGAGGAGCAGAGAAACACTCTCAAGAAGATGAAAACAAACCCCGCTCTCCTCAAGACGCTCGCCATGGGCTCGGAGTCTTATGATGAATGGGCCGCATCGGAGGAGGAAATCGAGGAGATGACCTTCGTGGACCAGGTGATGGGCTTTGAGGTCCTTTCGGAATAAGCCTTGCTCCAGTAAGAGAGATGCCCTTCCCGGGCACCTCTCTTACTGTTTCATTACTTTCCTTACTTTCTTGATGATGGCCGTCGCCCCGAGAGACTGGAGATGGCGCTTCAGCTTCTGAGCCTCCTGGGGGGACTGGGTGGTGAGGATGGCTTTCTTGAGGGCCGACACATCGCTTATCACCCCGCCGGAAAGCCGCCGGAGCTCCTTGACGACATCATCATTGAAGAGGCCCAGATCCTCAAGCCATACTTCAAACCGCTCGGCAGCCTGCTCCGCCTCTTTTGAAGAGGGGGCCGCCTGGGAGGCTGGGCCGGAAGGGAGCTGTTCCTGGCCGGTGGCGGTATTCACAAATTGCACGAACTGGTTGAGGGGCTCCATGGCCTTCTGGATCTTCTGCTCCTTGCCTTGAAGCAACCCCTTCACCTTCTCGTTCACCTGGTCCTTCACGGTCTGCTTTGGCTTCGGCGTGGATGGCTGCTCCACCTCGAGCGGCGTGAGAATGGGGATCTCGGCAGTCTTGAAGGCATCGATGCTGTCAAGAGAGGTCTGCCATTCAAGAGCCTGCGGCTCATTGAAGCTCCTGTCCTCCTCCGGCTTGTGTTCCTTTTCCCTGAGCCATTCCAAAGGCTTTTGAAAGAGTGGCTCAGCCTTCTTTTCCGGAGGCTTTCCCTCCGCCGGCAGAGTTTCTGTTTTTCTGGGCTCACCCTTTACCACCGCCTCAAGGCTCCCATTGGCGGTGTTGATAAGAAACCCATGGATCAGGACTTCACGGGGAATGAGCGGTGATTTTCTCAGGGCATCCACCGATTCCCTCACACGCTCGCGCTCAGACCCCGTGGCACCGGCCCAGGCCCTGAGATCGCTTGCAGGGATGGCGTCACGTGCCACCCCCTTTTTCTTCATATTCTCCGTGAAGTCATAGGCCTGGAATTTCGCCAGGGCGCAGTCGGTGTGATTCACCACAAATATCTCCTGCACATTAAAGGTGTAGAGCGTCACGGCAATTGACCTTATGACATCATCAGTCACGAGCACACCGGCATTCCTTATGACCGCCGCATCGCCGGGGGCGAACCCCATGGCTTTTTCCACAAGCTCTGAAAGCCTTGAGTCCACGCAGGTAAAAAGTATCACGCCCTTCCGGGGCCCTGCAGGCGGGCCATGGAAACCTGAAAAGATCTTGTTGAATGAGAGCACATGGTCTAGCATGGCACTACCCCCCATGGTGATTTAATAACAGTGTTCTCTTATTTTTCCCTAATATCCTTCACCGCCATGCCTTTTCTATAGACCACTATGGCAGGATCTGGTCCCGTGGGGCAGCGGTGTTCGCACTGTCCGCACCCCACGCAGAGCGCGGGGTCCACGAAAGGCCGGGGCTTTCCCTCAAGCTCTTTCTGGAACACGGCGTCATAGGAGCAGTATTCATCGCAGACAAGGCACTTGGCGTCCTGGTTCCAGGCGATGCACTTGCTCCTGTCTATCCGCGCCTGCCCCAGGATCTCCCTCTTCTTGTCTTTCACGTCCACAGGGCGGAGCGCTCCTACAGGGCAGAGCGAAGTGCAGAGGTTGCAGTTCTCCTCACAGAATCCACGAAGGGGGACGAGGCGGGGCGACCACAACCCGGCAAGTCCCCCCTCAAACAAGGAGGGCTGAAGCCCGTTGGTGACGCATACCTTCAGGCATGCCCCGCAGCGGATGCACCGTGCCACGAATTCCGCCTCGGGAAGAGCGCCTGGTGGCCTTATCAATCGTGAGCTGGCCATGGCATACCCGTACTCGGTTTTTCCCATAAGGGCAAAAGCGCAGCCCCCCGCGAGGGAGAGAAAAAAATCCCTCCTGGAAAGAGCCATGAGGGCCCCAGGTTCATGGGGCCTGTCCTTTCTCAGAATCCACTTCACAACGGGCCCGAAGAGGGGCTGAGGCTTTCCCATCCTGAACGAGATGGCCTTTGAGGGGCAGAGGGCCTCACAGTCCATGCATTCTATGCATTCCGAAGGCATAATGTCCCTGTTTGCGGGAAATATGGCACCGGTGCGGCACTTCCTGGCGCAAAGACCGCAGTCGGTGCAGGAATCGCTCACGTGCTTCCTGAGAAGGGCGACTCTTGAAAAAACCCCCAGGAGGGCGCCCATGGGGCAGAGCACACGGCACCACTTCCGCCTGGTGAATGCCTCAAGGGCCATGATGGCGACAAAAATGAGAAAAAAGAGAAAAGTCCCCTCGAAAAACACCTTGGGCGCCGGCGAGAGCAGCGACTGGGAAATCCAGGGGAGCTTCTGGGAAAGGGGTGCCACAAGGGAAAAAAGCACCGGGAAGAGGCAGAAGGTCAGGGTGCGGAAGACTATGGAAAAGGGCTCAAAGAAATAGACCGGCGAAAGCCCGAGAAGGACTGCTGCCGTAAGGGCTGCCAGAAGGTAATACTTGACATGCTGCCCCCTTGTATGGCTTTCACCCCGGCCATTGTCAATGCGGCGGAAGAGAAGGCGGTGGGTTCCGTCAAGGAGAGTGCCCATGGGACAGATCCATCCGCAGAAGAACCTGCCGAGAATGAGTGTCAGGGCCAGCACAAGGAGGCCCGGATAGACAGAATGGGCAGTGGGCTTCTGGATGAAAGTGACAAAAGCCGCAAGAGGAGAAATATGGAAGAAAAGCTCGGCGGAAACGGCATTTTTCACCGGGTATGTCGTGGCAAAGAAAAGATAAAGAAAAAGGACAAGAAAGAATGCCTGGAAAAGCCGCCGCAGGAGCACCATGAAATTACACTTTCTGGATCACCATCTTGCCTTGATCTGCCTGCCCGAGGCCCATCTTGCCGGCAAGCTGAATATGACGGATATCGCTGCCCTTCTTTCCGAAGAGCGAGACTGCGTATGAGTCACAGGCAACAAAATCAGTGCCGGCAATGAGGGTCTTCGGCTCCTTAACCTCCCCGGGGCCCTTGGGGCCGTGGGTCAGAAGAATTCTCGTGGCATCAACAATGGTGAGGTGAGGCTTCACGATGGTCATGAAGTCGGCGATGCACTGATCCAGGTCGTTCCCGTGCCAGTAGCCCCTGTCCCATATAAGGCCCATCATGTTCTTCATGCCCAGCGTGACCTTTGTCGCGCTGTGGTCCTTGGCAATGGGCATGTTGATAAAGCAGTCCGCCTCGCGGATATATTTCACAATACTGACTTGCTTGAGGCTTTTCCCCCGGGGAACGCTCTCGGGAGTATAGAAGTTCTCCGTGACGGCGGCGAAAATCTTTCCTCCCTCGCGCTCCACGGCATCCTTGATGCCGCTTTTCTGGAAGGTATAGACATAGCTGTCGCAAGGGTTCTCGTACACACAGACCTCCTTGGCTCCGGCCTTGTAACAGAGCTTCACCAGGTGGCCCACGAGATCGGGGTTGGTGTTGCCGGCCTGCCGGGGCTCACGGGCCCACCCGATATTGGGCTTGAGGAGCACCTTGCTTCCTTTCCTCACAAACCTCTCGATCCCGCCGAAGGGCTTCAGCGCATTGATGAGCCTCCCGTAAAGGTTACCGTCCTTGGCCACCACTATCTTCGAAGCGGCAGGCTGAGCCTGGGAGATGCCCCCTGGAAGAGCCGAGAGCACGGCCGTTCCGGCAGCGGCAAGGCCCAGTCGGGCAAGTTTCTCAAGAGCTTCTCTTCTGGTGAGTTCGTTTTTCATGGAGCTCCTCCTTGATTTCTCTGCAGGATGGCAGGGCCTGGTATTCCGTGACTATAAAATTCACTCAGAAGAAGGAGCCTTCCTTCTTTCCTCAAAGAGTGCCGCCCCATGCCCCAGGGAGGGCAAAAGGAATCCCCGGCCCTTCCGGAGAATCCTGTGAGGGGTGGCAGAGTCCCGGGAGCCTGCCGGAGCGCCCCGCACCCACCAAATCGTACCGGAAAAGAGGTCCCGATGGAAAGCGAACTCTCACTAGCGCTTGAGGAAAGCATCAAGGCAAAGGAGCACCTCAGGGAAATGATCCCCTCCCTGGCGCATGCGGCGGGGATGATGGTAGAGGCCTTCCGAAGGGGGAACAAGATCCTGGTGTGCGGAAACGGCGGCAGCGCCGCCGATGCCCAGCACCTTGCCGCCGAGCTTGTGGGGCGCTTCGAAATGGAGCGAAGCCCCCTGCCCTGTCTGGCCCTCACGACCAATACGTCCAACCTCACCGCCATTGCCAATGACTACCAGTTTTCCAGGATCTTCGAAAAACAGGTCGAGGCTTTTGCCGCACCCGGCGATATCGTCATAGGGATAAGCACCTCCGGCACCTCGGAGAACATCGTGAGAGCCCTTCAGGCAGGAAAGGAAAAAGGAGCCCTGGCCATAGGCTTCACGGGAAAATCTGGAAGAACCATCAAGAAAATTGCCCATCTGTGCCTTACGGCGCCCTCGGAAAGGACATGCAGGATACAGGAATGCCATGTGACCATGATCCATCTCCTCTGCGAGCAGGTAGAAAAAGCCATGGCTTCTTCGGCAGCACACTGAGTGTCATCAGCAAAGGACGGTTCCATGAGAGTAGGAGTATTCACCAATGCCTACAAGCCCATCATCAGCGGTGTGGTGAACTGCATTGACCTCATCAGGCAGTCTCTGATAAAAAAAGGCCATGAGGTCATCATCTTTGCACCGCGCTTCCCGGGGTACCAGGAGGAGGACAGCCCCGTCTACCGCTACCGCTCCCTCAATCTCACGAAAAAAATGAAATTCCCCGTCCCTATCCCCTTCTCCCGCCGCATCAGCGCCCTTATCCCCACTTTTGGCCTTGATATCATCCACTCCCACCACCCTTTCGTCATGGGCGATGAAGGGGCCCGCTGGGCGGCCCGCCTTGGGGTGCCCCTGGTGTTCACCTTCCATACCCAGTACGAGCAGTATGCCCACTATATTCCCCTTCCCGCGGCCCTCGTGAGAGCTGTCTCAAGAATGCGCGTAAAAGCCTATGCAAAGAAGTGCTCTGTCATCATCACGCCGGGGACCTCCATCGTGGAGCTCCTCCATGAATACGGCATCAGGGACAATGTCATCTACATGCCCAACGCCATAGATCTCTCCTCCTTTGAAAATCCTGACGGGAGCCGGGTGCGGGCGCGCCACCAGATAGGCGAAAAGGAGCGCCTCCTGGTGTACGTAGGGCGCATGGCCCTCGAGAAAAACCTGCCCTTCATGCTTGACGCTTTCAAGCTCATCGCGGGAACCATCCAGGTGAGGCTCATGATTATCGGCGAAGGGCCGGAGCTTGAAAGCCTGAGACGCTATGCGGCGGCGCTTAACCTCGGGGATAAGGTCATATTTCCCGGGAGAGTCGAGTACCGGGAGATTCCCGCCTATTACGGCGCCGCCGATCTTTTCGTGATGACCTCCACCACTGAGGTGAAGCCCCTCGCCCTCATTGAGGCCATGGCTTCAGGCCTTCCCGTCGTTGCCGTATCGGCCCATGGCTCCTCGGACACAATACAGGACGGAAAAAACGGCCTTCTCACCGCTGAAGACCGCGGTGTCTTCGCAGAGGCCGTGGAGACGCTCCTTCGTGACGGCAAAAGGCTGGCTATGATGAAAAAAGAGAGCATTGAGACGGCAAAGGGCTACTCCATTGACCAGGTCACCGATCGCCTCCTTGGGCTCTATACCGACGCAATAGAACGGGAAAAAAACCGGCGCGGTGATTCTCCCCTAAGCACCTGCAGGTAAAACTCCTACGCCCTCGAACTATATTCCCGGTAAATATTGAGCCATCTTTCTTCTTCTGAGTTCCCGGCCCTCGGGATTCCCCTGAAAAGACTCAATAGTTGCCCAAGCTCACATTAAAAAGGAGGAATGGATATGAAAAAGACTGGTATCTTTATGGCCATCGCGGCTTTCCTGGCCATGGTCTGCCTGGGCGTGGCATGGGCAGACTGGCCCGATTACTGCATGGGAAGGCCACAGTTCACCCCGGGGAAGAGCTACGGCTATTTCATATGGAAAGTTGACTGCTGGCACCTCAGGACAAGCACCAAAGAGGAGAGAAAGGTATTTGAAGGCACCATCTCGTCAGACCAGGACATCACCATTGTCCACCGTGACAATATGGAGCCCGACAATGGAGATTTCGTGACCCGCGTAAGCAACAACCAGATCATGTTCCGCCTCACCACAGAAGGTGATGAGGACGGCTTCGGCTTCAACACCAACGGGAAATACCTCATCTTCGATCTCAAGAGAGACGGCGTGCATGTCTGGACCGAGCACATCACTGTCGGTGATGATAACTGGCATCCCTCCTCCAATCCTTTCGTAACGACCCAGCAATAGCGCACTAAGAAAAAGACCGGGGTGAGCTTTCACCCCGGTCTTTTTTTTCCCGGGAAACGTGCCAGGCTCCTTTCAGGAAGGCTGCGCCTTTTTCATCGATTCCGAGAGAAACTGTACCTGGAAGAGCCTGTCTGCCCCAGAAAGGGCCTCTTCCAGCCCGAATATGAGGGCGCTTTCATCGCCCGCCTGGGCAAAAAGCTTCATACGCCCAATCCCCGAAAGAAGCTCCCCAATTCCTTCTTCCATGGCGGAGTTCACCTCTTCAAGCACCAGTGATTCCGGTGAGTCACCCTTGAGATCGCCAGGAAGGGTGAGCCTGGCTTTCTCCTTCCTGGCATGGAGCACCTTCGCCTCAAGCCTGGAGAGTTCTGCAAGAAATCCTTCGGAGGAAAGTGAGCCATCCCTTGCCCTCAAGACGGTATTCTGAAGATCTCTGGTGAACTCCGTATCTGCATGGGCGGAAGCCTTTACCATCCCCTCCTGGTCCATGCGGAACTCCATGCTTGAGGACTGTCCCGTAGCGAAGTCGGCAAGCCTGGCATTGCAGTGCACACAGAACTTTGCCGTCACCTCGTTCTCACCACCGCACTGAATGCAGGGCCGGGTACGGGGACCCGCACCGGACTCCGTAAGGCCGCGGTGGAGAAGGACAAGCATCTCAGAGGCTTCCTTCGACCTTTCAAGGCCCCTGGCTATGTGCTCCGTGCTGTGGTCAGCGAAATAAAGGGCTGCCTCCTCGAGGCCCCTGAAATATTCCTTGAGAGCCTTCTTTATCTCAGAGCGCTTCTCGTGGAAAAAGGCCTCCTCATGGGGCGCCGGGGACATCTTATCAAATCCTTCATAGAATGCCTTTATTGACTGCCGCACGGCCGCAAGACGCTCTTTAAAGGCTTCAGGCTTTATGGTACCCCTCATCACGCCGTATCCCACCCGCATGAGCTCATTCTGCAGCGGCGACTCAGCATAGCGGGGAATATTCCGCTCCTCTTCCTTGAGCGAGTCGATGGAGGCGAAAAGCTCTGCAAAGCTCTCCCTCATGATGGCTATGCCCTTGACAAGAGCCTCCCTGTCGTGAGAGGAAAAATAGCGGTATGCCTCTTCAAGCCCTGTCCGGAGCTTTTCAAGGGCCTTCTCAATAAGGGGAGCCTGGGTCATGAGGGTAGGGGTGTTCTCCTGGAACTTGAGCTGGTGGCGGAAAAAGCTCCTCATCTCGCGGCGGAAGGTGTTGAGGGTCTTGATGCTCTTCTTGAGATCGTCTTCGATGCCCTCACCTTCATAGACAGCCCGCGCAAGGGTGATTACCTCGTTGAGCTGGGGAGCTCTTGTGAGTTCAAAGAGGGCTTCTTCTCCCATGGCGTGCTCCTTTTCCTCACAGTTCTCTCCACTTTCACCGTTATCCTTCCCCGGCCCGCAGGCTGCCCGGGGAGAAAAATAAAAAGACGCCAGAAGCGCCTTTTTCAACTCTGCACAAGAAGAATGCTACCAGCAGATATACGGATTGTGCATACCATGGTGCCATCCCGCAGCACCGCCGAAAAGGCTGCCAAGGGTGCCCCCGGCAAACATTCCAAGCGATGAGCCCAGGAACATGCCGGGATAGCCCCCCGCCCCGAGCCCCAGCAACGCGCCAAGACCGCCTCCTATTGTTGAGCCGAAACTTCCGCCGTAAAAAGACCCCATGTTATAACCGAGAAGAGCGCTGCTGATGTTACCACACCCTCCCATAAAAGGCATCCCCATTCCCATGGTGAGGGGATTCATACCCAGTCCGAAACCGCCGCCGCACATAAACGGTGATATACCCCACATACTCTCACTCCCTTTAAAGGAAATAGCTCTTTTATTTACTATACCATGGAATATGGGGGAAAAGCAATATTCATGATATTACAGAATTGTAAACATAAGGACAGCTTGCCACCGGAGCGTGAACAGAGCGGAGTCCATTCCTCTGAAAAAGCTCCCATTGAAGGCATATCAGCACCTCTTTGAAGGATATCCCTCTCCAATAATAGAATCATGCCCTGCTCGGGGTGCCGCAGTGAGGAGAGAAACCTGGTATGGGTAAAGAGGTAATGAAGAAGCTCTGCATGGTGGTCTTCAATTATTACGACATTGACTCCCGGGTAAAGCGGCAGGCCGAATACGCCGCAAGCCGCGGGTGGCACGTGGACGTCATCGCCCTCAAGTCCAGGTTCACTGGCAAAGCAAAGCACCATGAGCACATCAGGGTCTTCGAGATTTCCGTCGAGAAGCAGCGGGCGGGCTTTTTCAGGTATCTTTACCAGTACTCCCTCTTTTCCTTTCTCTCCTTTTTCCTGGTCACCTCCCTCCATGCAAAGAACCGCTATTCTCTTATCCAGGTCCACACGCTCCCGGACTTTCTCATCTTTTCAGCCATAATTCCCAAACTGATGGGATGTCCACTTCTCCTGGACATGCACGAAATCACCCCCGAATTCTTTATCTACAAGTACGGAGTATCGACGGACCATCCCTTCATCAAGCTCACCTACTTCATTGAAAAGCTTGCCATGCGCTTTGCCGACCATGTCCTCACGGTGAACGAGGCCATCAGGGAGCTCCTCATCTCGCGGGGGATCCCCTCGTCAAAAATCTCGACAGTTCTCGATTCCACCGACGAAAGCATCTTTGTGCCCCGCAAAAACGAAGCCCAGAACGGCACCTTTGTGCTCATGTATCATGGAACCCTCACGCCCCTCTATGGCCTTGATCTCGTGATCCGCTCGATGCAGCACCTTCCCGAGTGCCAGCGCGGGAATATTGAAGTGCGCATAGCCGGTGAAGGGCCCGAAGAGGCCTCGCTGAAATCGCTGGTGAACGAAATGGGACTTGGTGATTCCGTGAAATTCATCGGCACGTACCCTGTTGACGATATGCCGCAGCTCATCAACGCCTGCAATGCCGGTATATGCCCCACGACCAGTAACGTGCTTACCGAGTACTCCCTCTCAACAAAGCTCCTGGAATATGTCTCCATGGGCAAACCCATAATCGCTTCCCGCCTGAAGACTTACCTGAAATACTTTGACGAGTCCTGCATCGCTTATTTCTCACCGGGAGATGAAAAGGAGCTTCTCGAAAAGATACTGGCCCTCAAGAAAGACGAGGCCCTGAGGGATACCCTGGTGAAAAACGCGAAGGAACGCTACAGGGCCCTGAGCTGGACCCTCGTGCGGGAGAAATATTACGAGGTCCTCACGAGGCTCTCCGGCAAAGAGACATAATTCCCCGCCACAAGCCCCTGGTAGATTGAATCGATCTCCGCCACCATGCGCTCCTTTGACCAGAGATGACGCGGGAACTCCTTTTCCCTGAGGCGCATGGCATCCCTGACCTGGGGACTTCCGATAAGGGAGGAGAGCTTCTCGACAAAGAGGGGCAGGTTATGCTCCTCTATGATATAACCGTTCTCGCCATCCCTCACGACCTCGCGGATGCCCCCCACCTCAAAGGTGACGATGGGCTTCTCCATCATTGCATACTGCACGACAGTACGCGGAAGGCCTTCAAGGAGCGAGGTGAAGATGGCTATGTCAAAGGAGGCGATGACTTTCGCCACATCATCTCTGAAACCGGCGAAGTGGACATATTCTTCCATGCGTCTCGCCTTCACCTCGGCGAGAAGGCGTGCCTTCAGGGAGCCGTCGCCGACAACAACAAACTTTACCTTCCCGGTGCGGGAGACAACGGCCTCAACGAGCTCGGCAAAAAAATTGAAGCCCTTTCCCGGCTCAAGCCTTGAAACAATCCCCACGCATTGCTCGCCGTTTCTGATGCCGAATTCACGGCGCAGCGCCGCGATCTCCTCCCTGTCCATTTTCGCAGCCCTTTCGAAAAGCTCAAGGTCCATACCGCTGTATACGGTGCGGTAACACTCGGGACGCCCGATGCCATGGGAGAGATAGCGCTCCTTGAGATCGTTGCCCACGGAAATGAATATGCGGGTATACCGGGCCGCCCATCTCTCCAGGAGGAGGAAAAAGCCATTATAGCGTGGTTGAAGCACATCGGTGAAGGGTATGGTGTGCACACCGTGGACAATGCAGGGGGTTCCGGCCATTTTTGCCGCCAGGCGGCCGATAAAACCGGCCTTTGATGTGTGAGTATGGACAATATCATATTTTTCCTTCGCTATCAATGAGTATATTTTAAAGAGGGCCTGAAGGTCTTTGAATGGAGCCACTTCACGCCCCATTTCTCTGATGGTGAGGAGCTTCACATCCTCATCAAGCCGGTTCACCATAAGGTCTTCAAAGATGCTTCCTATCATGAGATGGACCTCATAACGGGCCTTATCCAGGCCGTTCACGGTGAACAGCGTGTTTTCATCAGCGCCGCCGCAAATAAAGCGCGTGATGATGTGAAGGACTTTCAGTTTCCTTCCCTGATTTTCCAATGGGAATGCTCCTTCTGACATGCTGCTATTCATTTATACTTGGAAAAGCACGAAATACCTTTTTATACCTCTAAAGAACTATTCATTTTAGTTCTTAAGGTTCTTGAATAATAATTCTTTCGGTGTATAATTAATGTAGGGGGGGGAGTGGGTGAACTAAGTCTCTCGGTCGTCGGCATATTCAAGGATTGGTGGTGGTAGCATTGTCTGAAGCCATTTCAAAGCACTCCCTTAAGGGCTTCGACAGCGTCAAGAAAGCAGCGGAACTCCAGGAAACCATCAAAAAGAAAGGTGAGATAAAGTTCCGTATCTCAAGTGATGACATGGCTCCCACTATCAAGTCGGGAGACAGGGTGCGCGCGGTGAAGACCTGCGAGGGGGGTGTGAAAAGGGGAACCATTGTCGTGATTGTCAAGGACGGCGATATCGTGGTGAAAAGGGTCCAGAAGATTATCAATGACGCCACCACCCCCAAGGTGAGCCTCACAAATGGCACCTCTTCAAAGGAAATAATCGTGACATTCAGCCAGATCATAGGGAAAGTGACTGATATCAAGCGGGGAGAGCAAAAGATCATCATTGACGCCGATATATCCGGCGGTGATCTCCTCAAGGCGGACCTGGGAACCATCATCAAGAGACTCTTCAAGATAAAATAATAAAGGCCCCCCTCGGGGGGCCTTTTTCTTATCTTTCCTGCAGTCCTCTAGACTATCTTGAACTCGCAGAGCGCCTCGCTCCACGAGGTGCTCTCCAGGGAATCCAGCTTTTTCTGCAGCTTCGTTATCCTGGAGTCAAGCTCTGATTCTGCAATGGTATATGAGATGGCCCTTGCGTCCCTCAGATCGATATCAAAAAGATTGATGGGATCAAGGGTGACAATCGCCTTGATGCGCTCCGTGCCGGTAGGTCCCTGGATCATTGCCGCCACATCCCATGAGCCCTCAGGATAGAGGAGCTCCCTGCCGCCTTTCACAAAATTGTCCACATTGAAAGCACTCGGTATGATCACATGGACCCTTCCGCTTGTCCCGATATCCACAAGGGTGAGGTAGCAGTCTTTTTCCGACTCGAACTGAATCTTTACTGCCTCGCCGATTTTAAAGCGGCTGCGCGGCTTCTTCCCTTTTCCCTCTTCTTCGTCAAGCTTTGGAATGATACCAAGCAGAATCCTGAAGGACTTCCTGGCATTCTTCAGATTGATTAGGCGTTCTACGGGGTTTTTACTTGAGGTGTTATATCCTGGTGTCATGACAGTAACCCTCCTCTCATATACTCATAGAATTTTACATGAATCCGAATTCACCTTTTTTCACTCGATAATATTGCAGGTGATTTTTCCAGCCATCTTGACCTTTGCTCCTTTTTAGTTTATAATATCTCACGCAAGATATGAGGGCCCATAGCTCAGCGGTAGAGCGGTCGGCTCATAACCGATTGGTCCCTGGTTCGAATCCGGGTGGGCCCATGGAAAGATTTTCGCAGAACGGCCCCGTCGTCTAGCGGTTAGGACATCACTCTTTCAAGGTGGAGATCACGGGTTCGAATCCCGTCGGGGTCATTTTCAATTTCAGGGGCGGATAGCTCAGCTGGCAGAGCATCTGACTTACATTCAGGAGGTCGGGGGTTCGAGCCCCTCTCCGCCCACTCAAGAAAAACCCACTGTTGACAAGCCTGCAGCGGGTTTTAATTTTTCTCAAGGGAGGCTTGGGCTAAGGACTCTCACTGTGCGGTACCTCACCATCAGGAGCATAATCTGCTTGAGAACAGCTCCTCGGTCCCCTGTTCACCGAATCTTCACGCTTCATTCACCTTGCTTTCACCCCCAGGCATTACCATATACCTGAAAAATGAAGCAAGAGATTGGGAGGCGATTACAATGGGATGAAGATGGACCTCCGGCATCAGAAGTTCCTGAAGAGGCCAAGAATGAGCTCAATAAAGATGAGCACCACTAATTCTTGCCAAGAGGGCTCTTTTCTGCTACCATTGCAGGATAGAGAAAAGAATACTTCTTTCTTGTAAAATTCACTCCCCAAGGAGGATACCCATGGCACTTGTCGAGTACACACCCGGAACGACCTTTCCCGGTACCATCGGCCGCACCGTTGACCAGTCAAGCCAGGCCTGGCCCCGGCCGCTGCGGGCGAAGGAGGGAGCGCCCAACGTGCTCTTCGTCATCCTTGATGATACCGGCTTCGGCCAGCTCGGCTGCTACGGCAGCCCTATCGCCACCCCGCACCTGGATGCACTTGCCGCGGGAGGCCTTCTTTTCAGCAACATGCATACCACCGCCCTCTGCTCGCCTACGAGATCGTGTATCCTCACGGGGCGCAACCATCACTCCAACGCCATGGCCTGCATCACTGAAGGCTCAACGGGGTTCCCCGGGGGAAATGGCAATATCCCCTTCGAGAATGGCTTCCTTTCTGAGATTCTGCTGGAGCATGGCTACAGCACCTACGCCATAGGGAAATGGCACCTTACCCCCGCCGATCAGATCTCGGCGGCAGGCCCTTACAACCGTTGGCCCCTCGGGCGGGGCTTTGAGCGGTTCTACGGGTTTCTCGGCGGCGACACCCATCAGTATTACCCCGAGCTGGTCTATGACAACCACCAGGTGGAGCCCCCGAGGACTCCCGAGGAGGGCTACCTTCTCACGGAAGACCTCGTGGACAAAGCGATAAGCTTCATCGCCGACTCAAAGCAGGTGGCGCCCGACAAGCCCTTCTTCGTATATTTCTGCCCCGGCGCCATGCATGCCCCCCACCATGCGCCCAAGGAATGGATCGACAACTACAAGGGAAAATTCGATGAGGGGTGGGAGGTATACCGCAAGAAAGTCTTCGCCAGGCAGAAAGAGCTTGGCATCATCCCGCAGGACTCCCAGCTCTCCCGCCATGATCCCGACGTGCAGCAGTGGGATTCCCTCACCGCTGATGAAAAGAAGCTCTATGCGAGGATGATGGAGGTTTTCGCAGGCTTCCTCTCCCATACGGACCATCACATCGGGCGGCTCGTCGAACACCTGAAGAAAACAGGGGAGTTCGAGAACACCCTCATCATGGTCCTGTCGGACAACGGGGCCTCTTCAGAAGGGGGTCCCACGGGATCGGTCAATGAAAATCTCTTCTTCAACAGGGTGCCCGAATCTCTTGAAGAGAATCTCAAGGCAATTGATGAGCTTGGAGGGCCGAAATATTTCAATCATTACCCCTGGGGGTGGACCTGGGCAGGGAACACTCCTTTCCGCCGCTGGAAGCGCGAGACCTACCGGGGAGGCGTGAGCGATCCTTTCATCGTCCACTGGCCGAAAGGTATCAAGGCAAAAGGAGAGGTCAGGACTCAGTATGCGCATGCCATCGACATGGTGCCCACGGTGCTTCAAGCGCTGGGGATAGAAGCGCCTCTCCAGGTCCGGGGAGTCACCCAGTCACCGGTCCAGGGGGTGAGCTTCTTCCATGCGCTCGATAATGCCGAAGCTGAAACAAGACACCGCACCCAGTATTTTGAGATGATGGGGCACCGCGCAATATATCATGACGGGTGGCGCGCCGTGTGCCCATGGCCAGGCCCCTCCTTCGCCGAAGCGGGCATGCCCTTCGGCATGCCAATCTCCGCTGAAAAGCTCACCGAGCTTGACGGGAAGCACTGGGAGCTCTACCACATAGAGAAGGACTTCGCCGAGAACTTCAACATAGCCGCAGAGCACAGGGACAAGTTAATCGAGATGATCTCCCAGTGGTATGTCGAGGCCGGCAAGTATAATGTCCTGCCCATTGACGGCAGGGGTCAGCAGCGGATAGCCGACGAGCGCCCCTCCATCGCCGCTGACATGAAGAGCTACCTTTACTATCCAGGCACTCAGATGGTGCCGCCTGCTGTCGCCGTCAGCCTTATCAACCGGCCGCACTGCATCACCGCTGATGTGGAGATACCGGAAGGAGGTGCCGGGGGAGTGCTCCTTTCCGCCGGCGGAATAGACGGGGGCTTCAGCCTCTATATGAAGGATGGAAAGCTTCATTACGGGTATAATTACGTGGGAAGATATTACTATCATATGGAGTCAGAAGAGAGCGTGCCCAAGGGCCGCCACTTGCTCAGCTTCGAGTTCAAGGTGACGGGGAGCCCCGAGATCATGAAGGGAAAGGGCGCTCCAGGAATCGGGCAGCTTTATATTGACGGGAAGCTTGCCGGGGAGGGGGAGATCCCCTTTACCATGCCAATATGCCTGGGCCTGGCGGGAGGGATCATGTGCGGCACCGACTCCGGCGCCCCCGCCGTACCGGGGTATGAGGTTCCGTTCACCTTTACCGGGGTGCTGCACCATGTGACAATCGATGTGAGCGGAGAACCGACAGAGGACCATGAAGCGAAGCTGGCCATGGTGATGGCGCGGCAATAGAGCGTTTACTCATCGGTCATGCGGAACGCGCTTCCTCCCAGTGTCGCCGCGTAGATTACCCTGGCATCATGGGGGTCAATCAGGAGCTCATCGATGAACTTGTTGGGAAGGTCGCCGGTAATGTCCTGCCAGCTCTCTCCCCGGTCATCGCTTCTGAAAATGCCCTGCGCGCTGAGCCCTGCATAAAAACGGGGCTGTTTCCCTTCGGTGCACTTTATGTCAACGCAGCGCGGGGAAGAAGGAAGGCCCCTGGAGCTTTTTCCCCAGGTGCGGCCTCCATCCCTGCTGAGATAAGGCCCCGTCGATGTGGCGCACAGGATGGTATCTCCGCATGCCGCAATGGAAAAAACCGCTTTCCTGAGGATTGAGGGGGTCCACTGGCCTCTCTTTTCGTCGAGAATATAAAGGTTCCCCTTCTCACCGGGAACTGGATGCCATGAATGCTTCTCCAGGGGATTGCCGTCACTCTCCCTTGTGCCTGCGAGAAGAGTCTTGCCCTGCCGAGCGGCCCAGAGGGCACAGACGCTCTTTTCCGAGAGCCCCCGGCTCATCTGCCTGAAGCTTTTCCCCCCGTCATCGCTTATCATGACTCCCTTATCCTGCGTGCCGGCGATAATGAGGCCGGGCTTTTCTTTGAAGGTGAGCAGCTTCCATATCCCC
Organism: Candidatus Eremiobacterota bacterium; assembly: GCA_031082125.1. Classification (NCBI taxonomy): domain Bacteria; kingdom Bacillati; phylum Vulcanimicrobiota; species Vulcanimicrobiota bacterium. The sequence goes on from JAVHLM010000017.1 coordinate 53,198, forward strand.
GTATTGCCGAGAACCTGCTGAAAGGAGCTTCTCTTTTCTGACTGCGCAAGCTGTGAGAGCGGCTTCATCCAGGAAAGCTCCAGCCTGTAGATTCCGCGCGATTCAGGCCACGACCACGCGGGGTAGCCGGTTCCATAGTAGAAGGCACCGTCCCTGGAGTAATCCCTCGCGAAGCACCAGGTGTAAAGAAGGGTTTTTGCCGGTTTCACGTAAAGGAATTCATCATCGCCGGCTCTTTTCGCCAGGATACCCTCTTCCCCTGCCGCGAAGAAAGTCCCCCTCTCATCGATAAAGAGCGCATTGGTATAGACGCCATTAATGCCGTTTATGGCAAGAGAAGATCCTTTGTCGGTGAGCTTTATCACGCATGCAAGGCCGCCGCCGGTGCGGTAATATACCTTTGTCCTTTTTCCCGCAAGGGGATCGTCGTATAACCCGCTCGCCCGGTCGGGAGTGTTCCTGAAACCGCCGTAATAGACACCTCTCCTGAAATTGAGAGGCCTGTAAGTGCTGCTGCCTGCATAGTAGATAATGGTGCCCGCTGGCGCCTTCTGGGAGGGAAGCGGGTTGAAAAAGGGCTGCTCTGTCGAGCCGCCTGCGGCATTGCACCCTATCACGATAAGGTCGGCATTGTTGGGATCGACTGCAAGGTTGTAGACGAGGGGAAGAACAGCGCTCTGCCGGAGTTCCGCGGGAAGGGGGAGGCGCTCCCAGTTCTTCCCGCCGTTTTTTGTGCGGTACACCCAGTCATCCTGCGTTCCGATATATGCCTCGTCCGCGCGGGCAGGGCTGGGATTGAGGAAGGTGACCTTTGATCGCGGGGGGCCCGCTTCGCACCATGTCCCCTTTTCAAGGAGAAAGCAGCCCTTCCCGTAAAGAGAGAGCCAGATCTTACCGTCTGCCCCGCGAGCCACCAGAGCCCGCGGCTTTTCTTCCGCCGCGGGAAGGCCTTTCCCCAGGGGCGTCCATCTTTTGCTGCCAGAATCATAGCGGAGCACGGGAGCCACGGTTCCTTTCACTCTGGCCTGTTCACCCATGCAGAGCGCGGCGTAGAGGTTCTTTTCGCCGTCAAAGGCAAGGCTGCTCACAGGGGGACAGATCTTTTCCCCGCCACCAGAGAGATTACCCGGGAAGCCTTCATTCATCTTCCGCCAGTGTTCTCCGCCGTCCAGGCTCTCAAAGATGCCAAGCCGGTTTGATGCCGTGAACAGGTGCTCACCATCATCGGGATGGAAGGCAAAGGAGAAAAATGAGCCCTGCATCTCCTGCGAGTGGATGGCCTTCCAGTGGGCGGCACCATCGACAGATTTATGGACTCCGCCATGGCCCACGCAGTAAAGAATTTGATTGTCCCGGGGGTGAACACTCACAAGGAACCGGTCGCCTCCGGGCGGCCCCACGGGCTCCCAGTGGCGGGTAACGCCGGAACCCCGGCATATTGAGCAGGACAAGAGAAGAATAAGGCAGCACAGGGGGATAGATATACCCCAGAGGTATAAAGCCCTTTTTTCACAGGTGATCTCTTGCACTTTCATCAATGAAATGGAACAGCCTCTCTCGCAGATGCCGCCCCGCCTTCCCGTATCCTATCTCTTTGCCGTGGGGTTCTTCACCGTGCCCATGAAGAGAATGCTCCCTGTAGCGTTCTCCCTGATGAGGAAAAGGAAAGGATGATCGACGGTGAACTTGATGATCCGGGGAGGCTCGGTAGGCATGGCTCCTCCTGCCATCACCACGGCTGTGGCGGCAGCTGCCTCCGTTCCCTCCTCGTTGACGTCAACAAAGGCCTTGTGAATCACTTCCGAAATGAAGAGAAGCTTGGTCCCGTCTATCCCCGAGAAGTCGGCGGGGCCGAACTGAAAGGGGGTTTTCATCCCCAGGGCCTTGAGAAGCTTCCCCAGGAAAAATGACGACGTGGTCGTAAACTTTGGGAGCGCGAGGTCCACCGTGGCGGCCGAGAGTGAGCGGATATCCTTTGCGCAGGCTTTTTCATCGTACCGGGAAAGGAATGCTTCCAGCCCGTCCCGGGCATCGGGGAGCACCACGATCATGGAGAGCTCTGATCTTTTATAGGGGATAGCAAGAACCTGGTAGCCTTTCCCTTTCAGATAGCTCATCCTGTACTGGGCATGCATCATGGCCACCTTGATCTCATTTTTCCCTCCTGCCCAGAACCGTTCTTTTTTTGTGAGGCGCTTTTCAAACTGCTCTCCCCATTCACTTTTGAAATATATGGCATTGGTGAGCACGAGCCTGCTGTCGGCATCAAGCGCGCCGGGAGGGATGAGGTCCCTGATTCTTTTTTTCGTGGCATCCTCAATCCACTTGTTGATTACCTGCCGCGCTTCCTCGGTGCGCTTCTTGAAGTCCACTTCGCCAAGGCCTGACTGGTAGAATTTCTTTTCATCGTCAAGAAAGCTCGGCAGAAACTTGTAACCCTTCTGCCCCCACAGCCTGTTGGCCACTACAAGCTCGTAACACTCCCTGTCTTCCCTGTTATTGAATCGGTCCAGGAGCTCCTGGAAGGCAGGGTGCAGTTTCGCGGGGGGAAGGGTGAAGTGAAGCGTCTTTGCCATCTCATCGGCAGTGGCTCCCCTGGCGCCGAGGTAAGTCATCGCGAGCGCCGTTGAGATGCTGTAGGGGGAAAAGAAGAGATTCTCGCCCTTTTTATCGAGCTTGCTGAGCACCGAAAAAGCAAAGGCATTGTTGCTCCCCACGAGGGCTTCTGTATCACCGGAAGGAGCATTTTCTGCATAGAGAGGCAAAGTGCTGGAAAATGCGAAGAATATCAGAAAGTAAAGCACAAGAGAGTTTTTTTTCACGATAATCGCTCCTCATTTGATATGCCCTCTCCCCGCTGGCACCCTGGGCCGGCAGCGCCGTGCTCAGGCATTCACAAAGGGACTCTCAGAGAATATCCTCATGAGGGCGCTGAACTCGCCCTTGTCAAACCAGAGCCCCATGCAGGTCGGGCAGAAATCGATATAGAGGTCCTTGAGAGCCGGCGGAAGATTCTTCCAGCGCTCAAGGGGAACCTTGCAACGGGGGCATCCTCCCACGGCAGGGGTGGAGGCGCTCTTTTCCAGCAGGGCAAGCTTCTCGCCGGGCTCAACGGCTTCATGGCTTATATCGCCCATGAGCTCCTCCATTTCTCCGGAGGCAAGCCACAATCCCCGGCATTCCTTGCACCTGTGCACCTTGATGCCAAGAAGCTCTCCCTCGGAGAAATCGGTCTCTTTGACGCACCGGGGGCAGGAGAGCTTTGTAAGGGACTTCGAGAGGCTCTCGTCAAGATTCTCATCAAGATCGCCCACGGCGATGGCCTCTTTCATGGCAAACTGAAATATCTGGGAGAGCTCGCCCTTGTCAAACCATATTCCCTGGCATTTCCCGCACTGATCGATAAATAGGGTGCTCTTGGAAAGCTCGAACTTGAGGGGTGAGGGGATAAAGGCTCCCCCGCAGAAAGGGCATGAGCCGCCGAGAGGCTCTTTCGCCTCGCGGGACAGCTCCTCGCTTTTCACCGGGGTGCCCGGTGCCGCCACGGCCTTCCCCAGGACCTCCTCGGCTTCGCTGTAATCAATCAGGAAGCCCCCGCACTTTGAGCAGCCCTTCACCGACATTCCCATCACCACATTGCTTGCCTGCTGCTTTTCTCCCATGGAAGCTCCACACCGCGGGCATGTACTGTCCATAACCTTTCCTCCTTTTATGGATATTGCTGATATCACTCTTACCTTTTCAGGGTGCTGCCTCGCAGCCCCCTTGACAGCTCTTTTCTTTCCCTGCCTTCCCTGAGTTTGGATACCCCGTGATCAGGGCCCCGCATGAACGCCTTTCTTCAGGAATGTGACGGCCTCTTCAAGCTGGCTGTCCTTGTCCTTGCCGACCAGGTTGGGTTTCATCGGGGAATAGATATGGGGCTTGAGGCCCTTCTTGTTGATTATTTTCCCGCCGGGGGTGGTAAAATAGCTTACCGTGAGCTTGAGGGCCGAGTTTTCCGCCAGGGAATAAATCTGCTGCACCGAGCCCTTGCCAAAGGTCCTGTCTCCGATAAGGGTCCCTGCATGGTTGTCCTTTATCGCCCCCGCCACAATCTCCGAGGAACTGGCGGAGAACCTGTTCACCAGCACCACGAGGGGCAGCGATACCCTGTCGCGCCTCTTGGCGCCAAAATCCTCCACTCTGCCGTTCCTGTCAATTCTCTTGAACACCGTCCTGTCAGGCGACAGGAACTTGCTGGAGATCTCCACTGCGGCATTCAGGTAGCCGCCGCCGTTGTTCCTGAGATCCATCACCAGGTACTTCACGTTCTGCTTGGAAAAGGAATCCAGGGCTTCGTCAAACTCCCGTTCCGTCTCTGTGCCAAAGGATCTGAGCCTCACATACCCCACGTCGTCGTGAATCACTTTCCATGAGACAGAGGGGCTGTTGATATTGTCGCGGCTGATGACAAAGGAGAGAGGCTTTGCCACGCCTTTTCTCCTCACCGAGAGCTTTACCGTGGTCCCCCTGGGTCCTCTGAGCTTCGCGACAGCCACGTAAATGGAGATGTCCTTGGTAGATTCGCCGTTTATCTCTTCAATGACATCGCCCGGCATGAGGCCTGCCTTATGGGCCGGCGTGCCCTCAATGGGTTCAAGCACCGTGAGTGAGTCGTGGTTTTCAGAATCAAGCTCTATATAAATCCCCACACCTCCAAAGCTTTTTTCCTGCAGGCGCTCCATGAGAGTCGAGTAGTCCTTGGGTACCAGGAGGTTGGAATAAGGATCGCCAAGGCCCCTGAGGATCCCCCTGATAGAGGCAAAGATAAGGATGTTCCCGTCCACCTGTGAGCCGTACTGCTTTACCACCTTGTCAATGAATTCCTTATCAAGGGAGTATCCCGCAAGAGATGGCTTCTCCTTGATGCCTGCCTCTTTGAAAAGCTTGGAGAGCTCCTTTTCACAGCCTTCCAGCAGTTCTTTTTCGCTGATCTCTTTCACATAACTGTCCTTCACATGAGAGAGGATGGTGTTGAAGTATGAGGCGTCAAGGGTGAGGCCTACGCTCTTCTTGTCATCGAGAAAAGGCTTGTAGAGGGGGAAGGCATCAAAGCTCTCGCCCAGCGATTTATATACCAGGGGTGAATCCCTGAGGGTGTCCCACTCGAGGGGATCCCAGGGGAAAACGACCTCACGGGCGCTCACCGATGCCATGACGCCATGCCGGTGCTTCAGCATGGAGAAAAGCACTGTGGTAAAAGCCATGCAGGCACAGAGAAATAATAAGAGCCCTATTGCTATTCTTCTCATAAGGAGCACGGTTCTTTTCAGTCTCAGGAATCGCGGGTGATGCCTGTTTAAGGTATATAGTTCGCCATAGAAAGAGAAACCCCTGTCATTTCGAATTAGTCCCGGCCCCCCGGCATTGAAAATATCTTTTCTGTCTATCCCTTCAGCAGAAGGGTAAGGAAAATCCTGTATTGAATCATATGGAATACCATGAGGCACCTTGACCTGATTTCATTGAACGCAAAGAGGCTCTTCATCATAGCCGCGGCACTCATAGCAGTGATGGCCCTGTCTCCCCCTTCACTGGCCTACTGGGAAGATGGCCCTGTCTACGGCGCCTGGATTTCACCCGACTGGTTTTTCCCGGGAACCCACCGCTACCACGAGTATGAAATCAGGGCCATCGTCAAGGAGCAGCTTGGTGCCATTGCACGGCAGGGAATCAACACCATCTTCGTTGAAACCTTTCTCCGCGGCTATTCTATTGCCGCCATCCCCGACAGCACCTCAGGGACGTTGAATGCGCCCTCCCTGGGGCCTCTGCCGCCCGGCCAGGTCCCCCTTTACAGCCACCTGAACTGGCCTTTCCGCATAGAAAACGGCACACCCATCGACACCCTGCAGATTTTCATTGACGAGGCTGCACCGCTGGGGATCAAGGTCCATGCCTGGGTCCACAATTTCTACTGGAAAATGGACAACAGCGACATCGTGCTCCCCTGGCACACGGGGATGACTGCCTGGAACGGCCTCCTGGTGGAGTACCTGAAGTCGCAGAAAAAGCTGCTGGAGTCAAAGCCCTCCACGCCGAGGGCCACAGTGGCCCTTCTGGGAGAGTGCTGCGAGCTTTTCAGCAAGACCTACGATGACTTCCTTTTCATCGAGTTGTTGAAAAAATACCATGTGACCGACGGAGGGAAACCCCTCGGGAGCCTTATCAGGCACATTATCTCCCTGGGAGGGGCCACGCCGGACTTTCTGCTGCTGGGCACGCCTGACGATCCCTTCCCGTCGCCGAAAAACAGGCAGCTCTCGGCCATCTATCTGAATCCCGAGCATCCCAGAGTGCAGGAAATCATTATCTCGACGGTGGAAAAGATTGCCAAATCGCACCGGAACCTTGCGGGGATTCATCTTGACCATATCAGGTACGCCGTGGACTACCAGGGCTTCCCCGTGGAACTCCAGAAGAGGGAATGGGACACCATTTATTTCAACCAGTATAATGACGACTCGATGAAGCTCTGCGATCAATATGAGGCAATAGTTGACAAAAGGAGGAACGTCCTCACCGCTTTTGTGAACAGGATCGCCGACAAGCTCTCGAGCGACATCGCCGTGTCGGCAGCCGTGCTACCGGCGAACCCTCCCACACCCGGGGAAAAGGTCTATTTCTTCACCAAGAACGACTTTGCCGGCCAGGACTGGTACCGGTGGAAAGCCGATTTCGTGGTCCCCATGATGTACGGCTATATTCCGTGGAGGATCAGGTCAATGGTGGGGAAGTGGTACAATGACCTCACGGCCATATACGGCACCAAAGTGCCGGTGAGAATCTTTCCCGGCGTGAGCCACCTTCAGAAGGCAAAACTCGGTCTCCTCGATCTCGATACATGGGTCTTTTTTGACCTCACTCTCGCGAGGGACATCCGTTTTGAGCGCAAGGTCTCGGAAGACTTCACCATTCCAAAAGAAAACTAGGGCTTCATCCTTCCATCTGCCTCAGGGCTTTTCTCACTGTCGGCACCCGCCGGTCATCAGGGGCCGCTTCCAGGAACTTTTTAAGGTACGGCGCCGCCTCTTTCCCTCTTTTCAGCTTGATGAGGCCGGCCCCCATAAGATAAAGGCCCTCGGGATCGGCAGGCTCCAGGGCAAGATACCTCGCAAGGGCTTCCACCATCGCCTGGTAGTCGCCTGTCTTGCTGAAAACCAGGGAGAGGTTGAAAAGGGCTCCTTTGTCACGGGAATCGAGCTTCACGGCCTTGGCAAGGAGGCTGGCTGCCGCGCTATAGTCTCCCTTGCGGTAGGAAAGCCTGCCCAGCAGGAAGAAGGACTTTCCCTCGGAAGGGGCAAGCGCCATGGCCTTCCTGTAAAGGTTTTCCGCCTCAGCGATACCTCCCTTCTTCTCGGTAATCTCGCCGAGAAGGTCATAGGCGCTCGCATCGGCCTTATTAAGCTTCAAAGCCTTGCGGCACAGGTTCTCTGCCTCTTCCTCGTCGCCCTTCTCAAAGCTATAGAAGGCCAGGTTCAGGTAGGGCTGGTAAAGGGAGGCATCGCGGGAGATCGCCTCCCTGTAACAGGTGGCGGCCTTCTCCTTGTCGCCCTTTTTTTCAAGGATCATGCCGATGTTATTATAAGGGTTCGCATAGGTGGGATCGGCTTCTATGGCCTTCCGGTAGTACCTGAGGGCTTCTTCGGGGTTCCCTGCCTGAAGGGCGGCATTTCCCTTGTTCTTCAGGGCCACTGCCTTTTCGCGGGCAGTTTCCGCGAAGGCGGTGCCCGCACCAAGGGCCACCATGAGGAAAACAATGATAATTCTCACCGAGAGGGACTTCATGGCTATCTCCTTTCTCTTCTGCCACGGTGCGGCACCCCCTTGCAGGAAATCCGGCCCCGCGGAGAGGCCTGCCCGTAAATGCACAAGGCCCCGGTGAAAGTTTTCCAGGGCCTCGTGGAAATTCCTCTCTCGTCTTTCCTGTTAGCCGCACTTGGAATAGCCGCAGGAACGGCAGCTGTAGCACCGTCCCACGAATTCTATAGGGCTTGAGCACTCGGGGCAGCACGTGGCAAACTGCGGGAGAGACGAGTCGTCATCAGGAGGGATCTCATCAATCAGCAATGAGCGGGGAGGGATGGCGCTCCCCTGGCCATGGTCCTTCACCGGTTCCTTGGGGCTTTCCTTGGCCCCCTTTTTAGCGCTTCCCTGCTGCAGCTGCATCACTTTCTCCATGACACGCGATATGGCATCGGGACAGGAGAGGACCTTGACGTTGCCCCTCCTTGTGCATGACACGCAGCGGATCCCCTTGAGCTGGTTGACGATGGAGGCCGGGTCTATATCGGAGCGCAGGGCAACGGAGACGAGCCTTCCCACGGCCTCTGACTGCGAGGGGCACCCTCCCCCCTTGCCGGTCTGCGTGAAGACCTCGCAGATGCTCAAGTCGTCCAGATTGACGGTGACATAGAGGTTGCCGCACCCTATGGCTATCTTCTCCGTCGTGCCCGTCGTAATGGAAGGACGGGGCCTCGGCAGGATCTTCCTGTCCTCGGTAAGCATCGAGGCAATCTTCTTGACCGGCACCTGCTTTTTTGCATCGTCCTGGATGTTGAGGACCTGGCTCTCCCTGCTTCCATAGCGGTACACCGTGATGCCCTTGCATCCCTCCCGGTACGCCCTGATAAAGACCTCCTTGATCTGCTCCCGTGTCGCCTCTATGGGAAAATTCACTGTTTTCGAGACGGCGTTGTCGGTGTACTTCTGGAAAGCCGCCTGCATTCTCACGTGCCACTCGGGCGAGATGTCATGGGAGGTGACAAAAAGCTCGCGGACCTCCTTGGGAATTACCTCCATGTCCTTGATGGAGCCCTTTTTCGCAATGGCCGTCATGAGCTCCGGCGAATAGAATCCCTCGCCCTTGGCCCTTTCCTCGAAATGGGGGTGCACCTCGATGAGCTTTTCCCCGTCCAGGATTTCCCGCACGTATGAGAGGGCAAAGACGGGCTCAATGCCGCTTGAGCAGTTGGAAATTATGCTGATGCTCCCCGTGGGTGCTATGGTGGTGAGGGTGGCATTGCGGATCCTGCGCCCTCCCGCGGCATCAAAGAAACTCCCCTCCCAGTTGGCGAAGACGCCGCGCTCCCCGGCAAGCTTTTCTGATGCCTCCACTGCCTTGTCCTTGATGAACTTCATCACATTGTCTGCCATAGCGAGCGCCTCTTCGGAATTGTAGGATATCCCGAGGTGGATCAGAAGGTCGGCAAACCCCATGACTCCCAGGCCAATCTTCCTGTTGCCCCTGGTAAGCTCGGCTATTTTCTTTATGGGATAGCAGTTCGCATCAATGACATTGTCCAGGAACCTCACGGCATTGGTCACTGTCTCGCTGAGCTTCTCATAGTCTATTTCAGGCCTGCCTTTGCCCTCGCGCACCATCTTTACAAGGTTGATACTCCCGAGGTTGCATGACTCATAGGGAAGCAGGGGCTGCTCGCCGCAAGGATTGGTGCTCTCAATCCTCCCGATATGGGGCGTCGGGTTATCCCTGTTCATCCTGTCGATGAAGATGACGCCGGGCTCTCCGCTTCTCCAGGCCATCTCCACGATCAGGTCAAAGACATCCTTTGCCTTCAGCTTCCTCACCGTTTTCCCCGAGCGGGGGTTCACCAGAGGGTAGCTCTTGCCTTCTTCCACGGCCGTCATGAACTCCTCGGTGAGCGCCACAGAGAGGTTGAAGTTGGTAAGGGCACCGCGCTCGTCCTTTGCGGTGATAAACTCGAGAATATCAGGATGATCGATGTTCAGGATACCCATGTTAGCGCCCCTGCGAGTGCCTCCCTGCTTGACCACGTCGGTGGTGGCATTGAAAACCTTCATGAAGGAGATAGGGCCGCTGGCCACGCCGCCCGTTGAGGCGACAGGGTCGCTGGCAGGGCGCAGCGCCGTGAAGGAGAAGCCTGTGCCGCCGCCGCTCTTGTGAATAAGGGCCGTCTGTTTTATGGCCTCAAAAATCGATTCCATGGAATCTTCTATGGGGAGCACAAAACAGGCTGAAAGCTGCTGGAGATCCCGCCCGGCATTCATCAGCGTCGGCGAGTTGGGGAGAAACTCGAAACGTACCATCATCCTGTAGAATTTTCCCGTGATATCATCAACTTCCTCATTGCTCTTCCCATAGTTCCTCTCAATGGAGGCAATGTTCTCGGCCACACGCCAGAACATGTCCTCGGGGGTCTCAACGACGAGACCTTTTTCATTTTTCTTGAGATACCTTTTTTCCAGCACTACACGGGCGCTGTGCGAGAGCTCGGCGGAAGCCTGCTCCTTTCCTACCGAAATGTTCCCGAAGGCTCCATCTTGCAGTTCCAACATCTTGTCCTCCTGGTGGTGAAGTAAAAAAGTCCCTTCGTGTTCCTTGTGATGGCATAGAAAGACTCCATTAAATGAGAAAAATCCTCTTGATGGAAGGACTCTGTAGTTACTGAATCTCCGGGCGCGAGGCTTTGGGGGGCACTCTTAAACCCGGGCAGAAATTTTCATTTTATTACTATATATCGGCACCATCTGCCGTACACCTACAATATATTGAACAGTCCCCGGAAAATTCCTCCAGACTTTTCAAATTTTCTCCCCACCCACCGATGCAAGAATTATGGGGCACAAGGAAGGATTCTTCAGGGGAAGACTCAAATTTTATACTAAAGCATAAAATAATCCGCGTCACCTGTGCCCATGGAATGGGAATCCCGGAAAGATGCGGAGCACCTGAGGGGCCCATGGCGGGCAGCAGCCCTTCGGTGATATTATACTAAGGGGGAAAACACTCCATGCAATGTCCCAAATGCGGCCTTGAAAATATCCATGGCGCCCAGTTCTGCGAAGACTGCGGCACTCTTCTCAGAACCAGGGAGGTGTCGCCTGTTTCGGCACCGCCGCCCCCGCCTTCTCACTACCAGCAACCTCCCCAGCAGTATGCACCGCCGCCGCCACCACCGCCGCACTATGACAGTCCGCCCCAGGCGGGGAGATTCGCGCCGCCCACGGTGCTTGTCACGCCGCCTGCCTTCAAATGCCCCAAATGTGGAAGGGAAAATGTCGTCACGGCAGTTTACTGCGGAGGATGCAGCATTTCCCTCACAGGAAGAGGCGGGATTCCCGATTCGCCCAAATGCTTCGGGAAGCTCACCCCCCTTGGCGGGGGAGCGGAGTTCTACCTTGACAGGGACAAGATCCTCATCGGAAGAAAAAGCGAGGGAGACGGCATCTTCCCCGAAATTGACATGGGGCTTATAGACACCAACGCGGGTGTCTCAAGGCGCCATGGGCAGATCATCAAGGACGATGAGCATTGCTATGTGGAAGACCTGGGAAGCTCAAACGGGACCTTTATCAACGACATCCGTGTCCCTGAGGGCGTCCAGAATCCTATAAAGGACGGCGATACCCTGAGATTCGGAGGGTACAGCTTCATCTTCAGAAAGACACGATAAGGCACCGCCTCTTCTAAAAGAGGATTCATGGCGCCTCATGCAAAAGTTAAACGTGAAAATTATGGAGCGAGGTGGAGGTTATGGAAGAGCGAGTCGTGATATGTGCGGAAAAATCGCAGGCACTGAGCAAAAAAGTCACTTCACTTCTGAAAAAGCATGGGTTCCATGTGGAAACGGCGCAGGATGGACCTGAAGTGCTTCATAAGGCACTGTCCCTCGCTCCCGACCTCGTGGTGGTGGGAGAATCACTTCCCCAGATGAATGGATATGATCTCTGCACTTTTCTGGGCCATGACCCTGCCACCCGCGATCTGCCGGTAGTGCTCCTCTCCTCGCGGGAAGCCCCCCCCTCGCCGGTGGCTGGCGGCTCCTTACAGGTGATCTCAAGCTCCCGCATGGATGAGCTGGGCAAGCTGCTGAAGAGCCTCGCAAGAAGGAAGAAGAAAAAAACCGAAATGGCGCTGTCGGACACTACTCCCCACCTGTTGAAACATTCTCTTTCCCTCGTCTCGAGCCTTTCCCAGCAGCAGAGAACCTTTTCCCGGCTGAGGGACATCGCGCTGACCTCACCGGCGCTGGATCAGGCTCTTGTGAAAGGATTCCAGGTAGTCTCCGAGGCTCTTGATATTGATGCGGGCCTCTTGATATTCCCTTACAACGGGAAGAACATCATGCTGCTGCGATTTCCCAAGCCCGCCAGCGAAGACTATGTGAACCGTCTGAAGATGACCATCTTTGACAGCCTGGCCAAGAGAAATTTCAGCCGCGAGAGCGCCGATTTCACTGAAAAAACGATTATCACTGAAGGGGAGCACCAGCTCACCGGCAAGGATATCCACACCTTCTGGAACGAACCGGTGACTATCGAGGGGAAGCAGAAGGGTTTCGTGGGCCTCGCGGTCCATGGGACGAAAGCAAAGACAGCGCTCGATGAGAGGAGCGGCTTCGCGAAAGCCCTCATGGAGGAGCTCTATTATCTCATTGAGAACGCCTACGTGAGGGAGGAATGCGCCAAGCTCACCACTACCGATGCGCTCACCGGTGTGTTAAACCGTCACAGGATTATCGAAGTGCTCAAGAAGGAGCACGTGAGGGCAAAGCGCTATTTCCTCGATCTTTCCCTCATTCTCGTTGACATCGACAATTTCAAGACAGTGAATGACTTTTACGGATATCAGGTAGGCGATGTAATCCTCAAAGACCTCTCAAAGGCTTTTATTGAAACCATGCGGAGCATCGATGAAGTGGGGCGCTATGGAGGCGAGGAGTTCCTTATCATTCTCCCCGAGACAAATCTCAAGGAGGGCGGCATAGCCGCCAACAGGATAAAGAACAGGGTCACGGACCATGTGTTCCCGGGAATTGCGAAGGACATCAAGGTATCTCTCAGCATGGGCATCACCACCTACCTGAGAGACATTGACATCAGTGTTGATGACATCCTGAGAAGGGCTGATCAATCGCTCGGTGAAGCAAAAAAACGAGGAAAGAACTGCCTCTACGTAATGAGCAAATAGGCCCCCGCAGAAGGGGAGGAATATGGCTCATGCGTGGTGAATTTGTGGATCGCTCATAAGAACAAGGGTAACTTTGACTGATTCGCGAGGAGGTAAAGGATATGGGTCGAATATGGACGTGCACACTTGCGGGGCTCCTTGTGCTCGCAGTGCTCCTGGCAGGTGGGATTCCGCTCTATGCCCAGAGCCAGACTGACAGGGATGCGGTAAAACAGAACATCGAGGCTCTGAGAAGCACGAGTAACGTGACAAGGCAGACCGCGGCTCTCAATCTTGGAAGAGTCGGGCAGGGAGATGTCACTGCCGTTTCCGCGCTCATCAATGCAGCAAGCGACACTGACTGGGATGTGAGAATAAACGTGGCATGGTCCCTTGGGCAGCTTAAGGATTTTCATGCGAGAGGAACCCTCCTCTCCCTTCTGAGAGACAAGGTGCCTGAAGTCCGGATGAACGCCGCAACAGCACTGGGCAGCCTTGGCGACGTGACGGCAGGCAACGACCTTATTGCCGCCCTCAATGACCAGTATGCCATCGTGAGAAAGGCTGCTGCTGCTGCCCTCGGTCAGCTCAAGTACAGCGCCGCAGGACCTGCGCTTGCAGCGGCCCTCAAGGATCAGGATGCCGACGTGAGAAACAACGCTGCCATTGCCATCAGGGACATGGGCTTTTCCACTCCTTCAGGAACCTACACGGAGGGACTCAAGGACAGCGACAGCAGGGTGCGCTCCAATGTAGCCGAGGGAATGGGCACCTCTGGAAACAAGACAGACACGCCATTCCTCATTGCCTCCCTCAACGATCCCAGCCCCTCGGTGAGAAAAAGCGTGGCCCTCTCACTGGGAACCCTCGGCGACCCGGCAGCCATAAAACCCCTCGTGGGGCGCCTCGGTGACGACAACGAGATGGTGCGCCAGGCAGCAGCTGAGGCACTTGGGAAAATCGGTCCGGCGGCAATCCCCTCCCTTGCAGCGGTGATAAAGACAGGAAACCAGGTTGTGCGGGACGGTGCCATAACAGCCCTGGCAAAGATCGGCAAGCCTGCAGTGCCTACTCTGCTCGAGCTTCTCGCTGCGGAAAAAGCTGTCAAGATAAAGGCCGTCTGGGCCCTTGGCGAGATAAAGGATACCACAGTCATCCCTAACCTCATCGCGCTCTTCAAGGATGCTGACCAGGAGGTGCAGGACAGCGCCGTTACCGCCGTCGGCAAGATGGGTGCCGCAGCGGTCAAGGCGCTCCAGGAAGCACTCACTGACGCCGATTCGCCCGTGAAAATCAATGTGGCAAAGGCCCTGGGCCTCATTGCCGATCCTGAAACAATCACCACCCTTTTGGATCTCCTCAAGGATCCTGATGAAAAAGTAGTGCAGGCCGTTTCCGAGTCCCTGGGCAAAATGGGCGAAAAGGCCATGAAGCCCCTCATGGAATGCCTCGCATCAGGCGATGAGCTCCAGCGCGTGGGGGCCATCAACGCCCTCGCAAAGATGGGCAAGCCGGCGGCCGACGTCCTCATCAAGTCCCTCTCCGATCCCAACCCCCAGGTGCGCTCAAGCGCAGCCCTCGGGCTGGGCCAGATGGCAGAGAAATCTTCTGTGACGCCCCTTATGAATGCCCTTGAAAACGACAAGGAGCCGAGCGTCAAGGTTTCGTGCGCCTGGGCCCTTGGCCAGGTAGGCGATGGCTCCCTCGTGGGCTCCATGACCACCATAAAGATAAGGGCCGCCGCCAAAGGGGAAAAGGAGCTCGTCACGGCGGTGGAAAAGGCCATTGCCAAGCTGGGAGGGCCTTTAAAATAGCAATGATATGACGAAATCTGAAAAACCGGTCACCGATGGCCGGTTTTTTTTTCTCCGGAGCTTTCTATGGAAAATACCATAATGATTGCCACGGCAGGTGAAGGCGCAGCCCTTCCCGACGGCCTCGTTGAAAAGTACTTCCAGGGACGGGCAACCCTCTCCTCAGATATCCTCGACGGGACCGCCATGGAGAGGGATTTCCAGGAGGGGTACTCCCGGGGAGCCTTTTCGGTCCTCGTGGCCCTCGAAAAGAGCGCTCCCCTGGGATTCTGCGCAGTAAGGGAAGAAAGGGGTGTAAGGCAGGTCGCCCATGTATACCTCGACGAGGCGGCAAGAGAAGGAGATGCAGGGAGGGATCTCCTCCTGAAAGTGAAGGATGATTTCCTTGGGGCAGGGGACCTCATGTGCCTTACCGGCATCATTATCCCCTATCTGTGCGGCATTGACGGCCATGACCTCATCTCGTGGGGCTACCAGGCCTACGAGCGCTGCACCATGGAGAGGGACCTCATGGAAGTGCCCGAAGAGCGGGACCTGCCTTCAGGGATGGAAATCGTGCCCCTCAAGGAGGGCTACTTCTGGCGGTGCGCCGAGGCCCTCTACCGCGCGGGGAAAGACAGCATCGACAACGTGATCCGCCCCGGTGTCTTTGCCACGCCGTGGGCCTGCTTCTCCTTCCTGAACCATATAAAAAGAAACATGTTCGGAGCTTTTGACTGCGCCATGAGCTTCGTGGCAAGGGAAAAGGAGAAAGTGGCGGGGGCCATCTTCGGCACCCTCCGCCCCCACGGCGACGGCTTCATGCCGGCCCTCTTCGTGGACCCCCGGTACCAGGGAAAGGGAGTGGGCTCGGCCCTCACGGTGGCGCTCCTCAGGAAGTTCAAGGAAATGGGCCTCCCAAGGATCTCCCTCTGCGTCACGGCCTCAAACATGAACGCCATAGGGCTTTACCGGAGGCTGGGCTTCGAGGTGACGGCAAGGTTTTTCGAGATCCAGCTCATGAAGGCCCGGGAGCCCCAATAAACCCTTCCCTGATGCAAAGGCGGGCTACATCTCTTCCAGGACCTCGATCCCAAGAAGCCCCAGACCTGCCTTCATCACCTGGGAGTAAAAGTCCACCAGCATGAGCCTGTTCTCCCTCAATGGCTCACTGGATGCCGTGAGGACCGCCACATTGTTGTAGAAGGCAGAGAAAAGCTGTGCCAGCTCAAAGAGGTACGTGGCCACCAAGTGGGGGAAGCACTGTGCCGCGGCGTCGCTTACCGCCTCGGGGAAGCGGGCAAGCTTGTGGATCAGGTCCCGCTCCTCGGGAGTGACCGCCTCGCCTTCATGAAAGCGCGACGGGTGAGATGATGCCTTTCTCAGGATGCTCCTCGCGCGGGCATAGCTGTACTGGAGGTAAGGGCTGCTGTTCCCGTCGAGGGAGAGCATCTTGTCCCAGTCAAAGGTGACGTTCTTCTTCCTGTTCTGCGAGAGATCGTGATATTTGACGGCGCCCACTCCCACGGCCTTTACGATGGCCTCCTTTTTTTCAGGGGCCATAGGGCGGTCCTCTATGACTTCCGCGGCCCGGCGGCAGGCCTCCTCCAGCACCTCCTCAAGGAAGACCACGTTGCCTTTCCGTGTCGAGATCTTTTCGCTCCCTGGAAGCACGACGAGACCGAAGTACACATGCTCGCAGGGCGTCGTGAAGCCCAGCAGCTCAATCACTTTGAAGACCTGCCTGAAATAGAGCTGCTGCTCCTCGCCGACCACGTAGAGGATTTTCTCGGGATTCCACCGCCTGATCCGGTAGATGGCGCAGGCAAGGTCCCTTGTGGCGTAGAGGCTCGTGCCGTCTTTCTTCTGAATAAGGAGAGGTGTTGAAATGCCGTAGCTATCGAGCCTCACCAGAAGGGTGCCGGCAGCATCCTCCTCCAGGATCCCCTTCTGCCTTGCGAGCTCCTTTACTTCCCCCATCTTGTCATTGTAAAAGCTCTCGCCAAGCACCTCGTCAAAGGTGATGCCCAGCATTCCGTATACCTTCTGAAAATCCGAGAGGCTCACCTCCCGGATCCATTCCCAGAGCATGGTGATCTCGCGATCGCCCTCTTCGAGCTTCTTGAAAAGGGCCCGCGCCTCGTCTTCAAGAAGATTCGGCTTCCCACTCTCTCCTCCCGGCTCCCCCTGGGGGTGTTCGTCATCGAGAATACCCGCCTCCTCGTGAAAGCGAACATAGAGCGAGAGAAGCTCCCTTATGGGATTCTTTTCGATTGCCTCCCTGTCGCCCCACTTGTGGTAAGCATAAATGAGCTTCCCGAACTGGGTGCCCCAGTCTCCGATATGGTTGTCGCCGATAGTCTCATACCCCATCGCCTTCATGATCCTCACGAGAGCATCTCCTATGTTGGTAGTGCGCAGGTGCCCCACGGAAAAAGGCTTGGCAATGTTGGGCGAGGAAAAGTCGATAATCACTTTCCGGCCCTTTCCCCTGTCATGGGTACCGTACGCAGGGCCCATATCCTGAAAATCTCCAATCACGGCTCCAATGAATGCCTTCCCGTCGAGGAAAAAATTGAGGTAACCGCCATGGGCCTCGGCCTTGGCGATGAGGCCTCCGGGCTTCAGAAAAAGCGCTGCCATTAAATCGGAGGCAATAAGGGCGGGATTCTTCTTAAGGGTTTTTGCAAGGGCAAAACAGGGAAAGGCAAGGTCGCCGGGAACCTCGGGGGGGGCATAACGAATCTCCCCGGGGGCCACCTGAGTCTTCAGGGCCTCCGTGAGGGCCTGCGAGGCCTCGAGTTTTGCTCTGTCAACAGCGTAGATGGTCATTGGGCTCTTCCTTTCATCACACAATATCCCCCTCTCAATAGTTCCCCATTGAAGGCCCCTCTTCCCCCCGGAGCGGGATGGCCATGAGCGAGAGGATTTGGGAGGCCGCCAAAGAAATCCTCAGGACAAGGAGACTTCACAAGGAGCATTATGAACGGCAGGCGTTTCCTCTTTATCCTCCTGTGCTTCCTCGCCTTCCCGGTGCCATGCCGGGCAGATGATAATGAGGAAGTGCTCCTGATCTTTTCATCAGGCGGGAAAGGCTACAAGAGCGGCGATACCGTGGCGGTCAAGGCAGGCTCTGATCTGAAAATCCTGGCAAAGGTCTTCGTGAAGCAGTTTGCCGTCAAAGGAGGCCACTGGAAAAAGAACCCGCAGGGAGAGTGGCGTTATTTCAAAAAGATCAGGGGCTACTCTGTAGGGGTAGGGGTGGGCAAAATGAGCCTCAATGTGCTGAAGCAAGAGTACCGCTGGGTGCTGGAAGGAGAGCCGCCACAGTCTCAGAAGGAGTTTACCTGGCACGTTCCTCCCGACGCCTGCGGAGACTCTACCATCAAGATAACCACCGTGACCCAGGGCCAGATAAAAACGGAAGGCACGGCATCACTCCATGGACTCCACCTTGATTACAACCTCCCGGGGGCGGGAAAAAGAGAATTCAAGGGCGAGGCCCTCCTTCACCTCCATATCTCTCTATAGGGCTTGACTTTTTTCCCGTTTTCGCTATACTCAAGAGCATACCAGAGGTGATGCGCTCCGGGGCCCTCCTGAACCCGGCGGCTCCCCCGGTGAATCTATAGAGCCATGAAAGACTTCTTTTACGGAGGGATTGGGAATGCCCATATACTGCTATAAATGCGAATCCTGCGGGACCTGCGTCGAGGAGATCCACCGCGCCGACGAGCATATCGAGAAGGAATGCTCCGACTGCGGCGGGAAAATGGAGAAGATCATAAGCCCCGTGGCGGTGATTTTCAAAGGAAGCGGCTTCCATGTAAACGATTACAAGAGGGAGCATATCACCAAGGAAAAGCCTGCACCCAAGGAAGGCGAAGGAAAAGCTGAAACAGGATCGGCTGATTCACCGGCTCAGGAGCCCTCCTCAAAGGAGAAACCTTCAGAAACACCTTCAGAAAAGCCTTCCCCCAAAGAAAAAGCGCCACCGGCAGAGAAAAACAAAGGCGCTTCCGAAAAGAAGAGAGAATAGCTCAGTCTTAAAGCCCCCCCCGTGGGGGCTTTTTTATGTACGCCCGCCGGTAAAGCATTTTACAGGCTCTGCAAATTTTAGCAATTAAAATTATATATTGCTAAAATAAAAAATATCGAGAGAATAAAAGAGAATAAGTTAAATTTTGCCAGAATTTATCATTAATTGACACTTGCCTTTTTTCCCCTTTTTAGGTAAAGTGGTCATTAGCAATCTGACCTTTCAATTGCTAAATTTTTGGAGGAGGTAGTGCTATGGCCACAAAAACAATGAATGTCAGGCCTCTTGGCGACAGAGTAATCATCAAACCCACGCCGCAGGACGAGATGACAAAGGGAGGCATCATACTCCCTGACACCGCAAAGGAAAAACCGCAGCAGGGCGAGGTAGTCGCCGCAGGCTCAGGGAAAATCCTTGAGAACGGCACCAAGGTGCCCATGGAAGTGAAAGCCGGTGACAAGGTGCTCTACGGAAAGTATTCCGGCACGGAGATCAAGATCGAAGGCGAAGAGTACCTCATAGTGAAAGAGAGCGAGATCCTGGGAATCATTTCCTAGGAGCATTAAGGAAATCAATATTAATCTTAAGGAGGAATAACTATGGCTGCTAAGATGCTCTTATATGACGAGGAAGCCAGAAAAGCCCTGGAACTGGGTGCAAACCAGCTTGCAAACGCGGTGAAGGTGACCCTTGGCCCCCGCGGGCGCAATGTGGTCCTTGACAAGAAATTCGGCTCACCGACCATTACCAATGACGGCGTCACCATCGCCAAGGAGATAGAGGTTGAGGATCCCTTCCAGAACATGGGAGCCCAGCTCCTCAGGGAAGTGGCCTCAAAGACCAACGACATCGCCGGCGACGGCACCACGACAGCAACTGTGCTTGCCCAGGCAATGATCAAGGAGGGCATGAAAAACGTCACAGGCGGCGCCAATCCTCTCTTCATCAAGAAGGGCATAGAGAAGGCCGTTGAAAAGGCCGTGGCGGAAATCAAGAAGCTCGCGAAGCAGGTGGAAAAGAAATCAGTCATCGCTGAAGTGGCCGCCATCGCTGCCAACAACGATTCCGAGATCGGCGACATCATCGCCGATGCCATGGAAAAGGTAGGCAAAGACGGCGTCATCACCGTCGAGGAGTCCAAGACCATCACCACCACCCTTGAGCACGTGGAAGGCATGCAGTTCGACAAGGGCTACATCTCGCCCTATTTTGTCACTGACTCTGAGAAAATGACATGCGAGCTGAAGGATCCCTACCTTCTCATCAGCGAGAAGAAGATATCGGCTATTGCCGACCTCCTTCCCATCCTGGAGAAAGTAGTGCAGGTACAGAAGCCCCTCGTAATCATCTCCGAGGATGTAGAGGGAGAAGCCCTCGCGACCCTCGTGGTGAACAGGCTCCGCGGCACCTTCCAGACCGTGGCGGTGAAAGCCCCCGGATTCGGCGACAGGAGAAAGGAGATGCTCAAGGACATCGCCATTCTCACGGGCGGCCAGGTCATCTCCGAAGAGCTGGGCATCAAGCTTGACAAGATAACGATGGATATGCTCGGCCGCGCCAACGTGGTGAAGGTCACCAAAGATGAGACCACCATCATTGAGGGCAAGGGGAGCGACAAGGACATCAAGGGGCGCATTGAGCAGATCAGGCGCCAGATAGAAGAGACCGACTCAGACTACGACAGGGAGAAGCTCCAGGAGCGCCTCGCCAAGCTCGTGGGCGGCGTTGCCGTCATCAAGGTGGGAGCTGCCACCGAGACAGAGCTCAAGGAGAAAAAGCACCGCATGGAGGATGCCCTCTCAGCCACAAGGGCTGCCGTTGAGGAAGGAATCGTGGCAGGCGGCGGCGTCACCTTCATCAATATTCTTCCACACCTTGACAATGTAAAGGCCCATGGCGACGAGCTCATCGGCGTCAACATCGTGAAGAAAGCCCTCGAGGAGCCTCTCAAGCAGATTGCCAACAACGCAGGCAAGGAAGGCTCCGTCATCGTGGAGAAAGTGAAGACCCTTGAGAAGAACCACGGCTACGATGCTCTCAAGGATGAGTACACCGATATGTTCAAGGCCGGAGTCGTCGATCCCGTGAAGGTCACGCGCTCGGCCCTCCAGAATGCTGCCAGTATCGCCGCAATGATTCTTACCACCGAAACTCTCGTGGCCGAGAAGCCCGAAAAGAAGGAAGGACGCGGCGGCCCGCCCATGCCTCCCGGCGGCGGCATGGACATGTATTAATCCAGATAAAAAAAAGGGGAGGAAACTCCCCTTTTTTTTATTTTCTCCGGGGGCGCCCATGCAGATTAACTGTACTGGCGCTCCACTACCTTGACAAAGGCCTTGGCAAGCTCGGGATCAAACTGCGTACCGCTTCCCTTCTTTATCTCATCAATGGCTTTCTCTATGGGCAAGCCCTTGCGGTAAGGCCTGTCGGACACCATGGCGTCAAAGCTGTCAGAGATGGCTACGATGCGTGCTGCCATGGGGATACTGCTGCCGCTTATCCCGTCAGGGTAACCTTTGCCGTCCCAGCGCTCATGATGGTGGCGCACGACAGGCAGCACGTGGTTGAGGGAGGGTATGGGCTTCAGAATCGCCTCGCCTATGACGGGATGCTGCTTGATGATATCGAACTCCTCGTCGGTGAGGCGCGTGGGCTTGTAGAGGATGCTGTCGGGTATCTTTACCTTCCCGATGTCATGGAGAAAACTGCAGTTCTTGAGATCGGCGGCGCCGATATATTTCCCGAGGCGTGCCTGCACCTGGGGAGATGAATCTCTCAGGTTGAGCTCCACCTCGCCGATGTCATGGAAGAGGGCGCCTTCCTCGATGGTCTTCAGCTCCTGTTCATCAGTCACCCCCATCTCTCTTGCAAGCGCCACGGAGAGATCGATGACCCTTGACGAGTGCTCATAGGTATAGTTGCTCGCCGATTTCATGAGGAGCGCAATGAGCTTGGCGGCCATCTCGTCGCCTGTCCAGGTCTCCTGCTGGGACTTCTTGAGGATGGACTCAATGCAGGTATTGGCATGCTGCGCTGCCGCCTGGGTCTGCTTCACCGGTTCCTGCTTGTTGGTGGCACTGAAGCGGAGGGTGTCTTCAAAAATCCTCCTTGAGACCTCCTGCTTGATGAGGTCGGTCCGCTGCTGCTGAGGAAGCTGAGCCTCGGCAGAGGGCGAAGGGGTCTGGGAGGTGAGCATCCTGGGGCGCAAGCTCCCCCCCTGGGATCTTCCCCCTTTCTGATCCTGAAAATCGCCGCCCTCACCGCCGCCTGATTGATCGCCGAAGTCGCGCTGGTGGCGCTGCACCTCGTCAATGACCCTCTGGCCTCCCAGGGAATCGGCCTTTTTCCCGTCAAATTTTCCTGCACCGGTGGAGTGGACATGGTGCCCTGCTTCCTGCATGGTGAAAAGAGGCGCTGGTGTGGTCCCCGTAAGAGCTCCTGGGTGCTCGCCTGTTTCTCTGTGGGCCTGTATGGCTCCCTCCTGGCGCTTCCGCACACCCGCCGGCTCACCGGTTTCACCGCCCATTGCTTTCCTTGCATCGGGACGGGGTGCCTGGGGAAAGCCCTCAGAGGCCTGGGTGCCCTTTCCTTCAAGGGGAACCTCCTCAAGATGCGAAGGCTTTGATCCCGGCGAGCCATCCTCCTTTTTTCTGATCGAAGCCTGTGAAAGGGCGGCATCAGTCTTCGCGGCGAAGTCACCGAGGGTTTTCTGTGTTCCCGGCTCCTGGAAAGGGAGATCAAGCTTCTGCCTGATCTCCTCGCGGAGCTTTGCCAGGGGATTTTCCTTCTTAAAGCCTTCCCCGTGGGGAGGTCCGGGTGGAGGCTGCTCCCTCTCCCTGGGAGCCTCCTGGAGGGGCTTTTGCGGCCCCTGCATCTGGGATTTCAGGGGCTCCTGGCGCAGGGACTCCTGAGACCCCGAAGCCATGGGGGCCTGCTTTTCTGCGTCGGGCGAAGGAGTCTTCCGCATCTGCCTGAGCGCTGATTCCCACGGCCTGTAAAGCTCCTCCTTGCCCTTCAGAGGAGTCTGGGCTTTCTGTTCCTGGAGATCGTCCTTTCCTGGAAGCTCCTGGGGAAGGGGCGGCTTTTCCTTCAGGGCCTGCTGCGGAAATTCAGGTAACGGCCTGGATGCCTGCGGCATCGGGGCCTGGGGCTGCGGTTGAGGGGTCTGAGCCTGAGGCATGGGGATTTGAGCCTGAGGCATGGGGGTCTGAGCCTGAGGCATGGGGATTTGAGCCTGAGGAGTCTGGTGATGCGGTTGAGGGACCTGGGCCTGAGGCATCGGGGACTGCCTGGAAAAAGACGTCCCCTTGTCCCATGGGAAAGCCTGTGATGCACCTTCCCCGGGGCTTCCACTGCCCCTGGATGGTTCCCGTGTTTGGGGGGGGAGCGGGGCTCCCCTCTGCACTGAAGGCATATTCTGTGAGGGAACCGCTTCCTGGCGGGAAGAGGTGAACTTCTCAGGGAGGCTCATTTTAAGGAGCCCGCCACCGGAAAATTCCTGTTTCTTCGCGGGAAGCTCCATCCTGAGAGCGCTGCCGCTTTCCCTGCCGCGCTCCATGGTGCTTTCCTGTGAGAGGCCCGGCATGGAGCGTGTATCGCGGGCCTGGGGTGGGAGCGCCTGCTCACGCATGGCCTGGGGAAAGGGTGTCTCCTTTTTCGGGGCAGGCTGGAATCTTTCCTGGACTTCCTGGGGTAGCCGCGATCGGTAAGACTCGCGGGACGAGGCAAAAGCAGACTGGTAATGAGCCATAAGGGCATTTTCTGCCGTTTCGCTGGAAAACTGCGGAGCCCTCGAGGGGGGTGGAGAAGTCTTTGTCTCCCTGAACTCGTTCATGACCTGCTGGGAAAAGCCGCGCAGTGTCTGGGTATAGACGCCGCCCTGTCCCTGGCGCGGAAGCGGTGGTTCCTTCGGCGCCTCACTGCCCCTCGCGGTGCTTCTTCCGAACTGGGGCTGGAGATACTGGGGCGTCGAGGCAAGGAAATCATTCTGAAGCCTTCCCTGGGCCGGTGGCGCGCTCCCCGAAGGCGTTCCCCCCGGGAGCCCCTTGAAAAGCTGCTGCGGCTTCGCATTGAAAGCGGGGAGCTCCGCTGACTCTCCGCCGAGGTATGACCGGAAGCCCTGGTCCATCATATTGCGGATGGCAACCATGTAAATATTCTGGCGGGGAGCCTGGAGCGAGGGGGGGGAAAAGCCCTGATGCACCGGTGTGGGCATCTTGGAAGTCTGGGGCTTGCCAAAGGCTACGGCCTCTCCTCTGGCGCCGGAAGATGCGATGGATGCGGGAAAGCCTTCTCCTGCCATATACCACTCCCCCTTGGTCCAAATCTCTCTCTTATCACTTTATCACGACATTTTAACAAATTGTAAATATTGTTAACAAAAATCGCTTTTTATTGATAAAAAATCAATAAATCTCTGGAAAAACGTCTCTCACTGCTGAGGAGGATATTGAGTCCTTTCCTGAACCACGATGAGCTTCTGGCTCGCCTCAATGGCCATTTCAAGACCTCCCTGGAGATGCTGCTCATCGCCGTCATGGAAAAAAGCCTTCATCTCTGCAAGGGCGGCGTCCAGTTCCACGGTGCCCTCCTCAAAGAGAGTCTGGACTTCCTGATAGGCCCCGCGCTCTTCGTCGCTCCCGAACTGCTCAGGGTGAGTCACTGCCTGCATCGCCGAGAGTGCTTCCCGCACCTTTTCCTCCATCCACTCGATGACTTCAAGAAGGTCCTCCTTGGAGGATCGCCCGCCAGTGTAATCGCTGACGGCATCCATAAGCCTCACCAGGTTGGAGGTGTAAACGCGCTCGCCGCCGGCACCTGAAGGCCCTCCGAAACCGGCACCCGCCGATGAGTCGCCCTCAGGGCTTGAGGCCTCGGGGAGTATTGCCGAGCAGGACTTGCAAAACTTGGCGGCAACCTCGTTTTCAGCGCCGCATTTGACGCAGAACTTCAAGGAAGAGCCTTTCAGCTCGTTCTGGATAAACTCATGGCAGGAAATGAGGGTATCGCTTCCTTCCCTGACAAGCGCCATGCCCTTTTCAAGCCGGGATTGATCATCATCGTCAAGGAACTGCTCCATGAGATGAAGACCCTCACGGTATTTTCCAAGGGCGCCCTCTATCTCGGGGATCCTTCCCTTGATGGCATCAGTCTCACACCGCGCATTCCGGTAGATTCTGAAATCCTTCTCTATGCCCTCGCAGTAGCCAATCATCCATTGAAGCTTCTCCTTGAGCGCTTCCTTCGGGAACCCCTTGTCAATTACTCCCCTGGCCACGCGGATGAGCTCATGTACATAAGGGGATTTTGAATATTTCTCGAGCTTCTCCTCTTCCTCCTTGATGCGGTCAACGGCACTGAAGACGGCTTCATAGGAATTCTTCACCATGACGAGACCCTCGAGGATCTTTTCCTTTTCCCGGTAATCCAGGTATTCTTCCAGCATTCTGAAGCCGTCAGTGATGCGGGAGAACTGCTCCTCAATAAGTGTTGACTGCTCCTTGATGGCAGGCACGTCATCTTCGGTCTTTCTCAGGGTATAGAAGAACTCCTTGAGCTTTTCGGTGAGCTCCTTGAGCCTGTCCAGCTTCTCCCGGTATTCATCAATATAGAAATCAGGGTCGAAATCATCTTCATAGATGTTTTTCGCCTCGGTGATAAACTCGTTGAGGTAGGCAGAGCGGGTAAAGGTGAACACGCTCTCTGGACTGATGTTCTCAAGCTGGCTCATGGCGGCTCCTCCCGGCACTGGAATAAGAACTTACTCCCTTGTTACGACAGGGACACCCTTTTTCCCTCTCCGGGAGAGAGCCACCGGAACACCCCTCTCCCAAAGTCCCCACAGGAAGGGGTACAATAAAAACAAGGCACCACTGAGGCAGTGCCTTGTTGAGACCATAATCAGGGTGATCCGCAGAGCTTACATGTTTCTCCCCGCGGTATAGCCGAGGCCTGCACCGGCGAGGGTGCCCAGGAGCCCCCAGCCCGGATCGCCGTGGGAAAGCCCCAGCCCGAGCATCCCGCCGAAACCGGCGCCAAGCATGCCGCCCATGAGGCCCCCTGCATTGTTGTTGTAACCGTAATTGCCATAACAGCCGTAATTGCCATAGCCGCCGTAATTGCCATAGCCGCCATACATGCCACCGTTGTTATAGCCGGGGTAGCCTATCATGCTCGTGGCATAGCCGCCGTACATGCCGTAATTGCCAAAGCCGCCGCCGTAATTGCCGGGATAGCCCATCATGCTCGTGGGATACCCCCAGCCGCCCCCATGGCGAATACCGTGATGGCCGTGGTGGCCGTGGTGGCCATGGTGCATCGGGAAGCCACCGCCTATCCCAAAGTTAAAGCTCACATGTGCGCTCATTTCATTTCCCCCTTGCTTCTTGTGATTGGGTGGAGAAAATTGCTCTCACTTTTTTATTGTAGCACTTTTTACTGCAAAAAACAAGAGCCTCGGAAAAATTTAACAATCTCATTCCCATTCGATGGTGCCCGGCGGCTTGGTCGTCACGTCATAAAGGAGGGCGCCGAAGCCCTCAATGGCCTCCAGGTCATCGACAAGTGAAAGAAGCCCCAGGGGATTCATTCTGAAGACATCGCATGTCATGGCATCCTGGGAGCACACGGGCCGCATGACAAAGACCTGGCGCCCCATCTCATCATAAAGAGGGAGGCCCACCACAGGCATCTGCCACAACTCCCCTTCGCCCCGCAGGGCGTCATTGCAGCGTGCATCAACGGCCCTGAGCCTTTCGAGATGCTCTTCGTCAATAGTGGTGGGGCTGAGGCAAAATGCTGCGTGCCGGTAGGGGAGAGGAGCAAAAACGACGCGGCTTATGCTTTTCATGGAGTTCACCATGCGGGCGGCGCATGAAAGCAGGGCTTCCCATGGGGGCACCGACCCGTCAGCACTCCAGATGACGGCAGGGTGACGGTAGGTGCGCTCATCTCCCTGGACGCCCACGGAATAAAGGGGAAGCACCGTGCCGTCACATCCGATGGAAGCGGCCATTGCTTTCACCTGGCCTTCTTCATCAAGATAGCGGGGGGGCTCTCGCCCGTCAGAGCAGAGAAGCCTCACGGCGAGCCCCGGCCCAGGGAAGGGGTGGCGCAAGATGAGGGCTTCAGGGAGGCCCAGGGCTCTTCCCACGTCTCTTATCTCATCCTTGTAGAGGTCCCGCAGCGGCTCCACCACTCTCCCCGAGGCGATAAGAGCCTCTATCTCGGGGACACGGTTGTGGTGGGTCTTTATTTTTGCCGCATGGGCCGTGCCGCCGCTCTCAATGGTATCAGGGTAAATGGTGCCCTGCACAAGCACCCTGTCCTGACCCTGCCCCGCAAGAATGTCACTGATCTCTTCCACGAAGAGCCTGCCTATCACTGCCCGCTTCCTCTCCGGGTCAATGATGCCTGCGAGGGCTTTCAGGAAACGCTCACGGGCATTGATGCGCCGTACACCGGGAAGACCCTCTGCCTCAAGACAGGTAATCACCTCATCTGATTCACCGGCGCGCATGAGACCCGTATCGACATGAATACACTGTATCTGCTTTCCAGGAAGGGCACGGATACAGAGCGCTGACGCCACCAGCGAGTCCACACCGCCTGAGACCAGTATGACGGCCGTTCTTCCGCCTGTTTCCTCTTTGATCCTGGCTTCCAGGGCTGCCACCCGGTCGCCGGGGTGCCATGACCGCGGCGCCTTCGCGGACTTGAAAAAATTGTCAAGCATGGCACGACCATGGGCGGTGTGGGAAACCTCGGGATGAAACTGCAGGCCGAACCACTTTCCCTCAGGGGATTCAAAGGCTGCCACGGGAACCTCTTCGGTGCTTGCAGTCACCCTGTAACCCTCGGGCATGGAGACCACGGTGTCACCATGGCTTACCCACACACGCTGCCGCGCCGGGAGACCGGCAAACAGAGAGGAGGTGCCGAGGCATTCAATCATTGCCAGGCCGTACTCGCGGGCATGGCCGCCTGACAGGGTGCCTCCCAGGGCATGGGCAAGATATTGATGGCCATAGCAGATGCCGAGGACGGGGACTGGCGATTCCCTCACGTCGCCTTCAAGCCGGGGAGCACCGGGCTCAAGAACCGACCGGGGCCCCCCCGAGAGGATTAAGGCCACAAGTTCCTCGCCCCTCCCTGTTGACCGGGCACGGACAAGGTCACTCCACTGGGAGGGCTGCACAATCCGGGAGAAAAGGCCAAGCCCCCTTACCCTCCTTGCGATGAGATGGGCATACTGGCCGCCAAAATCGACAATGGCAACACAAGGTGTCGATAAGCCTTCCATTGGCATGGTACCTCTCCCTCATGTGGTGGCCGTAAAGGTGTTTTCCGCCGACAGCATGGTGATATTATGGACATTTCCCTCGCGCATGGCCATTGCCGATACAGGTTCCACCAGGGCCTCGCGGTGAAGCTCGGCAAGCGTGGAGACGCCGCAGGTGGCCATGGCGGCCTTCACCTTGCTCATGGTCTCCCCAAGGGTATCCCTGAGCCGCCCGGCATATTCCACAAAGCCTTCAACCCCTTCGGGGAAGGCAAACTGGTGGTAGCGCACCTCTTTCCACTGGCGGGCCCTCGCCGAGCCCTCTCCCCAGTAGGGCTTCATGACCCGGTTATTCACCGTCACCTTTTCGCTGGGCGCTTCATCCATGCGGGCAAAATACCGCCCCATCATGACGCTGTCGGCGCCGAGGGCGAGGGCCATCACGATATCACGGGCGTTGATGATGCCCCCGTCGGCAATGACAGGTATGTAAATCCCCGTGACTTCGTGATAGCGGTCACGGGCTTTCACCACGTCTATCAGTGCCGAGGCAAGCCCGCGGCCGGTGCCCTTCTGCTCCTGGGTGATGCAGATTGTGCCGCTTCCCATCCCTACCTTCACGGCACTCGCTCCGGCGTGGACCAGGAATTCAAACCCGTCGCCCGTCACCACATTTCCCCCCATGACCGGTAACTGGGGATAGCTGCCATGTATCCAGCGCAGGGCCCGTTCCTGAAAGCATGAGTGCCCGTCGGAGGAATCGATGAGGAGCACGTCGACACCGGCCTCCACGAGTGCCGGCACCCTTTTCTCGTAATCATGAGTATTCACGGCGGCACCGGCAAGAAGGCGCTTGTCGCCATCGACGACCTGGAGGGGATTATCGAGATGATCCTGGATGTCCTTCCTGAAGACCAGGTACCGGAGGGTCATGTCACTGTCCACTATGGGGAGGGCTCCCTGATGGCTCTCCACCAGGAGATTGTTGGCCTTGTGGAGATCGCTGATGCCCACTCCATATTCCAGCCTCTCCAGAGGTATCATTCTCTCCCTCACCGAGAGTGACGCCTGGCGCTTTGCATCATAATCATTGGTGCCGATCATGCCCGCGAGGCGGTGCTTCTCATCAACGACGGGAAAGGTGGAAAAACCTGTTTCCTTCCTCATGCCATGGAGCTCCGCGATGGTCATCTGGGGGTGCACCGTCCTGGGAACGACAAAGCCCGCTTTGTGCCTTTTGACCTGCGCCACCATATCGGCCTGGCCCTCAAGATGCTGGGAGCAGCACAGAAATGCAACAGCACCGCACTTTGCTGCTTCTATGCCCATCCGGGGGCTTGAGACTGCCTGCATGGCCGCCACTGTCACGGGAACATTGAGGAAAAGAAAGGTGTCGCTGTCGGGAATTCGCACAAGGGGCGTGCGAAGCGACACTTTCTCCATCACTGAGTCAGGCGAGGTGTAGCGCGGAAGCAGGCGGTATTCCATGAGAGTCCGTGAAGGTTCAGAGAGAATCTGTCGTGCCATGGGCACCCCTTTTCCGCATCACTGCTTGAATCTGGCGAACCTCTCAGCGATGCCGCGATTTTGCGTATGATACCACAGGCATCCTGAAAAGTCAAGAAAGGAAGGGAATATTTTTCGCTTCTCCCGGTAAGAGAAGAAGGAAGAAGGCCTCTCGGGGGAAAAATCATCTTTCTATAAAGGGGGGTTTCTGATGAAAACTTGTATCTCCTGTCTTTCTGTCGCTATGCTTGTGCTGGCAGTCGTTTTACTGTGGACGGCCCCCTGCGGTGCAGAAGAAACAACCTTTTCCGACCTTGAAAAGGAAATAGAGGTGCTCTCAACGCGGTATATCGATCCGGTGAGCGCCACTGCCCTTCTCAAGTCCTTTATCGAAGGCGCCTGCGCCGAGCTTACGGCCCACAAGCTTCCCACCAAGGATCTCAGTTATTTCCCCCTCACCTCCACTCTCAAGGAGGACCTCAAGGGAATTGAAAAAATAATTGACGAGACCCTCCCTCCAGGGGGATCCCTCCCCAAGGCGAAGCTCATAGAAAAAGGCATGGAGGCGGTGGCCTCCTCACTGAAAGATGAGAACACGCGCTTCTACCTTCCCGGCTCGTACCATGTAAAAGAGCTTCCCCCCGCACGAAGAGGGGGAATCGGTCTCTTAATCGATGAGAGCAAGGATCGCGAGGGGGCTTTCGTCATTACCGAAACTTATACGGGGCTTCCCGCAGAAAAGGCCGGCCTCAGAACCGGTGACAGAATAGTTGAAGTGGACGCCAGAGACGTGAAACCGCTGGAGCGGCATCAGCTCGGCGAGCTGGTGAGCGGCGAGGTGGGAACGCCTCTGATCCTCACGGTAAAACAGGGTGCCGAGCTCAGGAAGGTGACCCTTGAGCGCGTCGCCATGGGCACCACTGACTCCGTTATCTATAAGCCCCTTGCCGAAAAAATCGGCTATCTGAAGTTCAAGCTCTTCAATGAGGGCCTGGAGCAGGCAACGCTTGACATAGTAAACACTCTGAGGGATACGAAAATGGAGGGCCTCATCGTCGATCTCCGCAACAACGGGGGTATCCCCGATGCCGCCATATCTCTTACGGGGCTCTTCATCCCCAAGGAAGACACCATTGCCACGCAGGTCTTCAGGAACTCCAAAAAAATATACGTGCCGAAAATCGCCACCTCTTACAGCCTTCCCACGGTAGTTCTGGTCAACGAGTACAGCGCGAGCGCCTCAACACTCATGGCAGAGGCATTCCGCTCTTCCCTCAAGGCCAGGATCGTGGGTATGCCCACCGAGTGGCGCTATAGCGCCACGAGCAGGCTTGAGCTCAAGAGCGGGGCCACATTGGTCTTTACGACATCATACTATATTCTCTCAAACGGGAAGGCGGTAAGAGGAAAAGGGGAAGGCGTCAAGCCCGGCATCCTTGTGCCCCAGGAGCCCCGTGATACATCGGCCCTCGACCAGGAAAAGGATGAACAGCTTAAAAGAGCGGTGGAGCTTCTCCAGGAAGCACTGAAAAGCAAAACCCCAATGCCGCCCCAGTAGTGATCACTGCCCGCTCAGGCTCTTCATTGTCTGCACTTTCCTGGGCAGCTCCCGCTCGCCCCAGGCATCTTCCCACTCCAGCATCTTCTTGAACCCCACGCCATAGACAGGGTCTGCATGCTCGGCAAGGCTGCGGGCCTCGGCATATGCGCCGGTTTTTTCCAGAATCTTGTACTCGACCCAGCGGGCAAAGCCCTCTCTCACCACCAGGTCCTGATCGGAGGGGCACGCTTCAACCTGCCAGGCATGGGTAAGTTCATGGGCTGCCGTGGCGATAGTCTTGTCCCGATCCATTTCCTTCATCACATAAATCTCATGGCCTGACCCCTTGTAGCGGTAAAGGCCCACCTGGGCACCGCGATACGCGCCGGCATAAAGCTCGTCAAGCTTTGTTCCCGTCACAAGGAACCCCTGGACGGGAAGCTTGTAGGATATGCCGAAGTACGCGGCGAGGAGCCTCCGGGTTTCAGCCATCACCGCATCAAAGTCAGACTGCGTGGAGATGACCCTGGGACTTTCCGCGGCATGGAGGGCCCGCGGCAAAAACCACAGTGCACTGAACAGGGCAAGAAAGACCAGGGCTCCTGCAAGGCGTACTTTCATCACACCCTCCTCTATCGGTAAAAGATAATATGGTAGGTTTTCTCAAGCTTCTTGAAAAGGGGTATCATGAAGCGCCGGAGGACCTCGTCGGAGGTGCCGCCAAACTCCCCGCTGATACGGGCCGCGATCTCGCCGAGCGGCATCTTCCCCCCTGAGTATTCATAAATGGCGATATCAACAGGTTTTGTGAGGCTCACCTTCCTGAAATAGCCGGGAAGCACCATCATGCCCCCTTCACTGGAATAGAGGCGGCGCTCCAGGATGCGGAACGGAAACCACTCGAGGAGCTGATCCTTGGGGATATCGGCAAACCGCCTGAACCGCGTGCTTTTTTTCACGGTGAAGTAACTCTCCAGTATCGGCGCTGCCGAGAAGACATCAAGGTAATAAAGGGTGTGCATCTTGTAGCGGAGCGCCCACATGAAATGATGCTCCATCATGGCCGGGTCGAGGTTCATGGCTATTTTCCTCATCTCCTTTGCAAGCTCCGAGGAGAAGACTGCCTGGAGCTCCCTGAGCCTGTCCTTCCCCAGGTGGACCGTCGTGCAGCTCACGTCTGACATGGTGAGGCCCCTGCGCCATTCCCTGTCAATGATGGTGAGGCCGAAGCTCGACGGATCCTCTCCGATCTCCGTGCCGGGGAAAGGGCACAGATAGGAGCTTGAGCACTCGAACTGGCCCGGAGCCATGGTGAGAAGCTTTTTTGCGAAAGCAAGGGTTTTCTCAAAGGTCTTCTCGGACTCAAAGGGTCCGCCGATGATAAAGTTGCCATAGACACTCACGCCTCCCACCCGGGCAACTCTCTCGATGACGCGCTCGACCTGCTCAAGCCTGATGTGCTTGTGATAGCG
This sequence comes from Candidatus Eremiobacterota bacterium, assembly GCA_031082125.1. Lineage (NCBI taxonomy): Bacteria > Bacillati > Vulcanimicrobiota > Vulcanimicrobiota bacterium. Next base: position 85,804 of record JAVHLM010000017.1, read on the forward strand.
ATCCAGCATCTCCTGGTCTCCCGATTCCACCCCGATCTGGAGCCTTGCCATCCCTGCCTCCTTGAGCCTCTCAATGAGGTCGGGATGGCGGTCAAAGATGTCCACGCGCCCTTCGCAGAAGAAGACAAAGTCGAGCTTCCTCTCCTTGCGCTCCTTCACGAGGCCTGCGCATATCTCATCGACGCGCTTCGGCTCGGCGACAAAGGTGTCGTCCACGATATTCACGGTCAAGGCCTTGTATTTCTCCACGTTGGCTACTATGTCCCTCACCACTCTCGGGGCGCTGAAAAAACGGTATCCCTTGCCATGGACCTCCTGGAAGCAGAAGGCGCACTTGTGGGGGCAGCCCCGCCCCGTGGAATAAAAAAAGCCGTAGCTCACATCTATGAGGCTGTAATCCGCGGGAGGGAGCTCGTCCATGTTCCTGAGCGGAGCGGCACGCCTGTTCACCAGGACTTCACCACCCTGGCGGTAGATGAGCCCCGCAATGTCCTTGAGAGTTCCCTTCCCCCTGAGGTAATATTCGGCAAGCCCGAGCATGGCGTATTCCCCTTCGCCCGACACGGCAAAATCGAAGGGCGTGTCCTCGAGTATCTTTTCACCGAGGACCGTGGCAAGGGGGCCGCCCACGACGATCCTGACACCGGGAACCCAGGACTTGATATCCCTGGAAAAGTGAGTCACATTGTGAATGTTGTCGGAATTGACATAAAATCCCACAAGGCGGGGGGAGAACTTCTGGATCATGGCCCTCAGCTTGTAAGAGCTGATGAAAAAGAGGTTTCCCGAGGTGATGCAGCGCACCGAGAAGCCCTTGGCCTTGAGGAGAGTCCCGATGGAGAGGAGTCCCAGGTTGTAGAAGGAATAGAGGAGGTTATAGAAGCTGTCCACATGGATAAGGAGTATTTCCTCTGCCTCTTCCTTCTTCTTTTCGATGAGCTCATGCAAAAATTCTTTGATCTTCATTGGGAACCCCCGCTTTCAAAGTATGGCCTGGGAGAGAAAATAAAAAGGATCCCTTGTGGGCAAGGAATCCTTTGAGTTCCTTTGTTAATACCGGCATCCCCCGATAAACCTCGCCTTGTAATAGGCATCGTCAAGACTCGAGAAGGTGACGCCCCGCCGGCTCGACGAATGGATGAACTTGTCTTCACCTACATAAATCCCCACGTGGGTTACGCCCGGTCCATAGGTGCTGAAGAAAACCAGGTCGCCTACACAGAGATCCTTCCGCGCTATCCTGTTTCCGCCGTAATACTGCTCATCGGCCATTCTCCTGATGGAGACGCCGTTCATGCCAAAAACGGTCATGACAAACCCCGAACAATCAAATCCTGAAGGGGTCGTACCCGCCCAGCGGTAGGGCGTACCCAGATAACGCTGCGCCGTGGCCACGATTCTCCCGCCGCGCGAAGAAAGGGTTCTTCTTCTTGCGGCATTCTGACAGGTCCCCTTGGGACTCTCAGAAACTGCTCCCTGGACGGTAATCACTTCATCACTGTCTATTACATAGCTTTGCGTTTCCATGGATTGCTCCGGGCTCTGCGCCCAGAGTGGCATTGAAACCGCTGCGACTAATGCGAGTGCTACCAGGAGCACGTTCTGGATATGCTTCATGAGTACCCTCCTTATGGCATTAATAAACCTGATCTAGATTCTCCCCCTTTCCCCAAAATCCTCCTTTCCATGAAAATTTGCCTCCCGGGGGCGCTGCTGACAGGAAAGAAAAGAAGGATAAGAAAAAAGCAGATTGAACTTATCCATGAACACGAATCGTGAGGTCTTGCCCCTTATGCTCTGTCCCGGCTGCGGTCACCTTAACGACGAGAGCGGAACTACCTGCGCAAAGTGCCTTCGGCGGCTTCCCGATTTCAAGAACCCGCCAAGGATCTCGTCCCGCCTCCTCCAGATCCAGGAAAAAATCATGGAATTCTCGCGGGGCCAGCTCACCCAGACAGAGATGGAAAGCTTCCTTGCCTCGATGGAAGAGCATTTCTTTCAGAAACTCGAGGACGTTGAAGCGATACCCATCCCCCCGGAGATGAAAGATGAGCTAGAGACCGAGATGAACACGGGGATCCTGGGGATAGAGACTTTCATCAAGGCAGTGAACATTCTGAGACACTTTGCAAGGAGCCGTGAAATGGGTCTCATGGAGGAAGGGATGGCCATGGCCAGGAAAGCCAACGACATGGTGAACAGCGCCCTCGCCCTTAACTGGAAAAGCTATGACTCATTCCGCGATTCGATGGAAGAATACCTGCGAACATCGGGACTGACCTTCCCGTAAGAAAGGAGCCCCCATGGAAACACAGACCCGCCCCGAAGAGGCTTTCGGCAAGCGCTTCGCCTTCCTGGGCCATCAGAATATCCAGGTACAGGTCGGCTCTTATGTGCTCTATATCGCAAAAAACAAGAACTCAAGAGCCGATAAACTGTACAGGATAATCTCCCAGGGGATCTCAGAGAACGAGAAATGCATTTTTGCAGGAAGCGACAGCACAAAAAAAGAGATAACCTCCCTCATGAAAAAGCATGGGAGACCCGTGGAGCAGCTCACCAGGCACAGCCAGCTCCTCATTGTCGATGCACCCTCATCCCTGCGGGGAAAAAGCCGTGGGGACCTCGAAGGCTTCTTCGAAAAGCTCCAGGGCTTTATCGACGACACGTGCCTCCAGGGCTGGTCGTCACTGCGCGTCATCGTCGATATCCCGTGGCTTTTTGAGAGCGACGGCAGGAACCGGGACTTCGTGGAGCACGAGATGGCACTCTTCGAGGAATTCATGGAAAAGCGCTCGTCCCTCCTTTTCATAGGCTTCCTGTCAAGCACGCAGATCACGCAGAAGGGGCTCCTTGAGCTGCTGGGCAGCCACCCCCTTCTCCTCATCGACGAGAACTACATGAGCAGCATCTCGGAAGAAGCCTCGTCCATTGACAACCTCACGGGCCTTTTTAACGCAGGCCATATCAAAGAGCTGATAAAAAAGGAGATTGTGCGCGCCGAGCGCTACAAGAGGGTATGCTCCCTGCTGATTGTTGACATAGATGACTTCAGGCACTTCAACAGGGAAATGGGTTATGCGAAAGGCGATGAGCTCCTCATCGAGCTCTCGGCATTCCTCACCAAGAACGTGCGAAGCATCGACATTACAGGGCGCCTGGGAGGCGAGGAGTTCTGCATCCTGCTCCCTGAAACGGATAAGGCCGGTGCAGCAACGCTCTCCCAGAGAATCACCAGGCTCACCTCCGAGAAATTCGCAGGGGGAGCCTTCCCCGTATCGCTCACGGCAGGGATGGCAAGCTATCCCCAGGATTCCGACAGCGCGGCGGATCTCATTGAAAAGGCGAGGACTGGTCTTAAGATGGCAAAGCAGCGCAGAAAATCTTGAGGAAAAGGAGTGCCGGCAGCAGGCACAGAAGTATTGTGCACTGACAGAGGTGAAGATCCGTGGTACACGCAGCAGAAAATCACAACACAAACCCGTTATCAATCCAGAACGATCAATCGGCAGTCCCTCTCACTGATCGTCGCGATTATTTCAGCCTCGTCGAGATTACGGTGAAAAGCGAGCCGAAGAACATCCATGAGCTCATCACCAGGATGCGGGCGCTGTTCCTGGAGTTCAAGCTGGACCGTGAAACCGTCGAAGATCTCGTGCTCCTCATCGATGAGGCCGTCACCAACACGGCTGAGCATGCCCACAAGTTCGACAGCACCAAGAATGTCATCGTGAGGCTCACCATCAAGCCGAGAAAAATCCAGATACTTGTCAAGGGCATCCTGAAAAAGGACCTGGTGACCCACCACCGGTTCATCGAATTCCTGAAAAGGCTCCTGAGGGAGGAGATTATCAGCATCAGGAAAGCCAATGAGTTCCTCAGGGAGCTCGTGGCCAACGAGCTCCTCGAGCCAGAAAAAGCATCGTCGCTGAAAGAGGAATTCGCCGGCTTGACCGAGCTCCCCGAGGTCTCGGTTGAAAACGGCCTGTGCGATATCGATGCACTGCTTGAAACCTATCTCGATGAGCGCGGAAGGGGCATCATTCTCATCAAGGAGCTTACCGAAGGGAAGGTGAAGGTGGATATCATCGGGAAAACCCTCACCTTTGCCATGACCAAGAACCTCAGGCCCCACGCCGCATAGGAAGCGCCCCGCCGCTCACCGCTTTCTTCCGAGAAGAGGAAGCCACAGGAACATCCCCAGGAACGCCATGAGAGCCATCAACCTGCAGGTCTCCTCCACTCCCATGAGAGGAATGAAGAGGGTGCCGCACAAAAACGCTCCACAGGCCGCCCCCAGGTTGTCAATGGTGTTCACAAGCCCGGCGGCCTGGGGGACAGAAGCCCCTCCCCTCAGCGTCATGAAGCCCACAAGAGGGAAGGCCATACCGTTTAACACTCCCATGGAAACAACGAGGCAGAAAAAGAGCGCCTGGGAGGAGAGAAGAGTCCCTGCATGAAGGAAAAGCGGCCCAAGCCCCCTCAGGATCGAGGGAAGGGCCGCGGCGAAAAGGATGAGCGCCGACTGAAGCACCCAGAAAAAGAGGGGGGCCCTGTCTTTCAAGGCGACCCTGGAAAAAGCCGCCCCCAGGGCCATGCCCCCCATGAAGGCTGCCACCACAAGGCCCACCATCTGGTAAAGATATCCATAGAGGTTCTGGTAGGAGAAGAGCAGTACAATCTCCATGCCCATGGCCGAGAAGCCGAAGACCGCCAGGGAGGCAAGGTAATTGAAGCGCTGCTGGGAGGAAGCGTCAACTTTTCTTTTCACCACGAAGAGGATCCTGGCAAGGATGAGGAGGGCAAGCACAAGGGCAAAGGTGGAGAGGGAGAAGCGGGAGCATAGCGCCAGAAACCCCGCCATACGTGACCCTGATATTCTGTCCCATATGACAAGGCTGTAAAAATAGGTGACGGGCCTGAAGTCGGTATTGCAGAGCGATGGCGCCTCCTCCAGCATGGCTCTTGCCTCCCTCACCCTCAGGGGAGGAAAAAAATCATCAAACATGAGGGGCGAGAACCGCTCCTCGGGAACATGACGGCCTGCGAAGCGTTTTTTGAGCACGGCGGGATCAGATGTCACCACCCCGGGGGCGTCACTTGCAAAGAAATACATCGTATCCTGGGGACTTACCTCGACTGAGGGGAACACTTCCCTGAGGGTGCGGTACACTGAGGCATTGTAAAGGCTGTAGAGAGAGTCCCTGTACTGAGGCGACGAAGAAAGTGAGAGGGCTAAAACCCCTCTCTTGTCCATTATTCTATTGAGGGAAAGGAAAAACTCTCTTGTGTAGAACCTGTTGAGCATGGCGCTCGAAGGATCGGGGAGCATTAGAATGACCACATCATAGAGGTTCTTCGCCCTGTTCACGTAATATCTCCCATCGCCGCTTATGACGGTCACTTTCCTGTCCTCAAAACCCGAGCGCTCGTAAGGGTCCAGATAAGGCCCCACCATGGCGGAAAGGGCGGAATCGAGAGGCACGTAGTGGAGGGACTTTACTCCATGAGCCAGGCATTCGGCAAGAAAGCCTCCCGATGTCTCGCCAATAACGAGGAGCGAAGAAGGCTTCTCGTGCTCGGCAAGGATCATGTGAGCGGTAAGCCTCACCCCGTAGGGATCAGGAAAAGAAAAGCAATACTGGCCGTTCCCATAGACGCTGTATTGGTCTTCCTGCACGGTAAGGGCCAGGTTCTGGTATCTCGAATCAATCGAGCTGACCAGGGGCAGGCCTGAGATGAGGGACTCCCAGCGGAGCTTTATGAGGCTCATGTTGAGGGCTTCCACGCGGGGAAAAAAGAGAAAGACACCGGCCAGCACGGCCCCCATGAGGCCGAGGGAAAGAGGGCCCCTCTTCACCGACGCGGCAAGAAGAAGGAGCATCGCGATACAAAGAAGGGCCCAGAGAATATGGAGTGATGAGTAACGCTCCACAAGGGCGAAGCTGAAAAGGACCCCCCCCAGAAGGCTTCCAAGAGATTCAAGCGTATACAGGGAGGCTATGGCTGAGCCATCCTTCCTGTGGCGCGCCATCAGATGGCAGCCCAGGGGGAAAGAAAAGCCTACCACGATGCCATAAGGGGCAATCACAAGGAAAGCAAGCAGGCACATGGCACCAAAGCTGATATAGAGTCCCTGCGGCACGTGGAGAAGCAGGCGGGCGCTCCTTATAAGGGGCACCTCTCCAAGGGGAATAAGGGCAAAAAGAAGAAGGCAGAGGGGGAAAAAGCCCTCAAGGTTCCTTTTCCGGGACATGGCCGTGAAAATGAGAGCCCCGAGGGCTATGGAGAAGAGCCAGACTCCCATTATCATGCCCATGCAGAGCTCGTTCCCGTAAAACACCACAAGGAACTCCCGCACCATCACGGCCTGGATTATCATCGAGGCGCATCCCATGAAAAAGAAGGAAAGGTACAGCAGGATTCTCGGCTTGATGGCAGCCCTCCAAGAGTATTTCCGAAGGATTCGCCATCTAAGGGACAGACTCTTTTTTTCAGTGCAAGGCTGCTATAACCAGATACACCTCTCAATAATTTCGGAACCCGGGGAAAAACGGTGTTCGTTGACAGCACCCCGGTTCACCCCTATAATAAGAGGGAATAGACTCCCCGGGAGGCACCGATGGATGACACGCCGAGCCGCCGGATGTTCCTGGGACAGCTTACAGGGCTTGTCCTCGGCTTCCCGCTTATGGCATCGCTTACCTGCAGCCACAAGGTGGCAGGAACAGGAAGTGCTGGACCCGCAGGGGAGCACCCGTCGCCCGTACCGGCCGAGATAAGGAAGAGGCTTGTCGAGGTCCGCTCCGGCAAGGTCCTCTCCGCGGAGAATACTGTCAACAGCAAAGTGCTCGAACAGATGCTCACCTGCGCCATGGAACGCCTCACCGCCTGCCATGGTGACGCCGCGTGGCAGAAGCTTTTCTCACCTTCCGACATGGTGGCCCTCAAGGTGAACTGCCTGGCGGGGAAACGCCTCTCCACCCACCGGGAGCTTGTGAATGCCATCGTTTCCGGCCTCACGAGAGCGGGCGTTCAGAGCTCGAGGATTATCATTTATGACCGCACCTCAGAGGAACTCAGGCAGGCAGGCTTTTCCCTCAGCAGGTCAGGCGGCGCGGCCCGCTGCTTTGGCACTGATGAGCCGGGAGTCGGCTACGATGAGGAGCCTACCATCTCAGGCGAGGTGGCAAGCCGCTTCTCCACCATCATCAGCAGGGAATGCACCGCCCTCATCAATGTGCCGGTCCTGAAGGACCATGACCTCTGCGGCCTCTCGGCGGCCCTCAAGAACCATCTGGGTTCCATAGACAATCCCAACAAGTACCACCCCAACGGCGGGGACCCTTACATAGCCGATATCAATGCCTCGCCGCTCCTCCTCAGCAAGAGCAGGCTCATCATCTGCGATGCCCTTGAAGCCCTTTATGACGGCGGTCCCGCTTACAATCCCGCTGGAACCTGGTCCTACGGCGGCATCCTTGCAGGCTGTGATCCCGTGGCCCTCGACACGAGAGCCCTCTCCATCATAGAGGCAAAGCGCAGGGAGATGAAACTGCCGACACTCTCCGATGAAAAGCGCTTCCCTCACTATATCGCCCGGGCCGCTGACAGCGACCACCGCGTGGGTGAGGGGGACTTTTCAAAGGTGGAGCACATGCTCATTGACCCTCTCGAGTGTGAAGGAAAGGGGGACTGAAACGGCCATGGTGAGCCGACGGCAGTTCCTGAAATCCCTGTGTCTTTTCTCCTGCACCGCTCCTTTTGTTTCGGGGCTTCTGGGCAGCACCGGGAGTGATCCCCTCGCCCCCTTCACAAGAAAAGCCCGCTATTATGAAAAACTGCCGGGAAGGAGGGTCCGGTGCACCCTCTGCCCGAGGGAATGCCGGGTGGGAAACAGGGAGCGCGGTTACTGCGGGGTAAGGGAAAACCGGGACGGCGAATATTATACCCTTGTCTATGGGAATCCCTGCTCCCTCGGTATCGATCCCATTGAAAAAAAGCCTTTCTTCCACTTCCTGCCCGGCACGGGAGCCTTCTCCCTCTCGACGGCAGGGTGCAATATGAACTGCCGCTACTGCCAGAACTGGGAGATTTCCCAGTCACGGCCTGAAAACGTGCGCTGGCAGTCTCTCTTCCCGAAAGATGCCGTAAAAGAAGCGCAAAGACGCCAGTGCCGCTCGATCTTGGGGACCTACGCAGAGCCCACGGTATTCTTTGAATATATGCTTGCCATTGCCCGCGAAGCCCGGCAGCAGGGCCTCAAATCAGCAATAGTCTCGGCGGGCTTCACCAGGAAAGAACCCATGGAGGAGTTCCTGAAAGCACTCGATGCCGTCAAGATAGATCTGAAATCCTTCGATGACGAGTTCTACCGGAAAATCTGCGTGGGGGAGAGGGCGCCGGTCCTCGAGACCCTTAAAACCATAAGAAAGTCAGAAGTGTGGCTCGAGATAGTCTATCTTGTGGTGCCTACCCTCAACGACTCGATGGACAAAATAAAGGAAATGTGCCAGTGGATAAAGAAAGAACTGGGAAGCGACGTGCCCCTTCATTTTACGAGGTTTCACCCGATATACAAGCTCAAGAATCTGCCGTCAACTCCCGTAGCGACACTTCAGAAGGCCCGTAACGCGGCCATGGCGGAGGGCCTGCACTATGTCTATACGGGGAATGTTCCCGGCGATCCAGGCGAAAACACATACTGCCACCATTGCAGAAAGCCTGTAATAGAGCGTGCCGGCTTCATGATAAAGAAAATACACCTTATCAAGGGAAAATGCCCTTATTGTAAAGAGCGGATTCCCGGTGTATGGGAGGGATGAGATCAATGCGCCTTAGTGCCTGGAGTGCCTTTCTTGTCATCATGATAAGCCTGTGCTTTCTCTCCCCCCACCAGGGATGCGCTTCCCAGAAAGCTGCGGAGAAGAGAGAAGAAGCGGCGTCCTCGCCAAGGGAAGAGGAGCCTCTCAAGAAGCCCAATGTGGCAGGGCAGTTTTACCGCGACGACAGGGAAGCGCTCACGAAGGAACTGAAGGGGTATCTGGAAAAGGCCGGGGCAGCCCCTCCTGGCACCGAAGAGGTCTGCGGTATCGTCTCACCCCATGCCGGCACCATCTACTCGGGACCTGTGGCAGCTTATGGATACCGCCTTGTCAAGGGGCTTCCCTCCAGGACCGTTATCATTATCGCGCCAACTCACCATTTCGACTTCGAAGGCTTTGCCGTCTATGACCGCGGTGCCTTCAGGACCCCCCTGGGTGACGTGCCTGTTGACAGGGCCATGGCACAGAGGCTCATGGAAAAGTGTTCCCTGGTCAAGAAGCAGTATGAGCCTTTTGAAAGGGAGCACAGCCTCGAGCTCCAGATCCCTTTCCTGCAGGTGGCCCTTGAGGATTTCAAGATCGTGCCCCTCATCGCCGGCAGGAACGACCTTGAAGGGTGCAGAAAGCTTGCCCAGGCAATGGCCTCACTCTTCGGGCCCTCAGAAACGCGGCCGGTGCTGCTTGTGGCAAGCTCTGATCTCTCCCACTACCACCCTTACAAGGAGGCGCAGTCCATAGACGGGAAAACCATCAAAGCCATAGAGAAAATGGATGCTCCGGCACTCCTCGGGGAAGGCGCCGGGAACTGCGAACTCTGCGGCGCGGTCCCCGTGGCCACCGTGATTCTTGCCATGAAAGAGCTCGGGTGCAGGCCCGTCCTTCTCAAATATGCCAATTCGGGTGACACTGCAGGCGATAAAAGCCGCGTCGTAGGCTATGCTTCCGTGGCTTTCTCAAGAAAACCAGAGACAGGGAAGGTGAAAGGTATGAAAGATGAATTCCTCACCGGGGAAGACAAGAAAGAGCTCCTTGTGATGGCAAGGAAGACCCTTGAAGAGTATCTCAAGACAGGCAAAAAGCCTGAGTTCTTCAAGGACAGCCCCATCCCCGAAAACCTCAAGATGGAAACAGGCATGTTTGTGACCCTTCACAAGCATGGCGCCCTCAGGGGATGCATCGGGCACCTTACAGGAGGCGACGCACTCTATAAGTCCGTGGTGGAACTCGCAATCTCATCGGCGACGAGAGACACGCGCTTTCCCCAGGTGAAATATGACGAGCTCAAGGATATCCACATAGAAATCTCGGTAATGTCGCCCCTCAGGCGTGCCGAGAGCGCCGACGAGATCGTGATGGGGAAGCATGGCGTCATTGTGAGAAAAGGCTTCCACAGCGGGGTCTTTCTTCCCCAGGTGGCTACCGAGACCGGGTGGACCAAGGAGGAGTTCATGAGCCAGCTCTGCTGGCAGAAAGCGGGACTTTCTCCCGATGCCTGGAAGGAAAAGGATACGGAACTCCTCATTTTCACCGCTGACGTGTTCGGAGAACCGGAAAAGTGACCATCGCCGGGGCCCTGCGGTGCAAAGAAGGAATATAGGGCAGCATACCGAATGAATAGGACAGGTTGAGTTGACGAAAGGAGGGCTCCTATTGCTCTGCCTGAAATGCGGACACAACAACGCCCAGGGAGCTAATTACTGCACCCGCTGCAACGCGGCGCTCCCCAAGATGACCCAGACTGACACGGCGCCGCCCACCAAGGTGAACGAGCGTTACATGCAGCTCAAGGAAGCCGGCGAGAAAGCCAAGAGCGGCGAGTGGACAATTGAGCAGTACGGGAAGTTTCTCCAGGATATCCAGGCCATCCTTGCTCAGAAGGAGCAGGAAATCCGAGAGATAGAGATCCCCGAGGAAGCAATCGAGGAATTCGCCGAGGAGCTGGAAGTGGGCTTTAACGGGATTGAGCTTTACAACCAGGGCATCGCCAACATGCTCCTTTTCCTTGAGGACAAGAACGCCGACCACATTGACTACGGCCTTGAGCTCGTCCATGAAGGAAACGAGAAGATAAACGAGGCAATGCGCATCAACAGGGAAAACAGGCGGAAGCTCGAGGAGATGTATATCGACAACTCGACTCTCATGTAAGGTTTAAAGACAGGAAAAAAAAAGAGGCTTTGCAAAGCCTCTTTTTTTTTCCCTGTTTTCCCTCCGTCAGCCCGCGAGAACCTGGGCCCACTTCGCCGATATGGCATCTCTCACCTTGGCGCGGTTCGCCGCCGCCTCCGAGATTATCTTCATGATGTCGGTCTGGAGGTCCTGGAGCATCTGGAAGATCTTCCACATGTGCTTCTGGCGCTCCACGGCCATCTGCCAGTAAGCCTCGTTGGACTGGAGCTGGTCAGTCTGGGCCATCTGGGCCATCTGGGACTGCGAAGAGGACGACGACTGATCACCAGGGCCTCCCGGAGGCGCCACGGGGCCCGGAGGCTGTGAAGGATCCGGCGAGGGGCCCGGCGGATTCGGTGGTGAGCCGGGGGGGCATGATCCGCCGCATTTTCCCGGTCCCGGCGGAAGTCCCCCGCCAGGCATTCCATCCATAAATGAGGGAAGCTCCATCCCCTGCGAAGCCGGCTGCTGGGTGCCTCCGCCTGAAAGCCCCGCCATCGTATCGGTTGCAGACCTCACCTCTTCTCTTTTCTCATCAGTGCCGAGGTTCTGAGCCTGCCCTGTCTGGGCACCGGCTCTCGGCCCCTCCTGCTTTGAAAGCTCTGCATGGTCCACTGTATCGGCAGGCACAAGGGCGGTGGTCTCTCCCTCGGTCTCTCTCTTCTTTGCTCCCTCGCGCTGTGCGCCAACCTGCTGGGCGTTCTTTATATAGTCAGATGTCTTCGGCCCCACCGGGCCTGCTCCCTGAATCGCCATCGCAGCCTCCTCCTTGTAGAAATCCTTAATTTCATTATATCAGGGGGGATTTTAAAAGTAAACATCCGCACGTTAACAAAATGTTAACTTCCCGGGGCCCTGGCCTGCGCGGCTCCGGCATGCTCAAGCAGCGATAAGGCCATGGCCCGGGCGCCTCCAGGAGGGCCCATCCTCTCGTACCCGATGGCAGCCATGCTCCTGTAACGCTCGGGGATACTGAGGATGGCAGACACTTCCGCCGCGATAGCGCCCTTCTCCTTTGCCACGACAGCTATGGAATCACCAAGCAGGCCTTTCTGGCGCTTCCTGTACCACCCGAGCTCCTGCCTTCCCTGGCTGTCAAAAGTGACGACAGGCTTCCCGAGCCCCACGGCCTGTTCATTTCCCGTGCCGGCCTGGCCGATAAGGACGGTGGAACACTTGAGCACATCGCCGAACATGCCTCTCACCACGGCAATGGAGACAGGCTCCTTGTCAAAATAGTCCATTGAGCCCGAGGGAAAGCTCTGGCCTTCCCTGAAGCGCCATCCCATCGGCGCGATCTTCCGGGAGAACTCCTCAAGCGGTGTCGAGAGGGCGGCACCCATGAGAAATGCCACCTTGCCCTCACAGATGGTATAAAGCTCCTCCACCGCTTCCAGTATTACTGCGATGTCGCCATAGGCCTCGGCACGGCTCCCGGGAAGGATGCCCACGCAGGGGAGGCCCTCCCTGAGGCCAAAGGTCTGGCCTTCATAGTCAAGGCTGTCCATCATGGCATTCCCGACCCACCGGGCATCTATGCGGGACGCTCTCAGGGAAGCGGCCGTCGGCTCGTCGCGCACGAAGGCCACCTCGCAGGAGCGCCTTATGACTGCTCTCTCGAACCCGTTGTAAGGCACAAAATAATTTGACTTTGCCGTGCCAATCATGACCCGGGGTGGCGCGGCGAAAAGCATGGCCATCAGCACGGGGTAGATATCACCGACGGCCGCCGTGACATCCACATGGCCCTTCATATGTTTAATGGCGAGGGCCTGAGCAGCCGTGAGGCTTCCAAGGCCGCAGGCAATATCCTTGAGAAGGTTTCCCGGATTCCCCGGGATCATGCCGCCGCTGGGCATGAGCTGCCGGGGTCCGATGACCTCGACGCCGCATGCTTCGTAGGCCTTGCCTTCCCCCACGAGGGGCAGGGCGGTAATGATCGATGACACGTCAATGGCGAGGAGGGCCTTCACCACGCTTGTGGCAATAGTATCTTCTCCGTAGCCATTGCTGATAAAGAGGATCCTGGGCGCCATCACACAATTTCCTTTCATGATGCCATCGTGGAGGTGCTCCCTCCGGGGATAAGCCCGTACGAGGCAAGCCTTAACGGCCTCTCTCCCGCTTCTATCACGCACTTTCCCATATACCTGCCATGGCTTCCTGCCTGCATTATCAGGGTTTTCCCCACCCTGAGGGGCTCATGGAGCACCCGATGGCTGTGCCCTCCCAGAATAAGATCCACTCCCCTGGTCTTTTCCGCAAGCTCCCTGTCATCGCGAAGGCCAAGATGGGAGAGCACAATGACGCAGTGCACTCCCAGGGCTTCGAACTCCCCAAGGATCTCCCTGAGGGCCACAAGAGGCGGGATGAAGAGAAAGCCCGTGCACCTTGTGAGAAAGGAATGCTCGGGGAACTGCACCGGCGTGAGGCCCATCACGCCCACCCTGAGGGTGCCCGCTTCCACGATGAGATGGTCCTTCCAGCAGTGAGAGGACTTCCCCGTAAGATCCTTGACATTTGCCGAGAGAATGGGAAAACGGGCGCTTTTTGCCCTCAGGGCGAGCACAGGGCGCAGGTAATGAAATTCCCTGTTGCCCATGGCCATTGCGGTGTACCCGGCATCATTCATCGCCGAGAGCACTGGCTCCCTGGGGTAAAAAAGCGTGCTCGACCCCCCCAGGGCATCGCCGCTGTCAAAAAGAAAGGTCCTCTCGTCGCGGGGCACCTGTTTGAGCAGCGAGAAGAGCTGATAACGGTTGTGAAGATCATTGGTATGATAGATGGTAATCTGCTCCATGAGAACTCCCTTTCAGAGAAGGGTTATCATGGCTTGGGAAGCGGCATGTAGGGGAGCCACCCGCAGAAGGCTCCGGCCACAAGGCCTGCCATGCCTCCCATAAGGCCCATGGCCATGTCCAGATTGCCATATCCCGCGAGAAAGCCCACTACCACCCCGAGAATGCCAAAACCCATCACCATCTCCTTCTTCCCCGAAAGGGCGGGAGTGCCGGGGGAGGAAGGAGGCGCCGGAGGCGCCTTTTCAGGGTTCTCGCCCGGGACGCTTTCCTTGGGTTCCGAGAAGGCACGAAGCGATGACAGGGGGGCCTCCCCTGTTTTTTCCGGTGATGAAGGTGACTTCTTGTAAGCCCTTACTTTCTTTTTCATAGTACTCCTTTCGTGCTCAGCTGCCGTTTTCACAGATATCCACCACGAACTGCGCAATATTTTTTGTAACCCCGGGGCTTCCCAGGTCGAGCCTTACTTCCAGAAGGGCCTCGAGCATCATGCGGCGACCCGGGGTCTCATCAATGAGGGGAAGGCACTCGGCGGCTATTCTCCGGGGATTCACCTCAAGCTGCACAAGCTCCGGTACCACCCTTTTCTGAAGGATCAGGTTGGGAAGGGAGATATGGGGAACCTTGATCAGGAGCTTCCCGATGCACCAGTCAGGCCAGGCCAGCTTGTAAAGGACCACCATGGGAACCCCCAGGATGGCCGCCTCAAGACTTGCGCTCCCCGACGCCATCAGTATGCACCTGGAAAGCTTCATCACTTCGTGGGCATTGCCCTCAGCAAGGGTGAGGCCTTCCATGTGAGGTGCCGTGAGGCCCTCTATCAGCGGGCGGTAAAGCGGAAGGGCCATGGGAAGAATAAAATGGAGATTCTTCCTTTCCTTCATGAGCAGCTCCTTGGTCTTCACCAGCACAGGCAGCAGCGAGACTATCTCCTGGTGCCTGCTACCCGGCATGAGGGCCACATAGTCTTTCCCGGGGGGAAGGCCAAGCCTCGCGACCAGCTCGTCACGCTCCCCCTTCACCTCGAGCATGTCCACGAGAGGGTGGCCGAAGTAATTTACAGGAATGCCTGCCCGGCGGTAGGTCTTCACTGTATAGGTAAAGGCGGGAACAAGGTAATCAGAGACCCTGGCAATCTTCTTTACCCTTTCCACGCTGGGAAACCATGCCGAAGGGGGGAAAAAATAAAGGGTTTTCACTCCATGGTCATGAGCGAACCGGGCAATCCTCATGTTGATGCTGGGTGTATCAATCAATATGAGAAGGTCGGGCCTCTCCTTGAGGATAATCGCCTTGACTCTCTTCACCAGGCCGAGAAGGAAAGGAATCTTCCCCAGGGCGTGCCAGGGACCGATGATGCCCCAAGACGTGCTCTCCTCAAAAATCATGACGCCCTTACTTTTCATCCTGGCGCCGCCGATACCGAAAAACTTATACGATGGCTTCAAGTGCCTGATGGTTGCCGCGAGATGAGCACCCTGCAGATCGCCTGAAGCTTCTCCTGCGAGAACCATTATCTTTTTCGACATTCCGGTGAGCTCCGACAAAGTGGTGGAAAGCCTTGATAGATTGGGCTTTTCTAAGGAGCAGTGAGATTCATGCTGGAGGAAGCCTCACTATCATTCACCCGTCGAAGAATGATTCCCATTTTCGAGGGAGACTCTAAGAACTTGATAAGGTGCGCAATCTCAGGCCCCGGGGCAATCTGGGTTTTTATCTCCTCCAGAGCCAGGAGGCGGCTCTTCTGGGCGATGATGCGGTAGGCGCGCTTCAGATTACCCCTCACCTCCTGCGAGATTTTCTGCCTCTTAAGGCCCACTATATTGAGGCCGAAAAGCCGGGCGGGCTGCCCCCATACCATGCTGTAAGGAGGCACGTCCTTTACGACACGGGCATATCCTCCCACCATTGCAAGGCTTCCTACCCTCACAAACTGGTGAACACCCGACATGCCTCCTATGACTGCCCTGTCCTCCACATCAACGTGGCCCGCGAGGCTTGTGGCATTGGCGATGAGCGTATTGGATCCGATGATGCAGTTATGACCTATATGCACGTAAGCCATCAGGAAGTTGTTATCGCCGATTTGAGTGACACCCTCATCGGAGGTGGCCCGGTGCACCGTGACAAACTCTCTTATGAGGTTATTGTCCCCGATCTTCACGTAGCTCTTTTCTCCCTTGTACTTGAGATCCTGGGGCTCTGTGCCCAGGACGGCGCCGTGAAATATTCTGCAGTTGCACCCGATAGTGGTCCATCCATCAATTATCACGTTGGAGCCTATGGTGGTACCGGCTCCAACCCGCACGTGCTCACCTATGATGGAAAAAGGCCCTACTTCCACGCTCTCGTCCAGCTGCGCGCCTTGATGCACTACCGCAAGTGGGTGAATCTTGGAAATTGTGATCTCCCCCTTTAAGCTATCCTGCCTTTGCCATCTCCATTAGCTTCTTTGCGATGACACTGTTTCTCTTTTTCACGATTTTCATATTGTTTACCACGTTAATCGCGAGCTCAAGCGCCTTTTTGCCATCATCACCCGTCACCATGGGAGTCTTGTGGCGTATCACACAGTCCATGAAGTGCTCCAGCTCCGACCTGAGAGGTTCGCACCTCTTTATCGGGATGAACTCGGGCGGGTTGGTATGGTTCTCTTTCGGGAGCCTCAACACGGAGAGGGACTGGTTCATGAAGTCCAGTAAAAAAGTCCTTTCCTGCTCAATGATCTTGAGATGCCTGATCTTCTCGCCGCTTATGCGGCTTGCAAAAAGACTCGCAATGGAGCCGTTCTTGAAAAGCAGCTGCACAAGCGCCATATCCTCCTGGGAGGAATAGAGCGAAAGGCCGAAGGCATTGATATGAATCACCGATGAATGGACAAAATTTATCAATATGTCCAGATCGTGAATCATAAGGTCCCATACCACTCCTACATCAAGGTTTCTCCCCGAGGGGTACCCCATGCGGTGCGCTTCAAGATAGAGAGGCTTCTTCACCAGTTCCTTGAGATGGCCCACCGCGGGATTGAAGCGCTCAAGATGCCCTACCTGGAGCACCATATCGTGCGACTTTGCCGCCTCCACAATCTCTTTTGCTTCCTGGAGGTCGTGGGTGATGGGCTTTTCCACCAGCACGTGCACTTCCTTTTCGAGGAACTCCAGGGCCATCCTGTGATGAAGGCTCGTGGGAACGGCGATGTTTACCGCCTTCACCTTCCCGAAAAGCTCGTGGTAATCCTCGAAATAGGCGGTGCCGAGCTTCCTTGCATACTGCTCACCGCGCTCCCTGTCAATATCCACCACGCCGACCAGGTTGACATGAGGCATCTCCGAATATATCCTTGCATGGTTCTTGCCCATGCTGCCTATGCCGATAACCCCTACGGGGACAGGGATCTTTTCCAGGGTGCTCACTTTCTTGTCTTTCAATGTAGCAGCTCCGCTCATCGATATTCCCCATAAGCACCTTATACAGGTGTCATGTCGTTCTTTTTACAATATTCTCCAACAGTGCTGACAATCCTCTCTAAATCATCTCCACTTAAGGCGGGATGGACAGGGAGGGACAGCACCTGCGACGCGCAGGCCCTCGAAACGGGGAGAGAATCACCATGAAATCCCATCTCCCTGTAAAGAGGCTGATCCGGAATAATGGTGGGATAGAAAATCTTATGGCCGATGCCCTTCTCCTTCAGGTGCTGGATCAGCCCGGCGCGGCCGTGAGGGACTTTCACGGTGTACTGGTTGTAGACATGAAAGTACTCTTCATGCGGTACCGAGGGAGTTTCAATGCCCGGGATGCCCTTAAGATGCCCGTCAAGGAAACGGGCATTGGAGCGGCGCTTCTCGATAAGCTCGCCGATGCGCTCAAGCTGGCCTATCCCTATTGCCGCGGCAATGTTGGTCATCCTGTAATTGTAGCCGATAATGGAATGCTCATATTCTCTGGGCATCCCGTGGTTTCTCAGGAGCTCGGCCGCCCTGGCCACTTCCTCCCGGGAAGTGAGAACCATCCCTCCTTCTCCCGAGGTGATATTCTTGGTGGGATAGAAGCTGAAAATACTCGCATGGCCGAAGCTGCCGGCCTTCTTTCCCCTGAAGGCGGCCCCATGAGCCTGGGCGCAGTCCTCTATGAGAATCAGGTTATGCTCGCGCACGAGCTCCATCAGAGCGTCCATATCGCAGGAAAGGCCGAAAAGGTGCACGATGAGCAGGGCCTTGATGTCCCGCTCCTTCTTGAGAAGCTCGCGAAGGGCCGGCACCGATATGTTGTAAGTATTCCTGTCTATATCGCAGAAGACCGGCTTTGCCCCGCAGTAGAGCACGGAATTCGCCGTGGCAATAAATGAAAAGGGCGTCGTCACCACCTTGTCTCCTGCCTTAATGCCGCAGGCAAGCAGGGCCATATGGAGCGCCGTGGTGCCAGAAGAAGCGGCGATACCGAAGGGAGAGCCGATATACTGCGAGAACTGTGCCTCAAACTCGCGCACTTTTTCACCAGCGGCGAGCACACCGGAATCGAGAACCTCCATGACAAGCTGTTTTTCACGTTCCGAGATAATTGGTTTTGCGATGGGAATCATTTTGCTACTCCTTTTCCTTCACTAATGAGCACATCATTTCGCCTTCCGCCACCAGCACATCGCCTACATAAGCCTTGGCCACCATTCTCCCTATCCGCCTTTTTACTCCCCGCAGCTCGACTTCGAGCCTGAGCTGATCGCCGGGGTACACAGGCTTCTTGAATCTCATGTGGTCAATGCTTGCAAGATAGGGCACGACCCCCCCCGTCTTGTCGGCGCATATGATGAGAATGGCGCCTACCTGGGCCAATGCCTCGGTGATAAGCACCCCCGGCAGGATTGGATGGTCAGGGTAGTGGCCCTGGAAAAAGGGCTCGTTGATTGACACATTTTTGAGACCGACAGCCTTTTTCTCGTCAAGAGCGACAATCCTGTCCACCATGAGAAACGGGTACCGGTGAGGCAGTATCTTTCTTATCTCCTTTACCTCCATTTTCAATCACCTCCAGTGACTCAAGGTATTTTACAAGCTCTGCATTGAGGGCGTGACCTGCCCTGATGGAGACAATATGGAGCGGGATCGCGGCGCCTGCCAGAAAATAGTCTCCTATGAGGTCGAGACATTTATGGCGCACCGGTTCCAGAGGAAGGCGCAGGGGCGAGGAATAGCCCTCGGGCATGATGACAAGGGCATTTTCAAGGTCGCCTCCCCGGGCAAGGTTCTTCTCGAGGAGTATCTTTACTTCCTCCCATAACCCGAAGGTACGGGCCGGCGCCACTTCGGAGAGAAAGGTCTCCTGCGCCAGCGTATATTCAAAAACCTGCACCCCCACAAGAGGATGTTCATAATCAATGAGCACGGTGAACCGCAGGGTGTCAGAGGGCAGGGCTGCAATGAGCGATTCTCCCCTTGCTATCCAGAAGGGCTTTCTTAAGCGTGCGCTCCTGCGGTCCTTCTTCTGCGTGCATCTTCCCGCCTTCAAAAGGACATTGCAGAAAGGAAGGGCGCTCCCGTCCAGGACAGGCACTTCACCGGCATCGATATGGATCGCGAGGTTGTCAATGCCGCTGCCGCAGCATGCCGCCAGCAGGTGCTCCACGGTGCTCACGGTGAAGTGGCTGTTCCCGAGAATGGTGCAGCGCTCCGTATTCACCACCGAGGAGGCCCGGGCTTTCAATGGAGGAAATTCGGGATGGTCACGGCGGTAAAAGACTACGCCTGTATCTTCCGGCGCAGGAGAGAGCTCCATCACGACGGGGCACCCCGAATGAAGGCCCTTCCCTTCAATGCGGACTGCTGATGCGATGGTATGCTGTCCCATGATCATCTGCCTTTGCTCACCTGTATCGAGATTGGATAACAGGAGCTTGCCTCAGGGAGCGTGACAAGCTCAAGGGTACGCTTTTCTCCCGGATCGAGGGGGATCTCGGCAAGCGGTGAGAGCTCCTGCTGCCGCGTGACAGGGATTTCCAGCAGCTTTCCATCAAGAAGCACCGTCCCCATAGACACGCCGTTCAAGGCGATAAAGGAAAGGAGGGCGCTCTGGCGCTCCCCTCCCGTATTTGAGAGGGTAAGCCTGATCCGGTAGAGAGCGCCGTAATTCCCCGTGTTGGGTTCGCCGGTGGTGGCGTCGATAAGCCAGGGCCACTTTCCCACCTCGATGGCAAGAGGCCCCCCGTCGCCTGAGAAGGAGAAGCTCTTCTCGATGGTAAGATTCGGTGAGGGGAACATGCCATGAGGATGGATCTTGAAGGGGTCGAAGGGCTCCTGGATATCCTTCAGCGAGGTCATGGATTTCCCCTGCTCACAGTTCCTTATGGTAATCTCGGCCTCTTCCCCATCGACAATCTGGAAATCACATATTCCCGAGACGGTAAACTGCGGTGAGATCACAAAATCCTCTACCACAAAGGTTCCCGACCCTGTCATGGCAACAAAGTACCCTGACCTGGTCCCGTAAGACTCAAGATAGCGCATGGCAGCCTTGTGTCCCGCCTGCATCTCATACTTGTCCGGCCCGGCAGAGGCGCGCCTCACAAAGAGCTTGAGTGGCTTGCGGCGAAGATTCTTTATGGTCACCCAGAGCTGCCTCTTCACCGGCGAGACATTTTTGTGGGAATAGAGAAGCCTTACCGGCGTCGAGACACCAAATTTTCCCTGGAAAAGCACTCCGTCCTCCTTGAGTTCCTCGGGCCTGTTGCAGATCATGAGGAGGGCTGCGTCACTGACGGGCGCATTGATATTCCTGAGCTTTACCTTCACGGTGCCGTCAAGGGGGAAATAGCCCTTCCCTTCAACGGCCACGGGAACTGAGACCGTCTGCTCATAACCCGGCTGAAGGGAATTGAGGACGAGGGGGCTTTCCTTGACGGTGATCTGGGCGCCTGGCTGGAGGGTGACGGCATCATTGACGGCGCTCAGCGCGGCGGCGACCTGAACATCGACGGAAGCAGGGCTTCCGGTGACAGTCCTTTCAACAGAAGGCACAATCCTGCCGGCCCATTCCTTCACGAAAACTCTCACGGCGGTCTTCAAAGCCCCTCTCTGAATCACAAGCCGGTAGGTTCCCGCCATCTTTCCCACGACCGCAATCTCGTTGTCCCCGCTGTCGGTGCTCACCTCAAGCCCCCAGGTTTCATAGGAGACCTTGAGGTCCCCTCTCCCGCCTGTCACGGTGAGGGTCTGCTCTCCACCTACGGGGACAGAGAGCACGTCCTTTGAGACACGAAGGGGTGTGCCCCCAAGGGCCGTTTTGATGGCGGCCACCCATTTTCTCGCAAGGGCCAGGGGCGTGGTGGAATTCTTCCCCGCCTGGTAGGGATCGACGACGACGACGAGGGTTTTTCCCCAGTAGATGGCCGCCCCCCCCGGCTGGAGCACAATCCTGAGCTCCCTGGGGGAAGCCCCGGCATCGGCCTTTTCTTCAAGGATTCTGGTGATGGCCTCGCACTTGCTCCCCACATCAAGCCCCTTTTTCTCATGGAGCCGCAGGAGCACCGTGCCGTTGACGACCACTTCCCCCGCTTCCTGGCAGAATGCCTCGGCAGTGAGGCAGAAAAATAAAAAATAGAGTACAAGCCTCTTTATTCTCTTCACTTTCAAGACCTTCCCCGGTGATTCCACCGGCACTTTCAGCCTAGAGGCCCTTCTCCAGAAGAGCATGCTCCAGTTTTTTCACCTTCTTCACCAGCTCCGGCAGCTGGGCAATGGCCGCTTCTATCTTGAGCTCCTCCTTGTGATCCCTCGCAGGGAACCCCGATACCAGCGAGCCTGAGGAGACATTTTTTGTCACACCGGCTCTTCCCGCCACGATGCTGTCAGACTCAATCTGGACATGATCACGGACCCCGGCCTGGGCGGCAATAGTCACCCTGTCTCCCACGGTGACGCTTCCGGCGATGCCGGCCTGGGAGACAATGATGCAGTCCTCGCCCACCTGGGTGTTATGGCCGATCTGGATGAGATTGTCTATCTTGGTGCCCCGCCCGATCCTGGTGGCATCGGTGGTGGCGCGGTCAATAGTGGCATTGGCGCCGATTTCCACGTCGTCGCCCACGATGACAATGCCTACCTGGGGAATCTTTATCTGGGAGGTGCCGTCGCGGACAAAGCCGAACCCGTCGGCACCGATAACGGCGCCGCTGTGGATGGTGACACGCTTCCCTATCACGATGCCCTTCATAAGACTCACCCGGGGATACAGAATGGTATCGTCACCGATTGTCACGTCATCTTCCACGTACACGAAGGGAAAAAGCTGTACGTTGGCGCCTACTTTCACGTTATCACCGATATATACGAAGGGCCCTATGTAGACACCGCTTCCGAGTTCCACGTTCCTGCCGAGGATTGCCGTATCATCAATGCCCTCCCTCTTCTTCCCCTTCCCGTGGAAGAGCGAGAGAAGCTGGGCAAAGGCAAGGCGGGGGTTTTTCACTTTAATGAAGGGCCTCGCGCATTCCTTTACCCTGGGAGGGATGATGATGGCCGAGGCAGGCGTTTGAAGGGCTGTCTCAAGATACTTCTCATGGTCGATAAAGGTGATGTCGCCCTCGCGGGCATAGGAAAGTCCGGCAACGCCGTGAATGGTCACATTGTCACCTGCCGGCTCTCCCTTAAGATAGTGTGCTAGTTCCTCCAGAGTCTTTACCATATATTGTCCTGCTTGTCTTGTAAGGAAAGGCGCCCGCCCGGTTGTCACTTCCCCTTCAGGATCGAGAGTACCTCATTGGTGATATCCGTGCCGCCATATTCGATGGTAGGGTTGGATTCAGAGTTTTCAAGCACGAGATCGAACTTCTGTTCCTTCGCCACTTTTTGCGAGGCGACTTTCAATTCGTCGCGGATCTCCTTCTTGACCTGTTCCCACTTGGTGTCCATCGATACTATCTTGTTCTGGATCTCAATCGATATATTCTTCGGATCCTTTGCCACCTTATCGATGAGGATCGAGCGCTCCTTGAGGTAGGAATCGCCGAATTCACGGTATTTTTCCCACTTCACGAGGAGCTTGTCGGAGTCTATATAGCCTACACGGAGCTCTTTCTTTTTTGCCGTGCAACCCGCCCCGGTAAGTATGGCAAGCGAAAGCACTATACACAGTATTTTCAATATTCTCTTCAACAACGGTCCCCTTCCTTCCCTGGTCTATTTGCCCGATGTCGCCTGGGCCTTTTTCATCATCTCAAGAGCTTTGTCGGTGAGATCGGTTCCCTCAACATTGACGATATACATTCCCACGACGAAAGGAACCCTCTCCTTCCTCGCAAGCAGAGCCACCTCATCCTTAATATCGCTCTCCATGGCGCTGTAGAGCTTTCCCCTCTCACGCTGAAGCTTTTCAATCTGAAGCCTTGAGCGCTCCATCCTCTCCATCTCGGTCTTTGCAAGCTTGTCCCTGTTCTGGAGCACCTCTTTCATGACGCTCTTTTCCAGAGTCTTGAGCTGACTCTCCAGGGTACGCTTCTTTTCTTCCAGCTTGCGCCGCGAATCCTCATTGGCGCTCAGCAGCTTCGCCTCCATCTCTTTCTGCTTGGCCTGAAAGGCCTTGGTGAGCTCCATTCCCTTCCTCTGGTATTCCGAGAGGGCGGGATTGGATGCCACAATGGGTTCCTTCCCTCCGCCGAGCTGGACCTGTTTCCTGGAGAGCTGGGCACTGATGTCCTGATCTATTTTAGCCTTGTAGGCCAGCACTTCCTTGTCTATCTTGTCCATCTCTACATTGCCAAGCTTGTCCATCTCGGCGGCAATCTCGTTTTTCTTTTTCTCCTTGAGCCTTGATTCCTCGTCGGAAATCTTGGCGAGCTCCTCCTTGAGGTGCTGATGCTCCTCGTCATTCTGATTTACCTGGAGCTTGAGCTGGATGTTGAGCTTTTCCTGCTGGTTCTCCCTTGCAAGCTGCTGCTCATAGGAAGAAAGCTCGCTCTCAAGGCGCCCTTTGTCGGCGTCAATCTTTTCCTTCGCCTTTTTTTGCAGCTCAAGCCGCTTGGCAGCTACCTGCCGATCCCTCAGGATGATGAGATCGCGGGAAAAATCCTTCATCTGCTCGCTGTAAGGCTTTATCTGCTCCGGGGGGGTCTGGCCCTGGGCGTTCTTTGCCTGCGCCTTGAGCTTGCTCATCTCCTCCTGTATCTTCTTGACCTCTCCGGCCATCTGCGCCTCAAAGGCCGCCTTCTGCTTCTCCAGTGAGGAAGTGATGCCTGATATCTCCTGTTTCAGTTCAGCCTCGGCCTGGATCTGGGCCTTTTTCAGGCGCTCCGCCTGCTCGAGGCCGAGCTTCTGCATCCCCGAAGGGGCATTGTTCATCTTCTGCTCGATATCGGCGATCTGCTTGTCGATGCCGTCAAGCTTCTTCCAATCCTGGTGGGCCTTGAGGAGCTTCCCGAAATCAACAACCCCTACCTTCTGGGAATCCTTGCCCTCCGTGCCGGTAAGAAGGCCCGGCAGCTTCGTGACAGCCAGAAAGATGGACCCTCCCATGATCAGGGTCACGAGAAGAACGACCACTGCTTTTGCCGCCACCTTCATGGCATACCTCCCCCGGCCCAGGGTATCCTATTTCCCCTTGAGGGCCTCGACGACCTCATCGGTGACATTTTTGCCGCCGAACATGACAAACTGCTTGTCAAGGACAAGGACGAGGCCCTTGTTCTTGGCTACCGTTTCTACCGTGCCAGTGACTTTCTTGAGAAGAGGCGAGTAAAGCTCGTTCTTCTTGCTTTCAAGCTGCGAGTCATACTGGCTGAAGACCTTCTGCTTCTCCTCGTCAGACATGGTCTTCATCTTGGTCTCGAGTTCCTTTTTCATCGTCGAGAACATCGAGTAAACCTGCTGATCGGCATCCCTGAACATCTTGAGAGACCGGACCACTTCCTGGTCAAAATAGCCTATCTTGCTGTCGCTGCCCACGGCTTCCTCGGGGGCGGTAAGCTTTTCAGAGGACTTGAATTTCTCTTTCACGTCCTCGGTGATATCATCGGCTCCGGCAATGACTATCTTGCTGTCAAGCACGACCTTCATCTTTTTCTCTTTCGCCACAAGGGCAACAGCGGCCTGCGCCTTATCCATGAGAGGCTTCATCTCCTGGGCCTTCAGCGTCTCCACATCCTGCCGGTAGCGCAGATAAAGCTCCTCCTGCTGGTCCGGCCTGAGGCCTTTTGCCATCCCGGCATATTTCTTGTCGAGCTCCATCACCTTCTGGGTAAGGGAATCATTGGCCCTCTGGAAGGCTGAGAGCTTCATGATGACATCACGGTCAATGAGGCCTGTCTCGCTTGGCTTCTTCTTGCTTTCAAGGGGCTCGCACCCTGCCACCGCGCAGAGGGCCAGCACCACAAGCAGAGTGCTTATCTTTATCAATGATTTACCCATGGTATCTCCTCCTCATTCTCTCCCGGAGCATGGCAGCTTCCCAGGGGGAAGCACCGATGAAGCCCGGGTTCACATACTCTCTGTCGCTAAAAAGTCTGCCCTATTCCAATCGTTGAACGGGAACCTTCCTGGCCGAAGGCGTAATCGATTCTTATGACACCGAGGCCCAGTGTGGGGAATACGAGCCTTATTCCCACTCCCGCATCGGTCCACAGCTTCGAGGGCTGCCCGGGGAACCACGCGTTGCCGGCATCGGCGAAAATGGCGCCGTTCAGGATCTTTATCTTGGCGATAGGGAACCTGAACTCTGCATTCATGACCACCATCCGCGTGCCATAGAAGTTGTTCTCCTGGTAGCCCCTGATGGTGTCAGCGCCGCCCACATAGAAGAAATCGGTAGTCGGCGCGTTTCCGTCAAGGATCCCTCCCCATGCACGGAGCGCAACGCATTTGTTCTTGCCTACGGGGAAATACTGGCGCATTTCGAGCTGCGCCTTGTTGAACTGGTTGTCGCCGCCCAGAAGCCCGCCGGCCACCTGGTAAGAGACATTCCCGTACGAGCCCGAGAGGGGGTTGAACATGTCGTCACGGGTGTCATAGAGGCCTGATAAAATCGTGCTGTTCGAGGTGCCGACGAAGAGCCCCACGGGAATAAAGGAGGAATTGGTGCTCTGCGTGAGCTCGATGCGCTCTGTCTTCAGCGTGAGAAAGAGGGAGAGGTCATCGGAGAGCGGGTGGCCGTAGGTAAGGTTGCCGCCGGCGCGCTTGTCATCATAAAGGGCGTACTGCACAGGGTTCGAGCCCTGGACGGGCTGCTGGATCTCGGTGATGTTGTGGCGGTATATCGAGAGCCCGATTGAGTCCCTGTGGGAGTTGATGGCCGGGTCAAATACCGACGCGCTGATAGAGTCAATGTTCACGCCGCGCTGCCACTGGATGGCGCCGCCATAGCCTCTCCCCCCGAAATTCTTCTCCGAGAGCGAAAGGGCTCCTGTGACGCCACTTCGGATGGCTCCTGAGCCTCCGCCCGTGTAGCCAAGGCCTATGGTTGCGAGCCCCGTCTTCTGTTCCTTCACTTTGAGGACCAGCACTACCTTGCCGAGCTCCGACCCCGCTTCAGGGTCAATGTTGACGCTCGAGAAATACCCGATATTGTTGAGGCGCTCGATGTCGCGCTGGATTCTCTTCTTCCGGAGCACCTGCCCCACCTTGGTGTTCATATTCCGGAGCACCACATAATCCTTGGTCCTCTTGTTTCCTTCGATCTTGATCTCCTCCACGGTGGCCTCTACCACTCTTACCGCGACCAGCCCCTTGGCGGGATCAATGTTGGGTCTTATGGTGTCAAGGATATAGTCCTTCTTCTCATAAAGCTTGGCAATCTTGTCGGTGTCCTTTTTAAGGGTCTTCTGGTTGAAGAGATCGCCGGGCTTCAGCGAGATAAACTTGACAAGCTGATCGCCGGGAAAGACCGTGTTGCCCGAGAGGTCGATCTCCTTGATGATCATACCTTCCGCGAGCGTGATGACAAGCTTTCCCTCCTCGGTCCACTGGAGATCCTTTATGTGAGTGGGCTTCAGAAGATATCCAAGCTCCTCGTCATAATACTGGTTAATGGTGCCCATGTCACCGTAAAGCTCCTTGGTGTTGAGCACCTTCCCCACCTTGGTCTCCATCATGCCCGTGAGCTTGCTCGTGGGGGCAATCTTGTTGCCTGCAAAGACAACCTCCTTGACCACAGGATTCTCGAGAAGGTTGAAAATGAGCTTCACGCCGCCTACGAAAAACCTCGTGTCAACGCGCACGTCGGTAAAATATCCCATGTCAAAGATTGCCTGGATGTCGCGCTGGATCTTTGACTCCACGACAGGATCGCCTATCTTCGTCGAGATGACTCTCATTATCTCATCAGTGGGGACTGCGCTGTTTCCCTCTATGACCACGGCGGTGATGCGGGGCGTCACCTCCTCACTGCCGGGTTTCTTTCCCCCCTCGTCTCCCGGCTGGGGAGCGGCATTGGTATCAGCAGGCTGAGGAGCCGGACCTCCGGGCAGCTGGGGGGAGCCTGCGTCAGGAGCCCCTGTTCCAGGAGGCTGGGGAGCCGAACCGCCAGGAGACGTCGGGGCAGGCGTTTCATCCTGCACAGTCCCCTTGAGCTCCTCCTCGCTGGTGTCCGACGGTGCCGGGGCCGCGGTCCCGCCGGGAGTGCTCTCGCCTGTCACTTCGCCGGAGACGACCTCATATTCATCCAGGGCAACGAGAGAAGAATGCCTTGAAGAGGTCTTATCGTGCTTTCCGCGGGAGCATGCCATATCCATGGAGCAAAGAGTCATGAACGCTGCGCACAGCAGAATCATCACAATCCTGATGCTCTCTCTCGTCTTCATACAATCCTCCTCATCCGGCCGATCTTTCTGTGTTTCTTTTTCTCACTCTGGCACTTGCCCTGGTATGTACGCAAAATAATCTGGATAAGATTCGACGGGAAAAAGAATACTCCTTTTTTCTCCTGCCCTCAAGGTGAACCGAAAGGGTGGCGGAGCTGGACCCAGATATAGGACTGGCCGAGCTGATCCTGTGAGACACGCAACAGCATACCCCTCCTGAAGCGGTATTCCAGCCCAAACAGGGTATAGAGCCATCCTGTGGAGCCCTCAATTCTTTCATAGGTGGCAAGAAGCCTCTCGCGGGAATCGAGGGCCTTGGCAAGCCGCATGGCCCACCGGCCGTTATAGTTATACTCAAGGCTTACATCGCTGAGGGCGAAGGTGCGCCCGATTGCATGAAAAAAGGGCTGCACCAGGTTGAGATCGAGGATCCTCTCGGCAAGCCTTGTGGCCATGGCATTGGCTTGGAGGGCTCCCCCCGTGAGATAATTCGACTGGAGCTCCGTGGCGATCATCCGCTCGATACCCTCCTGCACCATGGGAGGCTCCGAGGTGAGCTCCACGCGGGGCTTGTCTATTTTTCCCGTGAGGTCCATATAAATCCGGTAATTTCCTATATCGGCCTCTGCCTCAACGGCCAGTTCCGGCGAGAGGCTCTTCCCGTCAAAGACGGCTTTGCCCTGATAGACCTTGAAGGGCGTCTCAAGAAGAGGAAGATTGAGGGTCCCGCGGTAAAGGTCAACCTCTCCCGAGACTCCTATGTCGGGGATAGTGCCGCGAAGCGCCAGGGTTCCCTGGCAGAGAAAGCTCGACGTCATGAAGGTCAACCAGTTGTCACGGGCAAGCTCTATATCCACATTCACCCCGATTGAGCGGATAGCCCGGGGGATCATGGCCTTCATGCGCGCCATATCCCTCTCCATATCCTCAGGCTCTTTCATAAGGACTTCCGTGGGAATGTGGAGCGTGGAATTCCTCGCCGTCACCTTCGCTGAGAGGGTCTTCCCGTGGGCGTCGCCCTCAAGACTCCCCTCGATATCGGCGATGCCGGAGAAATACTCCTTGGCGAGGATCTGGAGATCCTTGCCGGCGAATTTGAGGCCCACGCGGGAAAGAGAGCCCTGGGAGCCCTCAATCTCGCCGGCTATGGTAAAGGTTCCCTGGCCCATCTTTCCTTCAAGGTTCTTGACCACGAGTTTCTGGTTGGCAAACTGGATGATGGCTTTCACGGCCGTCACGGGCTTTTTCAGGGCCCGGGGCTGAAACTCGCCGTCCTTGATGACAAGGGAGCCATCTACGGTGATGTCCGGCAGCATTCCCTTAACCTCAAGGCTGCCGAAAAGAGAGCCCGAGGTCTTGCCTTCCAGGGGCATGAAGAGGGAGATGAAGTCCAGGTCGTTCTCGTTGATGTCGGCCTTGAGCTCCATGGGCGCCGTGCTTTCAATCCTGCGGTCCTTCAGCATGAGGGGCATGGTGCCGGTGAGGCTCACCTTGCGCCCCCCCTCGACAATGGAGAAATCCTTGAAGGAGAACACTCCCCGGCGGGCTTCAATACGACCTTTCATGGTGTCAAAATCAAATCCACCCACGCTTCCGTCGGTGAGCTTTATCTCCGACGCCACATCGGGGAGCAGGAGGTCCCCCGAGACGCTCCCCGTCATGTCCAATAATCCGCTCATGCGAAACTTTTCAGGAAGAGGAAGAAACCCCGAGAGAAAGGCCAGGTCAAGGTTTTTTGCATTCACGCGGATATCAGTGCCCTGTTCCGCGCCGGCATCGCGATGGAAGGACACCTCGCTGTGGGGCGTCTTCAGCTCGAGATCGAGGCCGGTGAAGTGGCGGGCCTCGTACCCGGCCTTCGCCGTGAACTTCTCTATGGGCACCCCCTTGAAAATTCCCTCGCGGAGGGCCACATCAAAGGAGAAGGAGGGATCGGCAAGAGTGCCCCTGAAAGCGCAGGAACCATCGAGCTTCCCCTTGAGATCAGGAAAGGCCTTGCCTGAGGCAAGGGGGAGGAGAAAATCAAGGCGGGCATTCTGGAACTGCGTCTCCACGTCAAAACGGGGCGTATGGAGAGAGGCACCGTACCATGCCTCTCTTTTCATGGGGACCACTCCCGAGGGAAATGTAAGGGTCCCTTTCAGGTCATAACGCTCATCGCCCTGAGAAAGTGAGATGTCTGCGAGGCCCAGGACTCCGTGATTCCAGGAAAGGGTGCCCTGGGCTTTTTCAAAGCTCTCGCGGCCCAGCACCAGATCGTTCATCGAGAAGGAGGCCTTCACCGAGGGCTCATTCCGTGTGCCGCCCACCTCCATGGTCATATCCACGGTGCCCCGGGGTGCTTCGGAAAGCCTGCTCAATGCCGTTATCTGGGAGAGGGGGAAACGGGAGGCGCTGAAGGTCATGGCGAGCCTTCCATCCTGCGAGATGGTGCCTTTTCCCGTAATCTCGCCCTCGCTGAAGAGAGCCCTCAGGTTCTCCACATTGAGGCTCTTTCCCTCGGTGCGGACATCGGCCGTCACCTCCTCGACGGGCTGTCCGTTGAAAGCTGCCCTGGAAATGGTCACCTTCCCTGTCACGAGAAGGTTCTTCAGGGGCCCCTTCACCTTGAGGTCGCCGTTCATCTCGCCCTTCACCGCCATGTTCTTCCATGGCGAGAAGGCTATCATCTTTGCAAGATCACCATGGCTAGAGACAAGGGCAAGATCAAGCACGGGCTCCCTGCCATGGGTAACGGTGCCCTTGCCCTCGAGAGAGCTTTTCCCCACGTGAAGGGCCATCGAGTGGATGGCCGTCAGCGAGGGCACCATCGTGAACCGGGAAGCGAAATCCAGCACCTCGTTATTCCATACCCCCTCGCTCACTTTCACCTCTCCCGTGAAGGAGGGAGAGTTCCCGCTGCCTGTGAGCTCTCCCTTTACCCCCGCAATGCCCTGCAGGGAAGACCATTGGGGGCTCGCCGCATGGGCCGCCATGGCGATTCCCCAGGGAGCGAGGTTCAGATTCCTTGCAAGGTAAGCGATATCAAGCCCCGTGCCTTCCATCTGAAGCTTCCAGGAGCGCTTCCCAAGGTTCACTGTCCCTTCCGCCGAGAGGCTTCCCGCGGCGCCACGGGCATAGGTGCTCCCCAGGGAAAGAAGAGGCCCGGAGAAGAAAGCATCTGAATAAAGCGATGAGAGGGGAAACCCGAGGACCTGGGCACCCAGAAAAGAGAAATGGCTTCCCAGAGAGAGCCTCCTGCGGTCCCCCACGACAAGTACATGGCCCTTTTCCACAAAGCCCTCAAAAGCCTTTCCTTTCCCCGAAGGAAGCATGACAGCGGGAAGGTCTATATTTTTGAAGGAGAGCAGGGAAATAAGGCCTCCCGCCTCCCGGGGCGCGACCCACCCTGAGGCACTGGCCCTCCCTTTCTCAATCAGAGCATCGCCCTTGATAAGGTAGCCCACCTCGGTGCTTCCCACCAGGGACGCGGTAAGGGAACCCTCACCTTTCAGGGGAACCTTCAGGGCGGCAAGAGAGGCAAACTTTATGCGGGGTGCAAGGAATTTCAGCTGTATGAAGGGAGAAGGCGCCAGCATCACGCCGCCGCTGAAGGAGAGGGGCACTCCTTCCAGGGAGGCCGAGCCCGCCATGAGGCGCACAAAGGCGCCATCGCTCTCAAAAGGCACATAAAAATTGGAAAGGCGAAGGCCCCCCGCCTGAAGCTGCCCCCCGGCGACAGTGCCGTAAACGGCGGGTCTCCCCATGGGCCCGCGGATCTTCATAAGGCCAGAGAGCCGGCCTCCCTGCAGGGCGGGCAGGAGGGGACCCAGAGCGGCAAGAGGATAGTCCGAGACTCCCACGGTGAGATCGAGTTCCTTCTTTCCCATGTCCACAAGGCCCGAGGCCTTGACAAGGCCCGTGCCCGTCCTCAGGTACCCCTGGCTCAGGAAAAGGCTGTCACCGCTCATGATAAAATCGGCAGTGCTCTCCCCCAGGGACCTTGGTCCCCATGAGAGATTGCGCAGCGTCGCGCTTCCCATTATCATGGGCCTGATAAAGCTTCCCAGCAGGCTCACATGGTAATCGGCTTCGCCCCACAGCGGGCCGCCCTTGTTCACTTCATAGCGGAAAGGTGAGCGGATTCCCTTCAAATCAACAAGGAGTGTCCTGCTCCCCGGAAAAATCCAGCCCTGCCCTGAGATCGGGCTCCCGTTCACGAGGGACTCAAACTTCTTTATCCTGATCCCGGGCCTCGTATAGAGAGCCTCGACAAGAAGGTTCTTTACCTTCATGGTGCCCAGGCTGCCCTCCTTCATCTCTATGCGCCCTTCCACGCGGGGATCGGAAGGTGCTCCCTCAATATGGGCGTCACAGGCAATCCTGCCTGAGATGCTGTCAATACTGCTCCCCTTTGCCGCCTTCCCCAGAAGCTTCCCCTCGAATCCTTTCACCGAAACAGTGAGGTCAAGCACAGGATTATGGAGATTCATCACTTCGCCCTTGAGAGAAAAAGGCGCACCTTCAAGCCTGCCGCTCATTTCATCTACCGCGATGAAGTCATCGGAAAACCTCGCCCGTCCTTTTACGCCCTGGAAGGAAAACCCCCGGGGCGCCACCTTCCCCTCAAGACCCTCTGCACTGAGAGCCCCTTCTATATAGAGAGCCTTGGGAAGACCGTCAAGAGTGCGGGCTCTTCCCCTCATCATGCAGGTGGCGTCGGCACTGCCCCTGGTGATGACAGGGCCCTCTTTCCCTGCAAGGTAGGAAATCCAGGGAGCCGCCTCGATGCTCCGGGCCTCACCGTCAAAAGAAAGAGAAGGGGCGGCCAGGCTCAGCTTCCCCTTCCCCCCGAGCCTCCCTTGTCCCTCCCTTGCGTCAACCTTGAGGGTGAAATAGGAGGCCCGCTCCGGCTGAACCGATAGAGCGATTTCAGTAAATGTCCTTTCAAAAAGGGCGCCCTTCCCCTCATCACTGAAAAGCACCTTCCCGCCGCTGAGGGCAATACTGCCATGGAAGGCCGAGAGGGCTTTCTCAAAGGCGCCGGGTGAGACTTTCCCCAGTTTATGGAAATTCCAGGCTCCCTTTTTATCGCGGGAGACAAAACAAAGGGGATCGCTGAGGGTAACCGAGGTGAGGGCTCCCGCTTTTTCCCTCAGAAAGATGAGCTTCAGGGGATTGAAGCGCAGGATGAGCTCCCCGGCACGGCATATCGGTGTGCCGTCCTTTGCCCTGAACTCCACATCGGTGAGCCGAACGCACCCCCAGGCAAGGGTTGCCCTGCCCCATGTGATATCAAGGGAAGCCTTGCGGCACTCTGCCTTGAGAGATGAGCTAATGAGCACATCCCTGAAGGCAAGAATCATGATGGCCGATCCCGCCACGATAAGCAGGAGAATGAACAGAAGAGCCCTTACGCGTACTGTCATGGAATACTATAGTCTTCCCTTGAAGAGAATATTCCCTTCACTCATGAAAAGTGAGTGTTATCCACCGGGCAGGAAGAATCCTCCCTGAGAGCCCTGAAAGGCGCCGGGGGCTCCATCGACCCTCCCCGCGGCAAAAGGAAGTACCTCCTCTCCGGGGAATGTACCTCCCATGAAAAGCTTCTTCAGAAACCCTGCCGTCACGGTGGTCCTTGGCGCCCTTGCCCTTCTTCTTGTATCGGCAGCCATCCTCGCGGGACACTCTTACTCCCGCCTGGTGACAATGGAGAATATCTCTCTTCCCTCGGGGAAAGGGGAGACCCTGAGGGTGCGCAGGCTTAAGCCTGCCTCCTTCTCTCCCCGAAGAGGGGTAGTGGTAGCTCATGGGATGAGCTCATGCAAGGAATTCATGGACCCCCTCTCGCTGGAGCTCGCAAGGGCGGGGTATTTGGTGGTGGTGCCTGATTTTCCCGGCGACGATATCAAGAAGAATATCGCCATTATCGTGGTCTGCATCGATTACCTCTCGTCCATTACCGGGAAGAACAACGTGGCACTCGCGGGGCACTCCCTCGGCGCCGTCGAGGGAGTAGATACGGCCCTCTTTGAGCGGCAGGTGAAAGGCGTTGTGGCCATAGGCCTCTATATCGGCGGAGACCTGGCCCTGAACCCGGGAAACCTCCTCCTCATCACGGGCCTTTACGACTCGTTTCAGACGCCCGGGGAGATGTGCCAGGCCATCAGTGCCTTCACCGACGGAGCCGTCGGGGAGCCGGGGATCACCTGGGGTGATTTTTCCCGCAGGACGGCGAAAAAGCTCGAGATATCCCCCTTTTCCCAGCACTCTTCCGAGATTCTCGACCCTCACCTTGTCAGGGAGACTTTGAGCTGGCTGGACTCAAGCTTCCTGGGTGCGCCACGGGCCCTGAGCCCTTTCTATTTCACCTGGCACTTCACCGCTTCGGCCCTGGCCTTCCTGAGCCTCTTTCTCCTCCTCCTCTTCATTCCTCTCGCCCTTGAAGGGGACGCTCCGTGGGACTGCCGCCGCCGCAGGGCAAGAATGGTGATATACTTCCTGGCAGGCGCCGGTGTATGGGTCCTGTCCTTCAAGGGGGTTCTGGGAGGAGCATGGGCCCTCGGGGGGTGCCTCTTGGCAGGCAGCGCCTTTGCCGTCCTGGAGGTGCTTTATAAAGCCACGGCCTCACCCCACGAGGGTGCAGCGGCCCTCTGGCGGTGGCTTTGCAGGAAAGGGCTGGGGATTGCCATCCTGTGCCTCTCCCTCTTTCTCTCCGTGGCGCTCTTTGAATACCGTCGGGTCTTTTTGAGCGCAGGCACCCTCGCCGCCTTTCCTTTTTTTTTCTATTTCTCCTTTATCGAGTATCCCCTTGTCACGATCCAGGCGGCGGCACACCGTGCCGCCGCAGAGTGCCCGCCCCTCCTTTACGGGCTTGGAGCCTTCAATATCCTTGTCATGGTCCTCTTTGCCACAAGAGCTTCATCGGTATATGACATAGTGACAATATGGCTCCCCCGGGTGCTCCGCATAAGGAGGCATGACGGGAACTCACGGGTAAAGGCATTGATCCTTGCCGCCCTCCTCGTGGCACTCTTCATCATAGCGGGCAGGACATTGAATGAGCCCTTCGCGAGCTTCTCTATCATAAAGATTTTTCTCGTTGACATAGTGAAATATGTCGCCCTCCCCATTGCTCTTTCCGTGGGCATTCTCTCCCTCATCATGAAGAACCGGGGGGCTCAGGTGATGAAGTAGAGCTTGCACTGAATGGCGAAAATTATGGCGCCATGCATGACAAGGCCCGCGCCGATTCCTCCCGTTTCGACGGTGGCCTTGCCCCATATCCACCCTAAAAACGTGAAGAGGACAAGCTTTCCAATGGAGCCCAGGGGCTGACTTATGTCAAAATGAATGGCGCCGAAGAGGAAAGCCTGGAATATGATCCCGTCGGCACCGAGACTCCTGGTGAAGACCGGGAGGAAAATGCCCCGGAAAAAGCTCTCCTCCATGAAGGCGCCGATAAGAGAGAAAAGCACAAGGGAAATGAAGAGCGGGGCCAGGCCGGTCATGCCATAGAAGGGAGCCTTCAATACAGGGAGAGGGGGAGGAAAGAGAAAGGCAATGACGGCAAAGCCGGCAAGGGCATAGAAAAGCACTGCCACGAAATAGGCCGTGATCTTTTTCCACGTGGCCATGTGAGCCCCCACGAGGTCCGTCTCTCGGGACCAGTCGCCGGCCTTCAGGTACGAGGCGAAATACCCCGGCGGGTAGGTGAAAAAGAGGAGGGCCATGCATGCCAGGGGAATCACCTGGTAAAGGCGGTGAAGGGTAAAATAATCCATGTGAAGGAGGGCTATAGGGAAGGGGGAGCCGGGATAGAGGAGAGAGAGCTTGGGATGGAATGAGCGGTAAAGAAGCTCGGCGCCCAGGAAGCCCAGCAGAAATGCCATGATGAAAAGGAAGATCTCGCGGTAAGGCCGAAGGCGCGCCACAGAGGTGAAAAGCCAGAGGAAACAGAGGGTAAGGAAGAGGCCCCTCACGTAGCCGCGAAAGGTGACGAAGTAAAAGACTCCCCCCTCAAGGGGCTTCAGGGCTCCTGACAGAAGCAAGATGAGGGCGATGAGTGCCGCGGCCGTCACTGCGAGCTCGCGGCCGTAAGCCTTCACGGCTTTTCTGCGAGGATTGTCATCCTCCGGCACCCGAGGACGTACGGCGTTTTATCATAGGAGCCATAGACCTCAAGGATCCTGAATCCCGCATCGAGGAGGATTCTTTTCAATTCGGGATAGGAATAATACCGTATCGAGGCTATATAATCGCGCTTTTCTATTGCATCGCCCACCACATGGAGATAGGTATCAAACCTGTCGGTGAGGACATCAAACTCCCTGCGCAGAAGATAGTAACGGTCCTTTTTCTTGAACCATTTCCTGAGCTGCCTGTCAAATCCCATGAGCAGGCTTTCCTTGCTTGCAAGGTCAATCAGGAAGCGCCCGCCGCTTTTCAGAGCCTTGAAGACTCCCTTGATGACCTCGATGTTCTCGGCATCATCAAAGTAGCCGAAGGAATGATTGAAATTCAGCACAAAATCAAATTTTTGCTCAAAGGGGATCTTTCTCATGTCGCCCTTGACAAATTCCGCGTCAAGCTGCTCCTTTTTCGCTTTCGTTTTGCAGTAATAGAAGAGGCCGTCATTATACTCGAGGCCCGTGACCTTGTAGCCGAGCCTTGTCATTGCATAGGACAGTCTTCCTGCGCCGCAGGCCAGGTCAAGCACCTCCGCCCCGGGAGGACAGGAGAGAAAAGACTTTACAAAAAGGATATGCTGCACTGTCTCTGCATCATCGGGCTCTTCCAGCTCGAAATAATTGTCATCGAAATACTCGTCATACCACGCCATGCGTTCCTCCCTATTCTGTCGCCATGAGTCGGTAAATGCAGTAGGGATTGCTGTATCTGTTCCCTG
The DNA here is from genome assembly GCA_031082125.1 of Candidatus Eremiobacterota bacterium. Lineage (NCBI taxonomy): Bacteria > Bacillati > Vulcanimicrobiota > Vulcanimicrobiota bacterium. The sequence continues at coordinate 122,263 of JAVHLM010000017.1, forward strand.
TCACATAGTAGGCAAAGGCTGAGCAGCCGCACTTGCACTGCTCAAGATACTTGCAGCTTCTGCAGAATCCCTCCACCTTGGAATAATCAAACTGCCTGTTGTAGCAGAAGCTGTTCCTATTGTACCAGATTTCTTTCAGGGAGGTCTCATTGATGTTCCCTTCGACAAAGGCCTTTCCTTCGATATATTCAGGCAGCTGGCACAGGCATCCTTTCACCGTTCCGTCGGCCTCAATCGCCACCAGGGTGATGCCGGCCTTGCAGCCTTTCCATCTATTCCCGCGCATTGTCTCTTCCATGGCCGTGTAATATCCTATGTTATCAGAGACGTGAAGATCGATAATTTTATCTTTTCTCACCTCAATGAGAAACTTCACAAGATAACGGAGATCGCGGGGGCTCAGCACCTGCTCGGCCTGCTCCTTCATTCTCCCCGAGGCAAAGGTGAGCTGCACCTGCCAGGAGGGAATTTCATGGTCTATCACGAGTCTGTAGAGATCTTCCAGCTGATGAAAATTGAATTTCGAGAGCGAGGTGATCGCACATCCATGCACGTCATGCTTTTCAAGCTCTTTGAAGGCTTCCATGACATCGCGGTACGCATTTCTGCTCTGCCGTATATGGTTATGGACCTCCTCGAGCCCGTCAAGGCTTATGGAAAAGCTCTCAAAATACTGGGCGATATCCTTTATCTGATCCTTGACAAAGGTCCCGTTTGAGACAATACCGCTTCTTATCCCATAGTCCTTTATCCGGGCCGCAAGCTGTGGCCAGTCCTTCCTGAGAAGCGGCTCACCGCCGGAAAAGGTGATTTCTTTCATCCCTATATCTCTGCATTCATCAATAATGGAGAGCATCTTCTCCGTTCCCATTTCAGCCGGCCGGCCGGTTGCCGCAGAGGAGGCACAATGAAGGCACCGCATGTTGCACTTCATCGTGATCTCGAGGATACACTTGACGGGAGGCTTCACTTCCATTTCAGCTCTGCTCTTTTCTGATGGTGATTCTTACACTTCCATGCACTCGTACTTATTGAAATGACTTACACAGTAGAGGCATGGATCATGTTCGGAAGAGGTGAGATTCCCCTCCATCACCCAGTCTATCTTGCTGCGACAGAATTTGTTAATCTTGTTTGAAAGCTCCTTCAGCGCGAACTGCAGCGGCGTCGTATTCAGATCGTCAACGATGTCGGAGTCTGCTCCCGCTGCCCCGCGGTAATTCGAGAGATCAGGGCAGAATCTTAAATGTCCGTGACAGTCGATGCCTATCATCGACATCGCCTGGGGGCGGCATACGGATAACGGATAGCGTGTTTTGGTCCCCGCCAATGTCACTGCCATCCGTTTATGTGCTTCCCTTATCGAGTCTATCTGCTTTTCAACCTCATCTATCTGCGCCGGCGAGAGCATGTACTGCGCATTCTCCAGTGTCGGCTTCATTATCGTGTAATTCAACTCGAGAGCACCGGCCTCATCGGCAAGCTTCGCAATCTGCTCCAGCTCATTGATATTGAACGTGCCGACCACTACCTGCACGCTGAAAGGGATGCCATGCATCCGCGCAAGCCTGAAGGCCTCTTTTACCTTTGCGAAGGAGCCCTCGCCCCGTATCGCATCATTGGTCTCAGCAGTGGCGCCATCTATGCTGAATGCAAAGCCCCTGAATCTTTGCGAAGCGCCCTGTACAATGAGCTTATAAGCTTCCTTGAAATTCTGTCCGTTTGAGGTAATGGTATAATCAATATCATGCCGCTCCATCACGGCAATCAGGCCTTCCCAGTCGCTGTGAAGCGTCGGTTCACCGCCCGTGATGGCCACAATTCTTGTCTTGTACGGCTCTGTCTGCTCAAGAATATGGTCCAGCAGGCGGAGGTCAATATCGACAGGGCCTGTCCCCCCCATATCGTTGATATTTTTATTGCAGTGCCTGCAGTTCAGGTTGCATCTATTGGTCGCCTCAACAACGATTATCTCGGGCATTTTTCTCTCTCCTTCATAATGTATTTATGCTCAGAGGGCATCACCATAATGGAGGTGATTTTACATCTCCATGCAGTCGTTTTTATTGAAATGCCTGACACAGTACAGGCATGGATTGGCATCGGTTGACGAGATTGTGCCCTCTGTCACCCAGTCAATCTTGTTATGGCGGAATCTGTTGATCCTGTTCGAAAGATCCTTCAGCGCCGCCGAGAGCGGCTTCATATTCAGATTGGCGATGATGTCCGTGTCATCATGAATCGCGCCGCGGTAATTCGTGAGATCGACGCATAACCTCAAGAGCCCGTTGTAGTCAATGCTTATCATCGACATCGACAGGGGGCGGCACACGAAAAATGGATCGGGCGATTTATACCCCGTCGTCATGCCGATTTTCACGCGGGCATTCTTGTGGGCTTCCTTTATGGCGACCACCTGCTCTTCCACCTCATCGGACTCCACGAGAGAGAGCAGGAGCTCCACATTATCCGGTGACGGCCTCATCAATATGTAATTCAGCTCGTCAGCACCAAGCTCTTCTGCAAGCGCTGCAAGCTGAGCCAGTTCATGCTTGTTGTGCCTGCCGACCACTGCCTGCATCCCGAAGGGTATGCCCTTCTCTTTGGCAATCCTCATTGCCCCTACGACATAGTTAAAAGCTCCCTCGCCCCTTACCGCGTCATTTACTTGAGCGGTAGCGCCCTCTATGCTGAACGTGATTCCCTTGAATTTTTTTGAGGCATTTTTTACCAGTACCTTGTGAGCCTCCTCGAAGTTTATGCCATTTGTGGTAAAGACATAATCAACATCATGTTTTTCCAGCACGGCAATCAGGCCTTCCCAGTCGCTGTGAAGCGTCGGCTCTCCGCCGGTGAGGGACACGATCCTTGTTCTGAACGGCTCAGCCTGCGTGAGTATCTTGTCCAGCAGGTGGAGATCTATATCGACAATATCAGCGCCCCCCATGGTGTTAATCTTTTTCATGCAGTGCACACAATCCAGATTGCATTTATTGGTCGCCTCAATGACAATTATCTCGGGCATTTTAGATAATCTCCTTCATAATGTATTTTATACAGAAGAGCATGCCATGAAAGGTGCTGCTCGCCGGCGAAGCCTCACTGTGTTCAGAACCAGCCGGGCCGGCTGATCTCACCTTCTGACGATCATCGCTCCCCTCCGAACAGGATTCCACCATGATGACCGTATCCCCCATGTAATTTCTGCATTCCACGACATGGTTCCTGTAAATTCATGAGATACTGACACCTAAAATAATAATTTTGATAACAGAGCCATATATGCATGATGTCAGTAATAATCTTGAGCAAATAGAGAGAGAAAAATGATCCGCGCAGTATCCCGGTGAAATGAAAGAGCCTGGGGCTCCCCGCCTCCAGGCTCACTTCTTTTGTTTCGGATTCCTTGGATCCTGCCCTACACGGCCTTCTGTACGTCCGCGGCCTGCTTTGCTGTTTCTTCTTTGTTCTCTGTCTTCGTGCCGGGGAGCGCCACGTCTCCCTGGACCGTGTTCACTGCTGCTGGCAGGTTCATTACCGGCGCGCCTTCCTTGATCTTCGCCGAGAAGATGCCGCTCTTTCCTCCATCGGTGGCTCTGATGTCGCCAATCCTGTGGATTTCGCCGTTCTGGTCGATTGCGGCGAGCGGCGGAGGCTTCACCTTCATCGTCGCATCGCCCATGTTCTTGCCCACCTTCACAGGGCTCGGATCGCCGTCTCTCTGGAGCTTCACATCCATACCGGGCTCATAGACCTGCGCCTTGACATTGAATTTCTTGCCCGTATCAAGCCCGGCCCTCTTCATCTTGGCTTCGATGCCCGAGGTATTGACCGCGGCCTTGCCGCCACCGACGCCACCGGCTCCGCCGACACTGGACACTCCGCCGGGCGCTGCGCCCGCGAGTCCCTGAGTCGCGGCCTGCTGCTGAGCAACGGGAGCTGCGCCGAACACCGAGGCTCCACCGGTATCTCCACCTGCCGGTTTGCCAACATTGCCAAGCTCCTGAGCAAGGGGGCTGCCCTCTCTTGTCGCGCCGAGGTTAATCGGCTGCTGTTCCTGCCCCACTGCCGCTCCATCCTGAGTCTCGCCCTTCTGGTCCATCTGGGCAATCGTCTCATCGAGGGAGGATTCAAGAGCCGCCGCGAGCTGCGGGTTATTCTTCACATCTTCGAGTGACAGCTCTTTATCGACTTCCTTCGGCTCCGTCATGATCTTGAAGGGCTTCGGCTGCTCTTCCTCGCCTCCGCCGGCCTGATCAGCCTGCTGGGCAGTCGCCGCACCGGGCTTTTCTCCGGTCTGACCTGTCTGGGCTGCCTGCTGGGTCTGCTGGGTCTGAGCTCCCTTGGCCGCTCCGCCCTTGTCCGCAGCTCCTGCCGCCGGTGCTCCCTGTGCTCCCTGCTGGTCGCCGCCAATTCCGAGCTGCTGGCCTCTCTTCTCGCTCACTTCAATCTGTATGCCGTTATTCCCGGCAATCTCCACCGCCTTTTTAATCTTGTCATCGCATTCTTTCTGGCAGGCCTGGGGATCCTCGGGATTCGAGAAGGAGCCGTCAGCGGCTTTCTTGCCCTTCTTCAGCTTCGAGGAGAAGTCTTTAATGATATTGTCTACTTCGTTGATGTCTCCGCCGATGGTCGGATTATCCTGATCGGCCTTCGCGACGGTCTCGAGCACCTTCTTGATTGCCTTCGCCTCGCCGAGGCACTGCTGCGTGTAGGGCTTGCACTTGTCGGCGCCGCTCACGTCGCTCATTCCGCACATCTGGCCTGATGCCATGGCCTCATCTTTTGGTATCTCGTCGTTCTCATCATAGCAGTCGCTGCAGTCATCCGACATCTCTGTCTGGTCTGAAGCCGCTGCCGCCGAGCCTGTCGCCTGGGCATTGCCCATCTGATCGGCGGTGCTTGTTGAGTTCACCCCGTCCGTGGTGCCTGTGCCGATTGCGGCGTCATCCCAGGGCGTGCCCCCGGTCTTTCCCTGGAGCTCCGCGGGGTTCTCCATGACGTACTTCAGAAGCTGTTCATCGCTTGCACCATCCTGCGCCATCTTCTTCAGGGTCTCCGACCCGCTAGAATCTATCATCGTGCGCAGCATGCTGGCCTGCATCTGAGGGCTCTGATTATAACCTTGACCTATCCCGCCAATATTCATTGTGTCATCCTCCCGTTCATTTTGATTTCCTTACTCACTATATCCCTTCGTTTTAAGGGCTGGTAAATACCCATGATGTTAAAATTTTGTTAACTTTTTTTTAATCATATTGTGACTTTTTTTACGAAATTGTCATAAGTATGACGGGGGGGCAGGCGATCTGATCGTTGACACGGGCCATTCCTCCACTTCCTGGGAAGTTTTCCTCTGATGGCAACAGTCATCCATCACTATTATAGCTTAGAACGCTCTCCATGGCAAGGGGAAACGTCATGGTATCCATGGGCCTGCAGGCCATGCCTTTGACAAAAACCTGGCCATGGAACAGGGCATGGACAGAAAGGATTTTTTGCTATGAATTTTCCCGGCCATGGCATGCTTCCATGATAAAGAGATGCATGAAACAGTCCGAAAGATACAGCGGGCGGGAAAAAACTTCTCCGAAAGAGCAGGGGCTGCCGGGTGCGGTCACATCCGGTAGGAGACGGCTTTCCCCGTGCCTATGGCAACACAGGAAACGGGGTCATCAGCGATACGGACAGGCATGCCTGTCGCCCGCGAGATGAGCCTGTCGATTCCCCTGAGAAGGGCACCGCCTCCCGTGAGGAGGATTCCCCCGTCTATGATATCGGCGGCAAGCTCAGGCGGTGTTCGTTCCAGGACCCTTTTGACGGCCTCAACGATACCGCTCACAGGCTCCTCGATGGCCTCCATGAGCTCGTCAGAGGTGATGGTGATGGTCTTGGGGAGGCCGTTGATGAGGTCGCGGCCCCGCATCTCCATTGAAAGGGGCTCGTCGAGAGGACAGGCGGCGCCTATCTGGATCTTGATATCCTCGGCGGTGCGCTCACCTATCATGAGATTATAGTTTTTCCTTATATAGCGCATGATGGCTTCATCCATTTTGTTGCCTGCCAACCTGATGGATTCGCTCACCACGATGCCGCCCAGGGAGATAATGGCCACGTCGGTGGTTCCTCCGCCTATGTCAACGACCATGTTTCCTCCCGGCTCATCGACATTGAGGCCCGCGCCGATGGCGGCAGCCATGGGTTCCTCGATGAGGCTCGCTCTCTTCGCCCCTGCCGAAAGGGCCGCTTCAATGACGGCTCTTTTTTCGACGCTTGTCACTTCCGCCGGGACACAGATCATGACATGGGGCCTGAAAAGGCGCCACCCCTTCCCGCAGACCCTGTTGATGAAATACTTGAGCATGGCCTCAGTCACTTCGTAATCGGCGATGACGCCGTCACGGAGGGGCCTTATGGCCACTATGTTGGAAGGGGTTTTGCCCAGCATCTGGCGGGCCTGCTCCCCCACGGCAAGGATCTTGTCGGTCGACTTGTCTATGGCAACGACAGAGGGCTCAGAGAGCACTATTCCCCGCCCCTTGACAAAGACCAGCACGCTTGCCGTACCGAGATCTATCCCGAGATACATTCAGCCTATCCTCCTGATATCGGCTCCGAGGCTTACAAGGGCCTCTTCAATGCGCTCATAGCCCCTGTCTATGAATTCAAGGCCAGACACCTGCGATTCTCCCTCTGAGATGAGGGCCGCCACGACAAGTGCCCCTCCCGCGCGGATGTCAGGGGCTTTCACCGGAGCGCCCGAGAGCTTTTCAACGCCCCTTATGACACAGGTCCTGTCAGAGACCCACATATCGGCGCCGAGCCTTCTCATCTCGTCAACATACATATAGCGCCTGTCAAAGATGGTCTCGACGATGATGCTCGTCCCCCTTGCCAGGGTAAGCATGGCAGCCATGATCGGCTGGAGATCAGTGGGAAAGCCCGGATGGGGTGACGAGCTTACCTCAAGGGCGAATGCGGGCCTGCGCCCCTTGACCCGTACCCAGTCCCTGCCGGTAGCGACCTCCTGGTTCGCCATGGTGAGCTTGGCCGTAAGAGCCTCGATAAAATCGGGGTTTGTTTTCCTTATGGTGACATCGCCGCCGGTAAGGGCGCCGGCGATGAGATAGGTCCCCGTGAGGATCCTGTCGGGAATGATCTCATAGTCAATGCCATGGAGCTCCGAGACTCCCTCGATTTCAATGTTGGGGCTCCCCATGCCTGAGATGCGGGCGCCCATCCTGTTGAGAAAACTGGCAAGATCGACCACTTCCGGCTCACGGGCAGCATTCTCAAGGATCGTCCTTCCTTCGGCGAGGGTTGCTGCCATCATGCAGTTCTTTGTAGCACCGACGCTGGTTTTCGGGAAAAAGATCCTGTTTCCTCTGAGGGAATGGGCCTTTACCCTGATATAGCCGTGATCCGACGAAACCTCGGCGCCAAGGCTCCTGAAGCCGTCGAGATGGAGGTTCACCGGCCGGGAGCCCAGGTTGCAGCCGCCGGGGAGGGGCACCTCGGCCTCCTGGTAACGGGCAAGGAGGGGGCCCGCGATATCGAAAGAGGCGTTCATCATGCCCACGAGCTCATAGGGAGCCCGAACTGTGGTGATATTATCGCCGTTGATAACCATCTTCCCGCTCCCGTTGAACTCCACGCGCGCCCCTATAGAGCGGAGGATCTCGCTCATGACGCCCACGTCGGTGATATTGGGAACACGGGAAAGGCACACGTCACCCTTTGCAAGGAGAGCTGCTGCCATGATGGGCAGGGCCGCGTTCTTTGCCCCTGCAGCGACTAACTCGCCTTCAAGGCTTCTTCCCCCGGTAATATGCAGATGAGCCACCTTGAACCTCCATAAAAGGAAAACCTACGCTTCACCGCCTGCGCCCCGGCACTCTCGCGGGTGTCTCAGGTCACTTCTCTCTATTCCTTGATTTCGACACCTGCCACCTTGAGGCAGGCCATGGCCCTCATTTTTCTGAGTCTGTGCTCATCAAACTCCGAGAGCTCCGTGGTGCAGCCCTTAAGAAAGGCTCTCTCCTCGCTGAGCTGTTGTTCCGCCTCGTCTACCTCAATCTCTTCACGGCTCAGGGCAAAGCTTGTCACTACCAGGACCTTGTTCTTCTTCACCGTCACGAAGCCTTCGCCGGTGGCAAGAGAGGTGTCGCTCCCGTCAATGCGCAGGCGTGTCTCTCCCGGCCGGAGCATCGCCACGAGAGGGGCATGATTCTTCAGGATGCCCATTTCCCCCTCCCATCCGGGGAGAAGAAGGTACTCCACGTCGCCCTTGAACTTCACTTTTTCCCTTGAGACTATCTCGCAGTAAAACAGGTTTTGAGGCACACCGCCACTCCTCTCAGTGAGTCCCCGTGGGAACTCCCATCTTTTCTGCCGCGGAAAGCGCATCTGTAAGAGGCCCCACCATATAGAAGGCCTGCTCGGGGAGGTGATCGAGGTTTCCTGACACAAGCTCCTTGAAGCCTTTGACAGTGTCCTTGACAGGCACGTATTTTCCCGCCTTGGAGGTAAAGGCCTCGGCAACGAACATGGGCTGCGAGAGGAACTTCTGGATGCGCCTCGCGCGGGCCACGATAATCTTGTCCTCCTCGGAAAGCTCATCGACACCGAGTATGGCGATGATGTCCTGAAGGTCCTTGTAGCGCTGGAGTATCTCCTGAACCTTCCGGGCCACCTGGTAATGCTCGTCACCGATAAAGCGGGGCTCCAGGACCCGCGAAGTTGACGCGAGGGGATCGACGGCAGGGAAAATGCCCTGCTCGACTATCTGCCTCGACAGCACCGTGCTCGCGTCAAGATGGGAAAAGGTTGTCGCCACGGCGGGATCGGTGATATCATCGGCCGGGACGTAGATGGCCTGTGCCGAGGTGATGGAGCCTTTTTTCGTCGAGGTGATGCGCTCTTCAAGCAACCCCACCTCGGTGGAGAGCGTGGGCTGGTAGCCCACGGCAGAGGGCATCCTCCCAAGGAGGGCAGAGACCTCCGAGCCGGCGAGCACGAACCTGAAGATATTGTCGATGAAGAGGAGCACATCCTGGCCCTCCTCGTCCCTGAAATATTCCGCCATCGTGACGCCTACGAGGCCGATACGGAAGCGCACGCCGGGAGGCTCATCCATCTGTCCGAACACAAGGGCCGTCTTGTCGATAACACCCGAGTGCTTCATCTCAAGCCAGAGATCGTTTCCCTCCCGGGTGCGCTCGCCGACGCCGGCGAAGACGGAATAGCCTCCATGCTCAGTGGCAATATTCCTGATCATCTCCTGGATAAGGACCGTCTTTCCCACGCCGGCCCCGCCGAAGAGCCCCGTTTTCCCCCCCTTGGCATAAGGCTCAAGGAGATCAATGACCTTGAGGCCTGTCTCGAGCATCTCATGGGTAGGCACCTGCTCCTCCAGGGAGGGAGCAGGGCGGTGAATGGGATAGCGCTTGTCGCTTTTCACGGGCCCCCGCTTATCGATGGGCTTTCCCAGCACGTTGAAGATTCTCCCCAGCGTGGCGGGGCCTACGGGGATTGTAATGGGCCCGCCGGTGCCCTTGACCTTCATGCCCCGGTAAAGGCCGTCGGTGCTCCCCAGGGCAAGGCAGCGCACCTGGCTGTTGCCGAGCTCACTCTCCACCTCGAGGCAGAGCTCCCTCTCACGGCCGAAAAGCTCACCCTCTCTTTCCACGATAAGAGCGTCAAAAAGCTGGGGAAGGCTTTCGGGCTCAAACTCGACGTCAACGACAGACCCGATTACCTGTACTATAGTTCCTTCTTTCATGGTTCCTCCCTCGTTCTCTTCACATCCTGCGCACCGCGTCCCTGCCGATGAGACCCCTACTCCTTCCCCATGAGGGCAGCTCCCGTGGCCACCTCCAGGATCTCCGTGGTGATGGACTCCTGGCGGGCCCTGAAGTAGTTGAGCCTGAGCTCTTCCACGAGCTTCTCTGCATTGTCCGTCGCGTTGGACATGGCGTTGATGCGCGCCGCAAGCTCAGAGGTCCTCGCGTCAAGCAGGATCCTCATGATATTCTCCTTGATGTACATGGGTATCAGGAGCTGCAGGGCCTTCGCCGGCTCCGGCTCGAAAAGGGCCCCTCCCTTCGGGCCGCCCCCGGCGGAAATCTCGAAGGGGAAGAGCTTCTCCTGGACCAGGTGCTGCGTGAGCATTGACACAGCCTTGGTATAAACGCAGTAGAGCTCGTCAAAGGCCCCTTTCCGGTATTCTTGAGCGAAGAAGACGGCAAGCTCATCGGCGAACTTCACCTCGGGCTCCCAGGCCAGATAATGCTTGCGTATCACGCAGAACCTCCGGGAAAAATAGCGGTATCCCTTGGTGCCCACTATGTAGAAAAAAGCCTCCCTGTCCCTGGAAAAGGCCCTCAGAAGCCTCTCCGCCTTGCGCATCACATTGAGATTATAGGCACCACAGAGGCCCTTGTCGCCTGTCACCAGAAGAATGGCAGACTTTTTAGCGGGCGTTCTTATCTCCATGAGGGGATAAGAAAAGTCTCCGGCCTGGGAGAGGGCCTCCTGCAGGACTTCAGCGAGCCTCTCCGTGTATGGCCTCCTCGAGCGCAGGAGCCTGTCCACCTTTTTGATTCGTGCCGAAGCCACCATTTTCATGGCCCTCGTGATCTGCTGGATGTTCTGAACACCCTTGATCCTGTCCTGAATGTCCCTTACGTTGGCCATTATGCCTCTCCTTGCCTCCGCCGGGCGGCCGCCTCAGCAGGCGGCTTTTTCCTCTTTCCCGAATATGGTCTTGAATTCCGCAATGCTCTTGTCAAGAGGGTCTGACACATCCTTGTCCAGCTTCTTCTTCTCGTTGAGCATGACTTCTATCTGGGGATAGCTGCTCTTGATGAAACGGATGAACTGATCTTCAAAGTCCGCGAGCCTCGAAAGCTCGATATCGTCAAGGTGCCCGTTCACGGCCGTGTAGAGCATCACCACCTGGTATGCCACCGGCATGGGAACATACTGCTTCTGCTTGAGGACCTCCATGATCCGGGCGCCTCTCTCAAGCTGGGCGCGACTTGCCTTGTCCAGCTCGTCGGCGCTGAACTTGGCGAATACGGCGAGCTCCCTGTACTGGGCAAGATCGAGGCGCAGCGGCCCCGCCACCTGCTTCATTGCTTTTATCTGGGCCGCGCCGCCCACCCTCGAGACCGAGAGGCCCACATCCACTGCGGGGCGGGTCCCCTGGTAAAACAGGTTGGTCTCAAGGTAAATCTGCCCGTCGGTGATGGAAATGACATTGGTGGGAATATAGGCCGACATGTCGCCAAGCTGCGTCTCGATTATGGGGATGGCGGTCAGTGAGCCGCCTCCAAGCTCGTCGGAAAGCTTTGCCGCCCGCTCAAGGAGCCGCGAGTGAAGATAGAAGACATCGCCGGGATAGGCTTCCCTGCCCGGCGGGCGGCGCAGCAGAAGGGAAAGCTCCCTGTACGCCTTGGCGTGCTTGGTGAGGTCGTCATAGACGATAAAGACATCCTTGCCCTCGTACATGAACTCCTCGCCCATGGCGCACCCGGCATAGGGGGCGATATAAAGGAGCGAGGGCGCCTGGTTTGCCATGGCCGCGACGATAATGGTATTTTTCAGCGCGTTATATTTTTCCAGCATCTCCACCACCGCGGCAACGCTGTTGGTTTTCTGCCCGATGGCCACATAGATGCATATCACGTCCTGGTCGCGCTGGTTGATTATCGCATCGATGGCAATGGCGGTCTTTCCCGTCTGCCTGTCGCCCACGCAGAGCTCTCGCTGCCCTCTCCCGATGGGCACAAGGGCGTCGATGGCCTTGATGCCTGTCTGAAGAGGGGTATCAACGGGCTTGCGCTCCACCACGTTGGGAGCCACCGCTTCGGTAGGCCTCGTTTTGGTGTATGGTATGGGGCCCTTGCCGTCTATGGGGTTCCCCAGGGGATCGACCACCCTGCCGAGAAGGCCCCTGCCCACGGGGACCTCGATGATCTTCCCCGTGCGCTTCACCATGTCTCCTTCCTTGATTTCCTCGTCACCGCCAAGCACCACGCAGCCGATGGTATCCTTCTCAAGGTTGAACACAATCCCTCTCGTGCCGCTCTTGAACTCCAGGAGCTCCCCGGCCTTGGCGCCCGGGAGGCCGTAAATGGTCGCGATATTGTCACCCACCTGGATGACGGTACCGTAATCAATCTGCTCAAGCTGTGGCTCGTACGTCTCTATCTCCCGCTTGAGCACACTGGTTATCTCTTCAGGTCGAAGCACGCCTTTCGCCTCCCTTATCTCGTACTTTGTTGCATGCCGGGCAGGTTCCCTCAGGTGAACTGCACGTGCAGCATTCTCTCGTGAAGAGCCTCAAGCTGCCCTGCCAGGCTCCAGTCTATAATGGTGCCCTCAAGCCTCACCACCACTCCCCCTATGAGCCCGGGCTCGACCCTGGTTTCAAGAAGGACCTTTCTCCTGGTATACTTTGAAAGAGCTGCGGTGAGGGACTTTTTAAGCGAAGCGGTGAGGGGGACTGCGACCGTGACCTGCACCGCAACGGAGCCCTCGTAATTCTGCACCATTTCATCATATTTTTTTTCAATGCTCTCAAGGTATCCCTCTCTCCTCTTGTCAATGAGCAGATACAGAAAGTTGAGCACCTGGGGAGGTAAGGACTCTGAAAATACCTTTTTCAGCATGTCCTTTTTCACCTCGCAGGGAATCTGGGGATGCTCCAGGGCTCTGGAGAGAAAGGAGCTTGCCAGGATGGTGTTCATGACACTTTTAAGGTGCGTTCCCCATACCTTCACCGCACCTTTTTCAAGAGCCGTCTGGAAAAGCGCCTGGGCATAGCGTTCTGCGATTGAATCACTTAACATCTCCGGTCTCCACCTTCTTGACAAAATCCTCCATGAGGCGCTGATGAGTTGCCTTATCAAGGGAGCTTGCAAGGACCTTGCCCGCCATGGTCACGGCGAGATCGGCCACATAGGTGCTGATGCTCTGGAGCGCCCTCTCGCGCTCGAGCTTTATCTCCTCCTCGCCGCGTTCCTTTTCGTGCTGCGCCTCCTTTTTGGCCTCGTTCACGATGTCGTTCTTAATTGACTCGCCCGATTCGGTGGCCTTCCTGATAATATCCTGGGCCGTCTTCTGGGCATCCCGCAGCTTTGCCTCATAGTCCTGCCTGAGGCCTGCGGCTTGAGCCTTGAGGGCCTCTGCATCCTTGATCTCCTTCTCAATCTGTGTCTTCCTGGCGTTAAGCATTTTTATCACGGGCCTGTAAAGAAAGTGCGTGATCACTGCCAGGAAAATGAGAAAGTTGACTATCTGAATGACTATTGTCGGTATGCTGAGCTCCATTGGTATTCTCAACTCCCTCTCTGTTTTCACTGGCGCCGCCGACCGGCGCCTTCACTTCCGGAAAATCTCCGCTTCAGGCCCTCCCGGCTGCAACAGCCACGGGGGGCCAAAATCCCCTATACTATCTTGATGAAGGGGTTAATAAAGAGGAGCACGAGGGAGACGAGAAGCGCATAGAGCACAAGCGATTCCATAAAGGCAAGACCTATCAGAAGCGTGGGGAGAATCTTGCTCTGCGCCTCGGGGTTTCTCCCGATGGCCTCCATTGCGCGTGCCACGGCGTTACCCTGGCCAAGGCCCGGGCCAATGGTGGCTATCCCTATTCCCAGGGCAGCGGCAAGCGCAGAGAAAACCACAAGCCATCCCTTTGCACCAACCTCATCCTTTTCCTTGTCAGCGGCCAGCGGGCTGCCTGGCTCAACCTTGCCGGCATCGGCGGGCGGTGGGCTTCCCGACTCAACCTTGCCGGTGTCAGCGGGCGACGGGCTGCCTGGCTCATTCCTGCCGGTGTCTGTGGGCGGCGGGGTTCCCGACTCTTCATGCTGGGCCATAAGAGCCGGCATGCCCTCGCCGCTTCCCGGTGACGCAAAGGCCACAGAAGAGGTGATGACCGCACACCATACCATTGTCATCAGAATCAGTGTCGCAAGACTCCTTTTTTTCACAATGCATCCTCCTTTATGTTTAATGTTCTTCTTCTACGGCGCTCGAAATATATGAGAGCGTAAGGACTGAAAAGATAAAAGCCTGTATGAGGCCGGTGAGCATTCCCAGAAAGAGCACGAAAAGGGGTAGAATGTCGGCAACAGGGGCCACCAGGGCGGAGAGGCCCATGATAATAACGACAAAACCCAGCAGTGACGAAGCCACCGTATGCTCGCCAAGTATATTACCCATGAGGCGCACAGAGAGGGAGAGGACCCTCGCGAGCTCCTCCACGATGTTCAGAAGCACGAAAAGCACGAAGAGGGGCGGGATCATGAAGAGCAGGTAGCGCGGCAGGGATTTTATCAGGATGGGAATGGGATGAATCCAGTGCAGCACATACTTCCACCCATGCTCCCTGAAGCCGAAGTACTGGAAGGCGAAAAAGGAAATGAGAGCCAGGGCCGCCGTGGTGCTGATATCCCTCGTGGGAGGCATGGTGAGGGGGAAACCCTTCGGGGTGATGAGGGAGGGGAGGAGCCCCAGCCAGTTGCAGGAGAGCACAAAGAGAAAAATGCTCAGTATGTAGGGAAGGTACTTCTTCCCCTTGCTCCCCATCATTGAGGTGCAGAGATCCTCAAAGTAGGCCACCATGAGCTCAATGAGGCTCTGGAGGCGTGTGGGCACGATCCTGAAGCGCCTTCCCGCGATGAGGCCCATGGCGAGATAGAAGATTATAATGAGGCCCGTCACTATGACGGTGTCACCGTGCACTCTGCAGCCGAAGAGGGTGATTCCATAATAGTGAAAAGCTTCCGATGCAGCTTCCATTGCTTCTTCCTTTTTTAGACTGGCTTGAGTGCCTTCATTTTACTCAAGACGAGCTCACCGTAAACCTGGATGGCAAGGGCACAGGTGATGCCGCAGAAAATGCCGAAAGGATTCGCCCCTGCCCACAGTCCCCCGCCAATAAGCACCATGGCGGAGAGTGACCGGAGCACAAGGGCTCCCGTCGCAGCAAAAGTGCCCTTGCCCGAAAGAACCTGCGCCAAGATGGCTTTTTTCAGCAGGCAGAAAGAGATCGTCGCGGTGCCAAGGCCAAGGATAAAGCCAAATCCTGCACCCCTGTGCAGGAAGAGCAGCACGATGGCTGCAAGGGCACAGGCAATGAAAGGACGAAGCACCGCCGGTCCTGCCTTCCATGATCCTTTCATCATCAGGTATCATCCTTTATAGACTTCATCAATCCCTTGTAGAGGCTCCACCCCCCTGCAGCCATTCCCAGCACGAGGAACAGGAGCGCTCCCCATGGAGCGGTATGAAATATGCGATCACACCAAAGGCCGAAGAAAAGCCCCGCAAGAATACTGCAGATCATGGTGAATCCGAGGCCGGTAACCCATCCCAGATATTGGTAGGGTGATCGCTCCTTCTTTTCGCTCATACGGGCATTGGTGCCTCTGCGAAATCATCGGGCCTGTTCGCCGCGATTCCGGTATAATGCAGGAGCGCGTCAACTGTCCGGCGGGCTGCTTTTCCATCACCGTATGGATTGGCAGCCCTGCTCATTCTGCGGTATTCGCTGCTGTCGGTGAGCAACCGCTCTGTCTCTTTAAAAACCGATTCCATACTCGTCCCTACAAGTTTCGCTGTCCCTGCCCTTATTCCTTCTGGTCGCTCCGTATTCTCCCTCAGCACCAGCACAGGCTTTCCCACGGAAGGTGCCTCTTCCTGGAGCCCCCCCGAATCGGTGAGCACCATGGAGCTTTCCTTCATGAGGCGCACCATGACAGGATAGTCAAGGGGTTCCATCAAAAAAACCCTGGGGACCCCTGCGAGTTCCTTGAACACCACCTCTCTCACCAGGGGGTTCTTGTGGACAGAGAAAGCGATTTCCACGTCCTCAAACTGCCCGACAATCTTTCTGAGCGCCCTGCAGGTCTCGGCCATGGGCTCGCCGAGGTTTTCCCTCCTGTGGGTCTCGACGAAGAGGATCCTGTTCCCCTCTCGGTGCAGGTCTTTCACCATGGGGGGAAGCTCAATGCCGGGAAGCGAGAGGATATGGAAAAGAGCATCGACGACGGTGTTTCCCGTCAGATAGATCCTTTCATCGGCGATGCCGTTCCGGTGCAGGTTCTGCCGGGCCTCGGCGGTAGGCGCGAAATGGATGTCACCCAGGCAGGAGATAAGGCGCCTGTTCATCTCTTCTGGATAAGGGCTGTATTTATTCTCGGTTCTCAGTCCCGCCTCCACGTGGCCGACGGGTATCTTATGGTAAAAGGCTGCCAGTGCTGCCACAAAGGCTGTCGTGGTGTCGCCCTGGACGAGGACTGCGTCAGGCCTGTGCTTTTCCATCACCTTCTCAAGCCCCGTGAGGGCCCTTATGGTAATCCCTGAAAGGGTCTGCTTCTCCTGCATGATGTTGAGATCCTCATCGGTCCTGAGACTGAAAAGCGTGAGGACCTGGTCAAGCATCTCCCTGTGCTGTGCCGTGACCACCACAATGGAATGAACCTCCTCTCTCCCGATGAGCTCAAGTACGACGGGCGCCATCTTGATTGCCTCTGGACGGGTGCCAAAAATACTCATTACTTTAATCTTTTTCATCTGTCTCTCCCCGGCATGATTTTTCCTGCCCGGGCCTCCTCTTCGGTTATTTCACGTAATGGAAAAGAGCGAGCCCGAGTATGCCCAGAAGGGCATTGATTGCATAGATGATAAGCACTACCTGGCGCTGCGAGAGCCCCAGGTTCATAAGACGGTGGTGGATGTGCCCCTTGTCAGCCTTGAATATGGGCTGCCTGTTCTTCGCCCTCCGAAGAATTGCCCAGAGCGTATCCATGATGGGAAGGCCCATGATGAGCACCGGTACAAAGAGGGCAAGGGTCGCAGTGCTCTTGAGAGCGCCGATTACCGAGCAGCTCGCAAAAAGAATCCCTATGAGAAGGCTCCCGGCGTCTCCCATGAAAAGCTGGGCGGGATTGAAATTATAACGAAGGAATCCGAGCGCCGCCCCTGCAAGGCTCGCCATCACCATGGCGATGAGGAACTGCCCCTTTATCAGTGATACGGCGAGGAAAATGAGGGCCGAGATGGTGGTCACCCCCGCAAGAAGGCCGTCAAGACCGTCAAGGAGGTTGAGGGCATTCATGATGCCCACGATCCAGACAAGGGTTACCACGATGCTGAGCCACTTGGGCAGGTAATAGATGCCGGCGCCGAAAGGGTTGCTGATGAAGGTCACGGCCACTCCGAATTGCACGATAATAAGGACGATGACGATCTGGCAGAGAAGCTTCACCTTGGGAGGCATGTTCACTATATCGTCTATAAGGCCCACGAGCATGGTGAGGGTCCCTCCGAGAAAAAGAGAGAAGAATACGGACATCTCCCTGCCGGTGAGCGTATGGCCCGAGAAGGGATAGATTACCGCGGCGATAAGGAGGCTTGCAAAGACGCTCAGGTAAATTGCCACGCCTCCGCAGTAAGGGATTGGGGTCCTGTGCATCTTCCGCTCGCTGGGCTTATCGACTATTTCCAGATCCTGGGCAATGACTTTCACGACAGGCGTGAGAATAAGCGCCAAAAGCAGCGATATGAAAAAGAGCACAAGCAGAAAGACGATTACCGACACAGGAACGCTCCTTGCTCCGACGATCGATCCCTATTTCCCACCGGAAGGCTCCTCCTCGTAGAGTGCCTCCGGATAGATCTTTACCATGTTGCCTCCCTCTTCCCGTGCCATCAGAAGCGCCCTCTGCACCACGCTGAGAAGCTCTTCGGGACTTTTCCCATGGCGGGGAAAGGCTACAATGCCCACGTTCACCGCAACCTTGAGCTCGGGAGCCTCGGGGCTGCCCTTGAAGACGAAAGCCTCAACGAGCTTCCTCATCCTCTCGGCGAGGACAAGGGCGCCTTCTTCGGGCGTCTCGGGGAGAATGACGGCAAAGCAGTCGCCGCCAAGACGGCCCGCAATGTCAATCCTTCTTATCGAGTCCCTCACGAACTTGCCTATCTGCCTCAATATGGAATAGCTGAATCCCGAGCGCAGATCGATATCCTTCACAAAATAGTTGAAATCGACCTCCAGAAAAATCAGTGTCATGTCACGCTTGTAGCGGAGGTTTCTTATCACTTCCTCCTCGAGGCGGAACTTGAAATAATCTTCCTGATAGAGCCCCGTGAGCTTGTCTCTGTTGAAGTACATCTCAATTCCTCGTTCCTTTGAAAAATCCCCACGAGCCCGCTCGTCTACATAATCTGCCAGTTGGCATTCTTGAATTCCTCGTAATCGCTCACGAACCTCTCCACAAGGGCCCTCGCTTTCCCCTCTTCTCCCCTCTTGGGGTCAAGGCTCCCCAGGAGCTGCGGGTCAAGAATCCCTTGTTTCTCGTAGAATTCCAGGGTGCGCTCGAGGTCATTCTTCTTGATGATAAGCTCAAAACAGGTGGGGCATGCGAGGGTGATGACCAGATAGTCAAGGTGCTTGGGGAGAAACCTCGTATGGCATTCATTTCCATAGCGGGTGATAATGTCATAAAGAAGGCTGTCAAGCACCTCGGACTTGAATTTCTGCACGGCCGTCACAAAGGCGAATTCCCCATTTTCCTCGTGATCGACGGGATTATAGCCGAGAATCTCTATAAGGGACTGCTGGAACTGCAAGGCGCTCTGGAGGCGCTCTTCGGGGTTCCACATGAGCGCATGGGTGATAAGTTCTTCAAGGCGCTCCGAGACCGTGACGCCGAAGTCGGCAAAGGCGGCAAAGACAAAGTCATCGGGACGCTTCCCGGAGAGAAGCTCATGCATGGCAGCGCCCAGCGCGTAAATATCGGAACGGAGTTCGGGCTTCCCTGCCTGCTGCTCGGGAGGCGCATACCCCGGCGTGCCGATCCAGTACCCCTCCTGGGGATTGGTGACACGGGCAATGCCGAAATCAATGAGGAGAATCCTTGAGTCCCTGGTGCGCTGAAGGAGGTTTGACGGCTTTATGTCGCGGTGGGCAAAGGGGGTGTCAAGACCGTGAATATATTTCAATGCCTCGCAGACCTCGATGGCGATCCTGAGCACCCGATCCTCGGGGAGGCCCGGCGTTCCCTCGGCGTGAAGAATAGTCGAGAGATCCTTCCCTTCTATATACTCCATCACGAAATAGAAGGAATTCCTCTCCAGAAAGTGGTCTGTCACCTGGGGTATGTTGGGGTGCCGCAGGTGGCCCAGAACCTGGATCTCCGAAAGGAACCTGTCGATGGCCGATGAGCGCTCGCCCGAATCGGTGAAGCTGTCAAGCATCTGCTTCACCGCGCATATCCTGTTGCCCATCTTGGCATCTTCCGCCTGGTACACGGCCCCCATGCCGCCAGACTTGATGAGCTTCACTATCTTGTAACGGCTGTCGAGAACCTCCCCCGGAGAAAGCCATTTATCCTCAAGCACCGAATTCCTCCAACACTAGTCCTCTTCAAGAGAAGGCCCCTCGGGGCTTTTCTCCCTTTCCGGGTTCTCCAGATTGAGAATTCTCCCCCCGGCAGAAAACCCCTTTTAAAATCTTTTTCCCACACCGATCACACCGTATTTGGCGTCAAAGGCATCGCGGACACCGCCAGTGATGTAAAAGCCTTCGTCGATGAGCACCTTGCCAAGGACGTCCACTTTCACCTTGTTGGGGTCATAGGCATCCAGGTTGAGCTCGAAATTCCTGCCCAGGAAGGCATCGGTGCCAAGCCCCGCCGCCGAGCGGACTATGCCTATGCGGGGGCGGAAGCTTTTATAGGTCTGGCCATACTGGAGGTTGAAATAATTCGCGTTCCCGATGTCCTCGACGCCGACCTTCATAGTGTGGCGGGCCTTGGGGAGAAGGAAGAGGTTCGCGTTCCCGCAGGAGCGCCCCGTGGTGGTGTTCCACTGCATATCGGTGTCGAGCTGGAGCAGCTTCAGCTTTTCACCCTCTCCTATTCCAAGGGTGGCCCGGACGCGCTTTATGAGGTCCTTGGCGCCCTCGACGGTCTGCCGCGCTTCCCTGATAGTGGCCTTCACATCCTCCTTCAACTTGGGATCATTGGTGATGGACCGCACATCTTCGGCAATGCCTTCTATCTCCTCGGAGGCATTCGCGATATTATCGAGGGTCTTGAGGATATTCCCGCCGAACTTCTCGTTGGTCACAAGATCCTTGACCGCTTTCATGGAGACGTTCAGGTTGTGTGAGGTCTCGTTGAGGTTCTTCACTATCTGGTTGATGCTCCCCTCGTTGGTGACGGCCATCCTTTTGAGCGTTGCGGTGAAGCCTCTCACGTCACCGCCGACGCTCCTTATCTCAGTGTCCACGTTTTTCAGAACCACGCCGGCCTGATCGACAATGCCGACAGTCCGCGAGGCGAGCTGATCGATGACCGTGTCGATGCGGGCACTTGCTTTCTTGATGTTGCCGGTGATAGCCTTGAAATTTGAGACCGTATCCTTGATGTCACGCTGCACCTTTGAGTCACCCACAATGCCGTTGAAGTTGTCAACAGCCTTCTGAAGCTCAGTGAGGGTGGACTGCCCCTGGACAATTAGATCGTCAAGCGTGACAGGCGACTGGCCCACCACATAGGGCTCATCCCAGGGCTTGGGGCTCTTGTCATTGCAGGGCTTGAACTTGTCACCCTGGCGGGGGAGAATCTCAAGCCACTTGTCACCCATGAAGGTGCTGGAGATCGTAAAGAGCGAAGTCGTGGAAAGGATTTCATTCCTGTCCCTTATATAGATTTTCACGCGGACCTTGTCAAGAAACTCCTTCTTTTCACCCTCGCCTGCAATGATGCTGATGCTCGTGACCCTCCCGATGTCCACACCGGCTTTTCTTACCGGGGCGCCCACCTGGAGTCCCGATACGTTGTTGAAGACCACGTAGTAGGGGACACCGACCTCCCTGTTCTTCCAGTAGCTCAATTGCGACATCACGAGCCCGAACATCACCAGGGCAAGCACTACAATCATGCCGACTTTCGCAGCTGGACTTACTTCCATGATAAAACCCCCTTTACAAATCCTTACATCTTGATGGGACCGTCGGGACTTCCCTCGATAAACTGCCTCGTGACGGGATTGGCGGAGTTCCTGAAGGTCTCGACCGTTCCCATCTCGACGAATTCCCCCTCGTGGAGGAGCACTATCTTGTCGCCTATTGAATAGGCACTTGTGAGATCGTGGGTCACCACGATGGATGTCACGTTGAGGCTCCGCTTCAGACTGTTCACCAGCTCGTTGATGACGCTTGACATGATGGGATCAAGACCCGAAGTGGGCTCATCATAAAGCACAAGTTCGGGGTTGGTGACGACTGCCCTCGCGATGCTGGCCCTTTTCTGCATGCCGCCTGAGAGCTGCGAGGGAAACATGTTCTCCGTCCCGGCAAGATCGACTATGGCAAGCTTCTCAGCCACCTCGCGCCTTATCTCCTCCTCGGCGAGCTTGGTATGCTCCCGGAGGCCGAAGGCCACGTTCTCCAGGATGGTGAGGGAGTCAAAAAGAGCTGGAGACTGGAAGACCATGCCCAGCTTTTTTCTGATCTTGTTGAGATTGCGGATGGGAAGGTTCAGAATCTCCTCTCCATTGATGTAAATCTCGCCATCCTGAGGCTTGAGAAGCCCTATGATGCACTTGATAAGAGTGCTCTTGCCCATGCCTGAGATACCCATCACCACGAGCGTCTCTCCCTTGTTGAGCGTCACGTTCACGTAGTTGAGGATAGTCCTTGTTCCCCGCTTCACGAGCAGATCCTTGATGACAAGAAAGGGAAGCTGCTCCTTCACATCCTGCGCCATATTCCACCTGTTTTTTCGGCTATATCGGCGGGAAAAGCCAAGCCGAGAGAAAATAATTTGTAATAAAAATCACTATCATGGAAAAGACCACCGATCCCGTCGTCGCTATGCCCACTCCCGCGGCTCCCCCCTTCGTGGTGAGGCCCTGGTAGCAGCTTATCATAGCCACCTCGGCGGCAAAAAAGAGGGACTTGTGAATCCCCCCCCAGAAATCGTTCATGTTCACCATCATGCGGATACTGTCATAGAACATCGTGGGCGTGATGCCTGCAAGAAGGCTTGCCACGACTGATCCCCCCAGCACCCCGGCAATATTCGCAAAAAGGGTGAGGATGGGTAACATGGTGAGGCAGGCTATGAAGCGGGGAACCACAAGGTACTTTACGGGGCTTGTAGCCATCGCCTCAAGAGCGTCTATCTGCTCGGTAACCTTCATCGAACCTATCTCTGCCGTAATTGCTGACCCCGCTCTTCCTGCAACGACTATCGCCGTGAGCATGGGGGCAAACTCCCTCGCCATCGATATCCCCACGCCGCCGCCCACGAACTTGGCAAGGCCGTAGCGGACGGCTAAATTGGCAAGCTGAAGCGATATGACGGCGCCGGCAAAGCAGGTGGTAATGGCCACGATAAAAATGGAGTTCACCCCGAGAATCGCCATCTGCTGTACCGTGAGCCTGAGGCGGATATCGAGTCTCAGGATCCAGAACAGAGTCTCGATGAAGAGGGTCATCACACCCCCCACGTACTCCAAAAACCTTATAATACCAATGCCTATGTCTTCTAGAAAGCTCATCATAAGAGAGTAACAGTTCTACACTCCATGGGCATTTCCTCCTCCCCGGAAAAGTCAGTACCCGTAAAGCACAAAGGATTCACTGAAGAAGGGGAGCGGGAGAGATTTCCTGGTCTCCTGCCGCGCTCTCCTGAGGGCCTCATGAGGATTGCGCAAAGCCGCGAGCTCACGGTAAAAAGCGAGCATGAAGTCCCGCCTCGCACGGTCCGGAAGCTCCCAGAAGGAGAAGAGGAGAAGAGGCGTTCCCCCCGAGAGGAAACTTCCATAAAGGGCGCCCATTTCACTTCCCCCATAGGCTCCCCCCGTGACCACCTTCCCCCTGTCCAGGACCGCCAGGGTGGAGAGCAAGGGGCACGCGGCCAGCTCTTCCAGGGTGGCAAGATAAGAAGGGAAGCAGAGCGAAGAGTCAAGGGGCGAGAGGGAGGAGACCCGGGCAGGCACCGAAAGGTGTACTATGGAGGAGCGGGACGCCACGTCAGCAAGCTCCCGGAAGCTTTTTCCCCCCCGGGGAGACTCCTTCACGGCAAAAAGTCCTCTTAAGCCATCCCGGAAGGCATCCGTCGGGTCGCAGAGAAAAAGGCTGTCGTACGAGCCATAGATCCTCCTGAGCGACAGGGGGGCAAGGAGCGTCGCCGAGGGAAGGGATGAGATGGTGAATCTGTCGCCAAGCCTGGTGCCCCTTCTGTCGCAGAGAAGCGAAAAGGGGAGGGCGGAAAGGGCACCGTGGGCGATGATGAGGAGATGCCTTTTCCCTTCCAGGTGCTGCCTTGCAGGATCGATGAGGCGGGAATAGAGATCTGTCGCCACGCCGCTCCAGAGATGGGAATGGCCGGCGACTCTGCTGCTGAGCACCGCCACCTTCGCCGCCACGTCGCCTCCCTTTGTCTCAAGCTCATAGGAGCAGAAAAGATCCCTCGCCACGACAAACAGGACCAGGGAGCCTTCGCTCCCCCCGGGCCCCGTCACCGCCATATAAGAGAGAATCACTGTCTCTTCGTCTATGAGGCCTTCAAGCTCAGGAATAGTGACAGGTTTGCCGCTCACGAAATAGTGATAGGCGCCCGCCATGCCTGCGCTAAGGGCGGCAAGCCTTCCCTCCTCGCTTTTCTTCGCCGCGGCAAGGGCTTCAATGTCGCCGGCGCTCGCGGGAAGGGGCCACTCCCAGTGGCGCTCCAGAGCCTTCTCTATCCCGTAAAGACGGCAGAGGGACCTGTTCAGCTCCGGGGATGACTGAAACGATGACTCGGGGAACAGGGAAAAACTGCGCCACCATTCCATAAGGTGGCCATTCTTGACACGCTCAGAGGCAATAAAGGCTCCCTGGGAGTCATTGTCTCTCAGTGCCGCCCCAGCAAGCCCCTGTCCCGCCCTCTCCAGAAGTAATGATCGCTCCTTGAGAGACACCGTGCCCTGGAATGCAGGGAAGGAGATCCTCTCAAGTGATGCGTCATAATTCCCGCCTGCTTCCTTCCATTTCCTCAAGCCCATGGATGTTTCGCCAAGAACCAGGGCGGCCCGCGCCAGCAGGAAATCATAGGGCCCGCCCCTCTCACAGACTTCCATGGAGAGCTCCCGGGCTTTCCTTGCATCCTTGAGAAGAAGGCATCTCTCGCTTTGCGCCACCCTGAGGGAGTCAATATAAAGCTCCGGGCAGAGGGGAAGGGTTTTGCAGAGCTTCTCCGACTCCTCAATGAGGGTGCCTGCCTCGGCAGCATGGTCCGGGGAGAGGAGGGCGTCGATCCTTGCAAGCCTCACGGCGAGAATTCTCCGCGCTTTGAGGTTGCCGCGGGACAAGGCATGCCTTATGTCCCTCTCGGGGGCCTCGGTGACCGTCACCTCAAGGGGGAGCGCTTCAGGGGCAAGCTCGCCGCTCACCGTGGAAAGCCACTGGCGGAGACGATCCAGAGGGGAGAGCTCAACGGCGCTCTCGGCGCCGAGGTAAAAGGGCCTGGCATCGCTGCCGAGGCCCGCAGCAATCCTCCCCTGAAGGAGAAGGATAAGATAGTCATATTCATCGTTCAGCTCCAGGAGCCACCACGTGAAATAGAGGGCTTTTCTCCTGTCGAAGGCTCCCATGCCACAGATAAGCTCCGCGGCAGCCGATGGCTCTATCCCTGAGAGCTTCATGAGCTCCTTATGAAAGAAACGATAACAGGGAAGGGAGGCAATGCGGCAGGCCTCGTCAAAACGGCCCTCTCTTATGAGGATTTTCAGCCTCATGAGATGCGCCTTTCTCATTACATTGGCAATATAAAATGAAGTTCCACCTTTAAGCTCACCTTGTTCCAGTGCCCGCGCTATTTCAGGAGAGGACAGGCTTTTTTCTTCGATGGCGACAAGATTTTGAAGGGCTTTTCTCACGTCACCGCAAGCCAGGGAGAGCTCAGAAAGCCCAAGGAGCGCATCAAGGTTCACTTCAATTGCTCCCTTTCCGTCAATCACCTGGCGGTACAAGCGGAGAGCCTCATCGGGCCGGGAATCGAGGCGGTAACAGGTGGCAGACCAGAAAGAAAGGAGGACCTTCATCTCCATCATTTCAGCAGCGCTTAAAGCCCCCGCGGCCTCAAGATCGCTTATGGTGGCAAGGCTCTTTTCAAAGACTGCGGCAGCCTCCTGGAAACGCTCCTGCGATCTGAAGGCAAGACCGTAGTCATTGTTCGCCTCTATCCTCTCTATCAGGGCGGCGGGAGAGGGATGAGAAGCCGCCTCTGCCATGGCGGGGACGACAGGGAAAAGATATGCCGCGAAGAGCAGTGCCAGAAGAACCATTATTTTTTTCCTCATGGTGACGGCTTTGTCTCCTTGTATCCTGAAGTGACGGGGACAGGTTCTTTTTCCCTGACGGCGAGCGTTCCTGAATGAAAAGATGCTATAAAAAAGGGAGAACTGTCCGGGACAATTCTCCCTTTTATACCCTCTTTCAGTGAATCCCTACCTCATCGAGGAAACATTCCCTTTGCCTGCCTCCTGGCGGATCATGATATTTGCCCTTCCGGCGGCCTTGTTGAGGGCGTCCTGAACGGTGACCCTGCCGGAAAGCGCTTCCAGGATCTTCTCGCCCAGATCACCCATAATCACTTCGTAATTGCGCATGCCGGGCTTGGCGCTTCCCTTTTCCAGCAGGGCGATGAAGGTGCGGATCCCCTTGTTCTTTTCAAGATAGCTGAAATATTCCGGCGAGAGGGTGACCTGCTTGTTCGCCGGGAGATAATGGGTGGCAAGGGACCACTTGGAGGCCTGGGGAAACTCCGTGAGCCAGTAAGTGAAATTCCACATTTTTTCGACGCGCTCGGGGCTCCCCTTGAAAATGGCGATGCTGGTCACCACGATGTCGCCCACGTTCTGGTTTTTGATAGGCCACTTCACCACGCCGAAATTGACGCCTTTCTTTTTGGCCTCTAGATATTCTCTCGTCGAGCCCACCAGCATGGCGACCTTGCTCAGGTCGTCGGGGCGGGAAGGGGCGATGCGGTGCTTGTGAATGATATCCACCCAGAACTGCAGGGCCTTCTGTCCGAACTCACTGTTGTAAGCCACTTTGAGCTCCTCGGGCTTGCAGATATCCCCTCCGGCCTGCCAGAGAAAGATCTGGTAAAGATAGGCGAGCTCCTTCGGCGAGGCCGCCATGGGAAGGTAAAAGCCCCACACTCCCTTGGCGGGATCAGTGAGCTTCTGCCCCATTGCCACAAGGTCGCCCCACGTGACGGGAGGCCTTGTAATCTGCTTGTCCTTGAACATCTCGGGGTTGTACATCAGAGCGTGGTTCACGGCAAAGTAAGGCATTGTCCAGAGCTTCTCACCGACATTACAGCTTTTCCAGAGCGGCTTGAAGGTGTCCATCTTGGCTACAACCCTTATTGATGCAGCTATTTTGAGCATCTGATCTTCTACAGAGACTATCCTGTCGCTCTTTACAAGGTCTTCCTGCCACGATGCATCGACAAGAGCGATATCGGGAGTCTCCTTCCCCTCGAGAAGAGCGGTGTACAGGTCATTAGGTGATTTAAAATTTTTCACTACCACGGTGTACTGAGGTTTTTCCTTGTTGTGCTCCGCGACAAGCTCTGTCATCAGCGTGTGATGCTCCGGCGGGAGGGAGTACCAGAAGGTGAACTTATTGTCCTCTCCCCCCTTTGCCACAGCGGGCCCGGCAGAGAAAAAGATACCCAGAAAGCCTATTATCATCATAATGGCGATTAATTTTTTCATGGTGACCTCTCCCCTTCGCTTATTGGAATTCATACATTGTGCTCCATGCCGCTCTGGCGGCTTTCCGCATGTTCAGAACCCACGGGAGCAGAGAACAAAATTTCGTTAATTATACCAGAAAAACAGGAAAATAGCAAGCAGAGGATAAAAATCCCGGGGCAGAAAGATTCCTTCCCTTTATTTCGCCGCCACTTTATTTTTCCCTCCCCTTGGAGCATCCCAGATCCTCCCTCTCTCCCAGTATCCCCTGAAAAAGCATGCACCTTAAGAAATAGCTGAATAATTAATTTTTTATTCCCCCGGGGGCAACAGCTCTCAAGCCACCCTCCTGGAGGATATTCACGCCCTCGGAAGAACCAGCATAAAAAGATCGGCTCTTACCGGCAAAGGAGGCCTTTACTATGAAATGTATATTCTGCAGCATCATCAAGGGGGAGATCCCCTCGAAGCGCCTTTATGAAGATGACAAGATCGTGTGCTTCCACGATATAAGCCCCCAGGCTCCCGTCCATATCCTCATCGTGCCCAGGAAGCACTTCCCCGACCTGCTGGCAATGTCGGCTGAGGAAGGGGAATACGCGGCCCACCTGATAAAAGCAATCCCCCTTCTTGCGAAAAAGGCCGGCCTGGAGAGCGAGGGATTCCGCCTGGTGAGCAACTGCAAGGAAAAGGCGGGCCAGAGCGTCTTCCACCTGCATTTCCATCTCATGGGGGGGCGATCATTTACCTGGCCGCCCGGGTAGCATAAAAAAGGGATTCCGCCTGGTGGGCAACTGCAGGCATATGGCGGGCCAGAGCGTCTTCCGCCTGCACTTCCATAACATGGCGGTCATTTAACTGGCCGCCCGGGTAGCAGGAAAAGCGTTTCCCCGGGAGTCGAGGCGAGAGGGGGGCCAAGCACCTCCTCAAGAAGGGCGATTGCCTCGTCATAATCAAGCTTCCCCCCGGGGTTTTCCATGGCCTGGAAGAACCTCCTGTGCGCTATCACATACTTGAATCCCTTCAGAGAGAGCTTCCCGGCATCGCACCTGAGTTCCTCAACAGGCACATAGTGCTCTTTTTCCAGGGTAAAGAAGCGGCAGAGAAGGGCATTCTCCTCTATAAAACGCTTGTAGCGACCTGGGTACCTCATCACATCAAACTCGCCAGGGCCGCCGAGCATGGCCTTCCCATGATAAATCTGGTATAAAACCGCGTCATGACAGTAGCCTATCGGCACATTGACAAGGGCAATGGCTCCTTCGCGGGAAATCATGGAATAAAAGGCGGGAGCACAAGGTCTTGACACCTGCACAGGAAGGTACCCTTTCAGAGTGAGTTCTCCTCCGTAGAGCAGCAGAATCAGCGACACAATGCCCCATTTTGCCCCCAGGGGGAGACCTTCCCTTTTCATGAAGCGCGAGAGAGCATAGCCCGTCATGATCACCATTGACAGCACCATGACGCTTTCCATGCGGTAGGGGTAATAGAGCCTTGAAAAGAAAGGGAGATACTTGTAGAAAAGAAGGTAGGGAAGCGGCACAGGACTCCCCAGGGCGGTGACATAGAAGGTGTCTCCCACCTTCATATAGGGACCGAGGGAGATGAGGAAAAAGAAGAGAAAGACCGCTCCCCAGAAACGAGGAGCGCCCTTCATGAACAGAAGGGCCGCAAAGGGGAGGAAAAAAATCGCAAGGACCATGGTGGGAGGCGAGGAAAAGTGCGTCATTGAGAAGGGATTCCTCAGGGATTCCGAGAGAGCCAGGATATATTTGATATTCCCCTCGAAGGCTCCGTTCATCACCGAGTCCCCGGGAGGAAAATCAGTGAAAAAGCGGATACCCGTATCGCTGTCTGAGTGCTTATAGGCGCTCCAGTAAGGGAGAATCACAGGGACAAGCATGAGAGCGGAAAGACACGCCAGGGCGGCGGCTTTTTTCAGAACTCCCCTCTCCTTTGAGGCAAGGAGCCAGCATAAATAAAGGAAAGTGACCATGACAAGGAAAAAGCCGTAAAACCAGTAGAAAAGACAGGAAATGACAAAGGAGAGGGCGGCCAGGAAGAGATCCCTGCGGGTGGCGGTGCCCCTGAAAAAGCGCAGGGCGCACAGCAGGTAAAGCATCATGGGAAATATCATTGACTGGGCGACTCTTCCATGGGAGATCTCGAAGAGCACATAAGGGTTGAGGGCTCCCACAAGCCCGCATATGAAAGAAACGGCGGGGCTGAAGAGAAGAGTGCGGCCCAGGGCATACCCTGAGAGCGCATTGGCAATGATGACCGCCATGCACATGACGTTGAAATAAGCCCACCGGTGAAAAAGAAGCTGGAAAGGGAGAGAGAGAAAAGCATCGGCCATGTTCCCGAGAAGAAGAAGAAGATTGCAGCCATAGGGGTAATAATCAAGGGCGGTGTAAAAAGGGGAGATTCCGGAAGATAAGGCCTTGTGCACGTACCACTGGACCCAGAGGTTTCCCTCGAGATCCTGCATGAGACCAAGCTCACCCACCACATGGGTCCTTATCACAGGGAGAACCGGAGCAATCACTCCCAGCGCACAGACAAGGTAACCTGAGAGGACAAGGAGCAGAATGCCCTTTCCCTCAAGGAAAAAGGCCGATTTCCCCCGGGGACGTGAAAGAGGGCTTTTCTCCACTCTCCCATAGTTTTTCACGGGAGGGCACCTTTCCTTCTTCGCCATGAATCCCCGGACCTCTCGTCACATAAACCCTGCATCATTCCATTCAATGCTCCCCTCCATTTTTTCCCGCTGACAGGATTTTCAGCAGTTTTAGGGAAACAAAGAAAAAAAAATAACCACCCAGAGAGAAAAAGGAGGACTCCACTTGAATTACCATCTTACGGAAGAACAACAGAGAATCCAGCAGGCATTCAGGAAAGTTGCCCAGGAAGTGGCTGCGCCTCTCGCATTGGAGCTCGATGAAAAGGAGGAGTTTCCCTGGAAGGTCATAGAGGCGATGCGCAAAGAGAACCTCATGGGCCTGTTCCTCCCCAGGGAATATGACGGCCTGGGAGGAAGCGTCATGGAGCTCTGCCTCGCCGTCGAGGAGCTCTCGCGGGTCTCGTCGGGAATCGCCATCAGCTTCGCTGCCAACGCCCTGGGAAGCTTCCCCATACTTCTCCATGGAAACGAGGAACAGAAGAAAAAATATCTCACCCCCGTGGCACGGGGTGAAAAAATGGCTGCCTTCGGCCTCACTGAGCCAGAAGCAGGTTCTGATGCCACAGGAATACAGACCACTGCAACAAAAAAGGGGGATTTTTATCTGCTGAGGGGGAACAAGCAGTGGATCACCAATGGCAAGGAAGCGGAGACCTACACCATCTTTGCCTCAACGGACCGATCCAGGGGAGGCCGCGGAATATCGGCCTTCATAGTGGAAAAGGGCTGGGAGGGCTTCACCTTCGGGAGAAAAGAGGAAAAGCTGGGAATACGGTGCTCAACAACCATGAACCTCATCTTCGATGACTGCCCCGTGCCGAAAGAGAACCTCCTCGGCAGGGAGGGACTGGGATTCGTCGTCGCCATGAAGACCCTCGACAAGGCAAGGCCCGGTGTTGCCGCCCAGGGTCTTGGCATTGCCCAGGGTGGGCTTGACGTGCTCCTTGACTATCTTGCGGGCCTGCAGAAGGAACGGGGAGCCCTCCCTGACATCCCCGAGCTCCACAACGAGCTTGGCACCATTGCCACTCTTGTCGAAGCGACAAGGGCCCTCATATATGCCGTAGCCCGATCGGTGGACTCCGGGGACAGGCATGCCTCACGGGACGCCGCCATGGCGAAGCTCTTCGCCTCTGATGTCTCAGTGGAAGTGGCAAACAGGGTGGTGAGCCTCATGGGACTCCTTTCGATCCGCTATGGCCATCCCGCCGAAAGGCTCTTCAGGGATGCGAAGATCACCCAGATATATGAAGGAACCAACGAGATACAGAAAGGGGTTATCGCCCTCGAGATGATCAAGGGCCTCAGAAAGAGGGAGTAACGCTACTTGGTGGCAGTCTCCCCTCTCAGGAAAAGCTTGATCTTGAAATTTTTGGTATCAATGGAGCCCGTGATCCGATATTTTCCTGGGACCACGGGCTTTCCTTCAAAATCGCTCTGATCCCAGATACCGGTGAAGACCTTTTCCCTGCCCCCCTCAATCTTTACGGTGTGGGGCGTATTGACCTGCCCCACCTTTGCCGAGTATTTCCACACATCAAAGGGAATTTTCACAAAGAAAAGATCCTGCTCCCTCTGCACCAGGAAGTCCGCCTCAAGGTTCGTGGGAAACTCAAGATAGACCGGCTTGTCGCTCAGGTTCTTGACGCCGAGCCTGAGCTTTACGTCGTCACCGGCATAATAGACCTCTTTTTCCATCTTCAGCGAAAAGGAGAGATTCCTGACCTTCCTGTCCACCCTCGTGGTGAGCACCGAGCTCTTCACGACAAAATAGCGCAGAGCTCCCATGAATGCGAGGAGAATCACCACGATGAGGATGACAAAGAGGGCTATCTCCTTCCTGGGATCTCTCTCGACCTTTTTGCGGAAACGGAAACGGAAAAAAATCGTTATCACCCTCCCGGGCGGAATTTGCCCCTTGACTATTCAACGAAAATGGATTATATCCTTTACAGGGAGAAGTTTTACCGCTCTCTTCAAGGAGTGATGCATGATGGACATTCACCGCATGGTCAGGGCGGCGCTCATGGCAGCTCTGATGCTCTTGATTACTGCAGGGGGGGCTCAGGCCCTGACCGCAATGGTGATAAGAATAGAAGGCACCAGGATCATACTGAACAAGGGCTCCAATGATTCCCTTGCTCCCGGGCAGGAGTTCTACGTGCACCGCATAGGGAATCCCGTGGGAAAGATAAAGACCGTGCTTGTTGACTCTTTCTCCTCAGAGGCCTCCGTGGTCACCCTTGAGCGTGACCAGACCGTCAGGGTGGGAGATGTGGTCACCACGGAGCCTTTCTCCGTGCCCTATACCCCCCCTCCTCCCGCTCTGAAAAACAATGATACCTGGAAATCGGGAGCCCCCTCGACAGGCGGCGGAGAGTCGCAGGCTTACCTGGACAGGCTGCAGTCCCAGATAAAGGTGGTATCCTTCAAAAGCGGCCCCAAGGGGCAGATGAGAGTGGGCATCGGCGAGGTATCGCTTGCCGTGAACGCGCTGGGCTATCTTTCATATGCCTCCTATGCCGATCCCTGGATGCTTGTCACGGTAGGGTCGGGCCTTTTGAATCAGTACAACACTTCCAAGAAGCTGGGAACGGAATCGGTGGTGACGGTGGCCGTTACTTATTACGATGAAGCTCTCATCGCTTCCCAGGCAAGGTTTTTTGCCTCCAAGGAGGGAATTACCGATGAAGGGCAGATCGCTGAGATAAAAAACGGCCTTGTCCAGCAGATGGGAACCGATACGTCGGCAGTCTTCCACGTCAAGATAATGAACAAGGGGAAGACGGTGCTGCAGCTTGCCCCCTTCAAATGGCACATGTATCTCGTCAATTCCGCCGGGCAGAAAGTCACGGCCTCACGGTACGAGGATTCCCTCGACAAGGGCGTGGGGCCCAACAGCGAAACCCAGGGCTATGTGTACTTTCCCAGGACCGACGAGACAGGATCACAGAACTTTTCGGGAGGATCGGTGAAGATCAAGCTCGAATCGATCCTTGGAGGTCACAAGGAACTTGCCTGGTAGGAGAATTTTCTCCCCATGGCAGTGAGCGGTACTCTTGAAAAAGAGCGGGCTATCATATATAATAGGAGTACCCCCTGAAAAGGGCTTACTTTTGTTTGCACTGAGGTACATTATGGCACACCGTATTCCAGGCAGTCCTCTCACGGTAAAGGCGCGCCTTCACAGACCCGGAGAAGGGAAGAGGAATATACTCCAGGAGATGAGGGACTTCGTCATGCACGGCCTTGTCATGCGGCAGCTTTCCCTGTGGGAGCCCTCGAAAGGCCATGATAGCGCTCCCCTTGTGAAGCTGATGCCCAGCGCTCTTTCAAGCAGGGAGCCCTCACCTGGCGAGAAAATCATCTCCCTTTTCAGCGATCCCCTGGAATATTCATTTACGCAGAGGAGGATGACGGGCTTCATGGCGAAAACCGTGGCATGCCTCCTCCTCTTCGGAAGCATCCTGACCCCGGGCTCCCCCGGGGAAAAAGCGCAGCAAGGCAAAGAAAGCCAGGCCGCCATGAAGCACCAGGCAGAGATCTCTGACTGCCCCCTCAGCTTCCGCTTTGCAGAAAAAGCCTATGCGGCCGTTGACTGCGTTTCAACGAGCGATTCTCATACCTTTGAGCTTGTGAAGAGTCTGAACCATACCAACAGCAGCTATACCCATCAGAATTCGACTCCTCACACAAACTCCCATACGAACAGCAATCCCGGTCCAATGCCCGGTCCCCCCCCCTAATCGGGCACCGACCCATCAGGAAAGGAGCTTTCTCATGAGCTACAAATTTAAGGTCACCCTTCAGAAAAAGGACAGATCCTTCAAGGGCTGCAAAGATTCCCCGGCTCTTGCCTGCATTGAGCGCTTTAAGGCACTCCTCGGCCGGCAGGAGCTGAGAGCCTACTTCATTGAAGAGCGCCAGGAGCAGCCCGTCTTCATAAAGCTCCATTCCACAGTGAGGGAGCCCGGCATTCTTGAGAGGCTTCTTACAAGACTCATGCCGGGATACGAGTTCAGCTTTTTTGAGCGCCCGCTCTGCGGCACACTCCGCCGGGCTTTTGCCACGTCCATGGTGGGCCTTTTTGCCATTGCGAGCTTTATGGGCCTCTCGGCAAAACAGGTGCAGGCCTCGGTGGAAAAAAGCGAGAATCTCCCCGACGTCCAGAAACTCCCCAGGACGCTCCAGAAGACCATGGAGTTTCTCCCTACGGACTGCCCGCCCATAGTGCGCCTTACCAATTGCATTACCACCTCCCAGACCTTTCCCGCCCCTCAGTCGCTTCAGCATGAGTTTGCCCAGTATTCGACTCATACCAACAGTCACTCCAATACCACCTTTTCTCACACCAATACTCCTGCATACCATGTAAACCTTACGCCTGGAGACTCAATCTTCTAAATGGTACTTGAGCTGAGAGGGCCTGTCGTCATATCACTTGAGGTCACTACGCTCTGCAACAGCAACTGCCCCGGGTGCAGCAATGTATTTCCTCATGAGCACTCCGAGAAGCTCCTCACTGCCCCGCAGTGGGATTCGCTCATCAGGAAGCTCTCACCTTATGTGCAGGAGTTCAGGATCACCGGCGGCGAGCCTATTCTCCGGAGCGACCTCTTTGATATCCTGTCCTCCCTCGAGGAAGAAAAAAAGTATTATCATATTTTCACCAACGGCCTCTGGAAAGACGCCGACGCCATGGCCGACAGGTTCCAGAGCTTTGCGCACCTCTCCTCCTTTCTTGTCTCGCTCCATGGCCACACAGGTGAATCGCACCTCAGCTTCGCAGGGAAGGACTCATTCCAGCAAGTTACCGGCACCATAAGGACCCTTGTACAGGCCGGCTTTGAAGTAAATACCAATGCCGTCCTCACTAAGGATAACGCAAAGCATATAGAGGACCTTGTGAACCTCTCCTGCGAGCTGGGGGCAAAAGGAACGGTATTCAACAGGTATATCGGCATCCCACGGGAGGGGGTCAGCGTTTCCGAGGAGGAGCTTCAAGGTGCCCTCGAAAAAATCGATGAGCTCCAGAAGCAGGGTTATAACTGCCTCATCGGGAACTGTGTGCCCTACTGCTTTTTCCCCTCTTCCTCATCAGGGTGCCTCGCCGGCATCACCTTCGGAACGGTAGATCCCTTCGGGAACCTGAGGCCGTGCAACCACTCGCCGAGGATAATCGGGAGCCTTCTCAAGGAGGAAGTCTCGCACCTCTGGAAATCGAAAGCACTGAGAAAATGGAGGGAGCAGCTCCCAAGAGAGTGCAGCCGGTGCATAAAGCTCTCTTACTGTCCCTCGGGCTGCAGGGCCATTGCCGACCTTCTTTCAGAGCCCTGCGATCCCCTCATCAGGGGTCACGTCAAAAAGGAGCGCCTCCCCGAAAAAATACTGGAGATAACCCTTGAGGAAGACCTCTGCCCTTCTCCCCGCTTCATTACGCGCCAGGAGGAATTTGGACTGGCCCTTATCCACCATACGCAGGTTATCCCCGTCTCACACAGGGCAAAGGCCATTATCGAAATGGTAGATGGAAAGACCACCCTCAGGGAAATAGAAAAGAGACACGGCAGCGCGTCTCTTTCTTTTCTCTATTCCCTCTATATAAGGAATTTCATAGACTTCTCAGGCAGCAGGCCCTGAGATGACGCTCTCAGTTCGTTTTCTCCGGCCTGTCCTGGAAAAGATCCTTCTCCAGCATGTCGATGATATTCTGGCCCGGTGCCGCCGCCTCATCAGATGAAAGTCCCATCCTGAGGTTGTCCATATTCTGGTGTATATAGGTCTTCTGCCTCTCGGTGAGCACATTGGCCATCTTTTTCACAATTCCATCGACACTCTTGACGAAAGTCTTGAATTCTTCCTGCTTGGGCCTCATATCACCGATGATCTTCTGGATCTCTGTCTTCTGGCTCTCATTGAGGCTCACATCCTTTGAAGAGCCCAGCATCATCACTCCCATGAGCACGTCATCAAGCGAAAGCCGATCTGTAGTTCTCGGGGCCTCGAAGATAACCAGCACATTGGAGCGGGTCTGCTGCGGCTCCGTCATAACCGCCAGATGGGCATTCTTTACCATGATCCCCAAGGCAAGCGCAACGGCAATAATTATCAGCAGCACTATCAGATACGCATCATTTTTCCCCATGAATAAGCCTCCTCATATAATAATCAGCGTCGTGCGCCTTACTTCTTGTTAAGGGTCTTCTCAAACTGGGTGAGCAACTCGGAGCTTTCCGACCCCGCTCTCCCCATGCGTGCCTGGAACTGTATCATTATTTCTTCCTTGTTCTGGGTGATAAACTTCACCTGTTTTTCCGTGAGCACTTTCAGAATCTTATCCTTGGAGTCATCAATTTCATTGGAGAGTTTCTTATAATCTTGCTGCTTCTGCTTAATCTCGCCAAGGCACGCGAGCATATCCTTTTTCTGCCTGTCATTGAGAGCGTATTCCCTGTCTGCATTGAGCACCATCGTGCCGGAGATCAACTGGTTGATGGTGAGATCGGGCTGCTTGAGCTTGGGGTGGATAAAAATATTCACCACATTCGCCTTTTCTCCCTTTCTTGTGACCACTGCCCTTGGAGGGCGCTGGGTCACGATGACAGAGCCTAGAAATGTCGCCAATATGATTAGAATGATAATCACCAGGGCATCTTTTTTTTCCATAGGTACTAACCTCCTCAACACCACGAAACACTAATGAACTTCCGCCGGGGTCACTTATTCAATGAATGCCTCTCCCTGCCTTACGCATACAGGGAGAGGCTTCCACATCAAAGGCCATCGGGCCTTTACCTCATTCCTTACCGGCCGCCACGACCGCCGCCGCCGCCACCACGGTTACCGCCACCCATCTGGCCGCCACCGCCGCCGCCAGGACCCATCATGCCGCCGCCACCGCCGCCGCCGGGGCCCATCATGCCGCCACCGCCGCCGCCGCCG